>CAZXDD010000260.1:0-10631 GCA_964639415.1 uncultured Armatimonadia bacterium
AGCTATCCACCGCGACCCGGGCCTGTGGCTGGGCGTCTACGACGCCACCACGCGCCACTGGCTCTCGCTGGAGGACCTCAACGCCGCCACCCGCCTCTTCGACGCCGCCGCGGTCGCGGTGGCCACCAATCCGACGCTGTCCTTCCGCGTGCGTCGGGCGCGGCTCGCCATCGACGTGGTGTGGATCGAGCGCTACCGAGAGCTACGTCAGGCGGCGGTCCGTGAGGGGCGCACTTTCCTCGGCCCCGAGGACCCGTATGCCGCGGTGGAGGTCGTTGCCGGCAACGAGTTCGGGACGGGCACCTACCGTGAGTGGGCGAACCTGGGCGAGTACGTGGGCAAGCTCAGGGACCTGTTCCCGGTCCGCCGCGGGGCGGCACCACCGGAGTGCCGGAAACTCCCTGCATGGGCCTGGGAGGAGATCCAGGAGGACAGGCTGACGGTGACTGCCGAGAGCGCCGGAACCGTAGTGGACGATGAGGCCGCCGGCGATGGCAAAGCCCTTCGGCTCGAGGGCCTAGCCCCCGATCTGGAGGCCCGGTTCAAGCTGCCGCAGCATCTCGCCGGACGCTGGCGTGCCTATGCCGTGCTCCGCGCCGAGGCCGACGAAGAGCAGGAGAGTGCCGTCGTGGTAGGCATCTACGCCTGGAACAGGCCGGACGGGGGCGCCGGCGAGGTCAGCCGCGTGGTGGTGCCGGGTGGCGGGGGGTACACAACCGTGGACCTTGGGGTACACCGGCTGGAGAAAGGCGCCACCATCCAGGTCCAGCCCAACGGAGCGGGGGCCTACGGCCGCGTGGCGGCCACCTTCATCGACCGCCTCTTCCTGGTGAGGGCCGAATGAACGACTCGGTCACACCGGCGCCCTCAGCCGGCGACGCGCGGCCGACAGGCCGAGACGGACGCCGGACCCTTGGTCTCGACAGGACAACGGATGGGGGCACCCATCGAAGGGTGCCCCAGAACCCCTTGCGGGCCCGCTACTCTCCCAGCTTGTCCATTGCCCTCTCGCCGCCCCACTTGGCAACGATCTCATCATCCAGCCTGTCGGCGGTGGTGGCGACGGCCATGACCAAAGCCTTGAGCTCCTCGCGGTCGCAGGTGGAGCCCACGATCGAGTGCTCGAAGAAGATGTCGCCATCACGGGCAGAAGCTTCGCCTCGGCGGCCTCCCTGGTCAGGTCGCGACCGAACTTGTCGATCGTCGGTGTCGCCGGCGCCACTCCGGTGCCCGGCTCGGCGCAGGGCGAACCTGCGCCCGGAGAGCCACCGGGCGTCGGCTCCACGTTCAGGCCGGCCGCGACCAGGATGGTAGCCGCCACGTCGGTCTCTGTACCGTGCGGCGCGCCACGGCCCGCGGCCCTGTCCGCGGCCCTGGACACCAGGTCATCGGCGCTGAGCTCAGCGCCGAAGTCCCCCTGCGACAGCAGGTCATCGACCGGCGACGTTCCGCCGTCGGGTCTACTCCCGCCAGCCGTTGGGCCATCGGTCCAGGTCTCTCCAAGAGCGCCGCCAGCCAGTGGTTGCCCCCCGAAACATCGGCGCCTCCGGCCGTGGCCAGTTGCACCGCTCGCCGCACGAGCGCCTGCGCGCCTGGTGAAAGCTTCTTGAGAGCCTCGTTATCCACCAAAGAGCGTTCCTCCTGAGTCTCGCCGACGACGGGGCGGGGTGGCCCCCAGGACGGAAGTTGCGGCTCGCCAGCGCCGTGTGCGCAAGACACCCCCCTGCCGACGCAAATGTGGCGGGCGACAGGTATGCCACCCGCCCGCCCGCCACTCGTCTCGGTACAAAGCGTCCGCAACCTGCCAAAGCGACGCGATAAAGGTGCGGCCGAAAACCTCGAACTCGTCGGGAATGTCATTGCCAGAGCGTCCGCTCCCGGAGGGAGCAACTCGAAGAGTCTCCCGGCATTCGGTGAAATCCCTCGCTGTCTCGCTGCGCGAGATGGAGGCTCAGAATGACAGGAACCGGGCCAACCAGACTTCTCGGCCGCGCCTCTGGATGGAAGGCCACCGCCTGCACCGCACTCTCACGCCAGAACATCTTTCACATCATGATATCATATGCAGTCTTTCCGTGCAACAAAACCATCTAAGCACAATGAAATGCGGCTATACGTACGGGCGCTCAATCTGCAGGCGACGGCCTCTGCCCCCTGCTCTCCGGCGCCTTGCCTTCCCGGCAGGCTCTACAGTGGCACGAAATCCAGCTTGTCGTCGATCCGGGTCACCGCCTCCGCCAGCAGCTCGGCGGCGTGCTCCAGATCGCCCAGGTGGACGACCTCCACCGGAGTGTGCATGTAGCGGTTGGGGATGCTCACCAGACCGGCCGCAACTCCGGCCCGTGTCACCTGGATCGCGTTGGCATCCGTCCCCGTGCCCCGGGGCTCCGGCTCCACCTGGTACGGAATCTTCTTGTCCTTAGCCGTGTCGAGCAGCAGTTGCCCTACCCGCGGGTTGATGTTGGGGCCCCGGGCGATTGCCGGCCCCTCTCCCATGTTGATGACCCCGGTACGGGAGCCGTCCACATCGGCGTAGTCCGTGGCATGGGTGACGTCCACGGCAATACCCACGAGAGGGTCGATGCCGAAGGCGCTGGTAGATGCGCCGCGAAGGCCGATCTCCTCCTGTACGGTTGACACGCAGTACAGCGCGCAGTCGATGTTCTTGCCCTTCAGCAGGCGCAGGGCTTCCATGACGACGAAGGCGCCCACCTTGTCATCGAACCCCGGGGAGACGCGGAGGTCACCCTCGAGGTCCACCATGCCCAGCTTGTAGGTGGCGCAGTCGCCGATCTGTACCAGCTTCTGCGCGGCCTTCTTGTCCTTGGCGCCGATGTCGATGAACAGACTGTCAATGCTGATCTTGGCGTTGTCGCGCTCCTCGGGCTTCATCAAGTGCACCGGCTTGCGCCCCACCACGCCCGGTACCGCACCCTTCTCGCCATACACAACCACCTGAGCGCCGGCCAGCACCGTGGCGTCAATGCCCCCGATACTGGCGAACTTCAGGTACCCGTCGTCGGTGATGTGCTGGATCATCATGCCCACCTGATCGCAGTGGCCGGCGAGCATGACCCTCGGGGAGCCCCCGGGGTTCTTGACGGCGATCACATTCCCGTGCACGTCGGTGCGTAGCTCGTCTGAGAGCTCCTCCACTCTCTGGCGCACCACGCGCTGGGCGGGCTGCTCGAAGCCCGAGGGGGATGGTGCCTCGATAAGGGCGCGAAGGAAGTCCACGGAAGTCTTCTTCACTGATGCTCTCTCCTCGTCGGCTGTGTTTGGTCCATGCGCCGCGCCGGGCTCGTCGCCTCTGCCCGCGACGAGCCGTCATCTCTCTTCCAGTCTGCCGATCAGCTCCACCAACGTCTCCACCGACTCGTCGATGATGCGCCGCCCCAGTTCGGCGCTGGCCCTCTCCGGATCGCCCATGATCCCGACTTGTATCTCGGGGCGCTGGTGAATGTGCGGTACCACGTCTGGATGCTCGACGTTCTTGGTGCGAAGCTGGTAGTTGTCCGGGTCCTGCCGCATCATCTCCACCAGCTCCGGTGTGTCCAGCTCCCTGCCCTCCCTGACGTCTTCCGGGGCTATGGCCAGTATCAGCGACGTCTCCACATAACCGGCGTGGAAGTCGCGGGAGGCGAGGCCTTCGGCCGCCAGAGGCGAGCCCTGGCCGATCATGTGGACGGCCACGTTGATCCCGGAACGGTCGGGGTGGGCGCGGAGGAACATGTCCGCCGCAGCGTGGATGGCCTGGACGTTCTCACTCCCCCCGTGGCCCTGCACGAGCACCAGGTTGCGCCACCCCTGGCGGGACAGGTCGCGCAGGATCTCCATCACGAGGAGGCTCACTACCGGGGTGGGGATGTTGATCGTGCCGGGCAGCTCGCCCCCGGAGAAGGTATAGGCCACGGTGGGGGCCACCAGGCATCCGGTGGCCGCGGAGGCCCCGCGGCAGATGGCCTCCGCCGCGTAGCAGTCGGTGCGGGTGGGCAGGTGGTAGCCGTGCTGCTCGATACAGCCGCAGGGGATCAGTACGGTCTGCGTCGTCTGCATGGCGAGGCGGATATCTTCGACGGTCATGTGTTCCCACAGTAGGGGATCGGCCATTGGGGCAACCTCCGTTGCGGCGAAACTCGCATCTGGCCGGGAGAGTTCCCGCTCCAGCGCCGAATCCCTGCCGACCCCGACGGGCCCCGATGCACGCCACGGGCACTTCCGCGCGGTCAAGCGCGGGGGGCCCCGCAGTCGGACACCGCCGCGGAGGTGGCGCTGCGCGTGGTCTTGGGACGACGCACGGGACGGCGAGGCGGCGTCGATCGGCCGCCGCCGGATCCTCAGAGTGCCCCCGCCGCAGGCGGGCAGATGAGCAGACCGCAACGATGGCAGTCCAGTCGCGGGTGGAGAGCTGCTTGCCGGCGGCCGCCGCGGGAAGCAACGCCCGGTCTGGTGACGCGGAGGGCTCACGGGGCGTGTACCCCGTCTCGCCGTCCCGGGGATCGAGCGGCAGCGTACCGCGGCTCCTGTGGTCTTGTGTGCCGCTGGTGGTGGCGAGCCATGAGGCTGACCCGCAGACGGACAAGGAGGGCCAGGGGCCGCGGCGCGACATCAGCCCATCCGGAGACGAGACCGGCGCCACAGCCCCGGGCACCGTGCCGTCGGCGAGGAAACCGGCGGCCCGGACTCAGTCGTGAGACGCCGGCCGAGCCCGGCACCGAGAACGGGACCTGCTCTTGGGCGACGTCGTCCTCGGCCTGTACGGGGGACGCCCTGCGTTGCGGCTCGACACGACAGGCCATTGCGACCGCGCGGCGCGAGCGCAGTCACGGCGCAGACAGCATCCGACCGCAAGTCGCGGTGTGTAGGTCCGGGCGGTGCCGGGCCGTTCGCGATGGACACCGGCCCGCCGCCCGCCTGTCTCCCGGCTCACTCATCCTCGCCGCGCACCCAGGCCTCGTCGAAGATGACGTGCTTCATGTGCGTGCGTTTGTACGTATACAGGGCGTTGATATTGCCGTCCAGGTGCTGGATCACCGCGGGATAGGAGAACTCGGCGGGTTCGGTCTCCAGGTTGCGCCGTATGGGCCAGGTGCGGCCGCCGTCTTCCGACAACGCCACCGTCAGGGGCGAGCGTCCCTTCTTGGTGTCGTTGTAGACCAGCACGGCGTTGCCGCTGTCCAGACCGGTCATGTCGGCGCCGCTGTCGGGGTTGGGCAGTTCCGTGGGCTCGCAGAGCGACCAGTTCATCCCACCGTCTGTGGACACGGACTGCCAGAGTACCCGCTGCTCAGGCCGGTCCTCGGGCGCTCCGTTCCGCAGCAGCGCGAGGATGGAGCCGTCCGGCCGCTCAATGAGCGTGGGCTGAATCACCGTGACCGGTCCTTCCATCCAGCCGGACCTGCGCCACGTGACGCACTCATCGTCCGAGACCAGACAGAAGCCGCGCCAGTTGACCTCATCGTAGCAGGGCAAGACCGTGCGGCCACTCCTGAGGCGGATGGGCTTGTTACGCACCATCCAGCCCTGCTCCTCACTGAGCGGCACAGGCTCCTCCCAAGTGCGTCCTTCGTCTTCAGATTTCATGGCATACAGGAGCACGTAGTCCCAGCCCGGCTCCTGCTGGGTAACGTAGAACAGCCACACGTGGCCATATGTGTCCACGTGCAGGACCGGGTTGCCTTCGGACTTGCCCGGAGTGTCGATCACCGTGGTCAGTTCAGACCAGTCGTCGAGTTCAGAACGCAGGCGCGCCGTGAGGACGGCCACGTCCGGCGCACCCTCGCGAGTACCGGCATAGAAGGCGGCCAGGAACTCACCGCTGGGCAGCTCGAGAATGGTCCCGGCATGGCAGGACGGCCGGGCGGGGATAGTGTCGTAAAGAAAGCGCTCTTGGTACATTGGCCTGTGGCCCTCGCTTGTCTCAGGGCTGGGGTAGTGCTACAATCCAATGATAGTGCAGGTTGCGGTTCTCCGCAAGCAGTCGTCGGCCTCGCCCCTCGCGTTCGGTGGGCCGTCGAGCCCTGGAACCGGGACGGGGAACAAGCCACGGGAGGGAATCGCCCTTGTTTGTGCAGGCAATCGCCGTCTCGTTCCGCCGGGTCTCGGTCCGGAGGCAGGTGCTGGCTCTGGCTCTGGGAGTGTGTGGCTTTGCCGCGGCCATGGTTCTGAGCGCGCACGTGAAGGTCCCACTCCCCTTCTCGCCTGTGCCGGTGTCTCTGCAGACAATGGTCGTCCTGCTATCAGGTGCCACGCTTGGCGCCCTGGGCGGCGCCGCCAGCCAGGTGCTCTATCTGGGGCTCGGGACGATGGGGATGCCTGTCTTCACCGCGGGCGGCGGCCTGGAGGTCCTGGCCGGCCCCACTGCGGGCTATCTGCTCGCCTTCCCACTCACCGCCTGGCTCGTGGGCCGTCTGGCCCGAGGCCGCGAGGCGTGGGCGCGGCCGCTGGCACTCACCACAGGCACACTCCTGATCCTGCTCCTGGGCTCGGCCTGGCTCGTGGTGGGATGCGGCCGCAGCGTTCCCGAGGCCGCCATGCTGGGGTTCGTGCCGTTCCTGGCCGGCGACACACTCAAGCTGGTGGCGGCCGGCGCCCTGGCCCCGATCCTCCGCCGCGGCTACCAAGCCGCCGCGGGACACCACTGAAGAGGCCCACACGATGCCCGGCGCTACTTTGCATGAGGTTGCCCAGGCCATCACCGATGCCGTGGGAACCGAAGGGCTCATCACCGCGCTGACAGGCGCGGGAATCTCCAAGGCCTCCGGCATACCCACCTTCCGTGGTGCCGATGGCCTTTGGGAGACCTACAGGGCCGAGGATGTCGCCACCGCCGCAGTACTGGAGCGCGATGCCGCCACCTTCTGGCGATTCCACGACCATCTGCGCCAGGTCATCTGGGAGGCCGTGCCCAACCCGGCCCACTTCGTACTGGCCGAGATGGAAGAGTACCTGGAGGGTATGGAGTTCGCCGTCATCACCCAGAACGTCGACCGCCTCCACCAGCGTGCGGGCAGCATCAACGTCATCGAACTCCACGGCGACGCCCTCTCCTATGTCTGCATCCGCTGCGGCCGCAGGCCGGAGGAGCTACCCATCCCTCTGGAACAGTGCCCGCCCCTGTGCTCCGATTGTGGAGGCGTGATCCGTCCCGAGATGGTGCTGTTCGGAGAGGCTCTGCCGTCCGAGGCGATCGGCAAGGCGATGGGCCTCGCCGAAGAGGCGGACGTGATGCTGGTGATCGGCACCTCCATGCTCGTGGAGCCCGCCGCCACGCTGCCTGTCCTGGCCCTGGACACCGGCGCCCTGGTGGTGGAGATCAACACCACCCCGACCCTGCTCACATCCCTTGCCGACTTCTCGGTGCAGATGCCGGCATCTACAGCCCTCCCGGCCCTGTGGGACGAGTTGCGCACCGGCATGGCCCAGCAGTAGCGCCGGAGCACAGGCCTCCGCCGCCGCGCTCCCGCTCGCCCGCTACACCCACGGGCAGGGCGGTATCCCGACGGGCAGCCCCGTCTCGATGCTCTCCTCCGCCGCGGCCCCTACCGCCGTGCTGTCCCTGGCCGCCAGAACCTCGGCGTCTTGCTGTGCCCCGGAGAGCGCGCAGTCCAAGAAGTGCTCGACGATCCTCTGGTCTCCCCCGCCGTGCCCCCCACCGCTGAACACGGGCCGCCATTCGTCGATGTGGTCCGTATGGCGATAGGAGACGCGAATCAGGAAGTTGCCTTCGTTGTTGTACAGGGCGTACATCTTCCCCCTGGTGCCAACCAGCGTGAACTCCCGGGTGTACTCGGGCGAGAAGTGACACTCGATGAAGCTTCCCCGGGTGCCGTTGGCGTACTCGATGCTCACGATCGACTGATCGTTCACGTCGGCCTCCTGCCCGTATACGCAGAGGTCTTCGCACTCCACCGCGGCACCGTAGTCCATCATGAATCGCGAGTGGTTCACGAAGTATGGGCATGTCTCGGCCTCAGCGCAATCTCGGCAACGCTTGTCATTGGCGGCGGTGCCCCCGAAGACGCTCAGAGCCCCGGTGGCGAACACGCGCTCCGGCCGGCCGCCCATGAACCAGTTCAGAAGGTCGATGGTGTGAACGCCCTTCTGCAGCAGCAGGCTGCGCACGTAGTCCTTGCGGCGCATATTGCCGTGGTAGAAGTACTGGCCCCCCACGGAGACGTTGTCGATGGCCCAGCCCAGCTTGATCTCACCGATCGCCCCGTCGCCGATGATCTCCCACATGCGCTCAAAAAGCACGCAGTGGCGCAGCTCGAGGCCGACCATCAGCAGCGTACCGGCCTTCTTCCACGCGGCGATGATGTCGTCGCACTGCTCCACCGACTGGGCCATGGGCTTCTCCAGGAGCAGATTCTTGCCGTGCTCCAGCACGTCCAGAGCGTTCTGGTGGTGCGCCCGGTCGCAGGAGGCGACCACCACCGTGTCGATGTCGGGACGGTTGAGCATCTCCGCGTAGCTGTCGTAGTATGAGACCTGCTCGTCCCAGCGACCTCGGCACAGCTCCAGGGCCCGCGGATTGGGGTCGGCCAGAGCGACCAAAGTCGCCCGCGGGTTCTTGTCGAACATCCCGGCGAAGTACCGGCCCCGGCCGCCGAGACCGATGATACCGACCCGGACCTTGTCCAAAGCCGTCTCCTCCTGACCTACGGCAACCCGACCGCCGGCCGCCAGCCGTTCCGGCCGCTCGCGAACCACAGATAGGTGTCTTCACTCATGCTGCTTCCCGCAGGCCTGCTCAAGGGCCGCTTCCTGAACCGCCCCAATCGTTTCGCCACATGGATCGAGCTGGCCGACGGACCGGCCTACTGCCACATGCCCAATCCCGGCCGCATGCTGGAGCTGCTCCACGAGGGCACCGAGATGTGGGTCGTCCCGCGGCCGGCGCAGGGCCGCAGGACAACGCATCAGGTCGTCCTGGCCCGCCACGGTGAGACCCTGGTCTGCCTGGTCTCAGGCCTGCCCCCGGAGCTGTTCCTCGAGGCCTGGCGGGCCGGACTGGCGCCCGAGCTGGGCCGCTGCCACGGGGTCCGCAAGGAGGTGCGCTACGGGCGCAGCCGGCTGGACCTCGAGCTCACCTGCCACACCGGCACCTGGCTGATCGAGACCAAGTCCTGCACCCTCGTGGAGGACGCCATGGCCCGCTTCCCGGACGCCCCGACCCTTCGCGGCGCCCGCCACGTCCGGGAGCTCGCCCACGCCGGAGAGCACGGCTTCACGCCCGCGGTGGCCTTCATGATCCAGCGCAACGATGCGCAGCGCTTCTCGCCCAACGATGACACGGACCCCGACTTCGGCGCCGCCCTGCGACAGGCCGCCCGAAACGGTGTGCAGGTCATCGCCATTGTCTGCGATGTCACTCAGGAGGCCGTCACACCGCTGCGCCGGATAGAGGTGCTCTTGTAGGCGCCGGTTGCCCGGCGACTCATTCCGCCACCCCCGGCCCGCAATCGGTGCGTGTCACCACATTGTGCAGCGCCGTCTGGCCGATGGTTCCCATGTTGCGCACGACCGTGCCCCTTGTCGCGGCACTGCGGGCCGAGGTGCAGACATTGGCCAGGCTCAGGCTCTCGATCGTTCCGCGGTTGACGATGAAGTCCAGAGCGCTGTCCGCCAGGTTCGCCACGGCGGCATTGCACACACCCAGATGCCTCACTTTGGCGCCCTCGCTCACCAAAACAGCCGGCGGGGCCAGCTCCACGGCCTCGGTGCGCACCAGATTGGACAGGAGCAAACTCCCCACATTCATGCCGCCCTCGACCCAGATCAGCGGGAAGCGGCACTGTTCCATGTCGCTCTGCGGCAAGGGCTGCCCCTCCGGGCGTGGGGGCCTGGACAGGTGCATCCCATCGATCACCACATCGGTGACCGTACTGGGCTCGCCGGGATGCACGTTGTGGTGGGTGAAGGACACGCCGTAGTACCGGAAGCTACCGTACAGGCCGCTGATCCGCACGCGGGAAATCGGCGACCCGGCCGACAGCAGCCGCACCCCGGTGTAGCCGTTCTCGGCCCACACCCCCTGTATCTCCACGTCCGTGATCGGCCCTCGCGTGACCTCGAACATCGCGCCGTCGTCGGCGTTCAACGCCACCTGATCGTCATTGGTGGCGCCCTTGAGGTTGGCGATGCGCCCCTGGGAGGCGGGGCCGTGGACATGCACCCCGTCCATGTTGTTCGTCAGCATGTTGTAGTCGAAGGTGATGTCCTGCACCGTAAACCGTCGTACCGCCCCCAACTGGATGCCATAGCACTCGGGGTCCTTCAGCGTCAGCCCTGAGAGGTGCAGGTCGTCCACATTCACAAGCTGCATGAGCACGCCCAGATAGCGGTCCTTACTGAACGGCACCCGCCAATCGCCGCCTTCGTGGTACTCACACGTCTGGTGCGCGTTGTTCCCGTCCCAGATGCCGCCGATGATACTGATGCCCCGGTTCCCTCGCTCCGGATCGTCATTGACCAGCATGTACCGGTGGGCGCGGTCGGCGAGGCGCAAGGCGGCGTTGCGGTCACAAAGCAGCGTCTGGCCGGAATGGATCACCAGCGGCCGGGTAATCAGATAGCCTGCGGGCGAGATCGGAAGAGCACACGTCTGAACTCCAGTCACGAGATTCCAT
>CAZXDD010000261.1:0-10627 GCA_964639415.1 uncultured Armatimonadia bacterium
CCCCCACCTCCCCCCTCTCCTACACTCTTTCCCTACACGACGCTCTTCCGATCTCATCGACGCGCCCCGGACCCGGGGCCGCCGCCTGCTGGTGCCCGGCCTGGTGGTGGCCGCCATTGCCGGAGTCCTTTCTGGGCTGTCCGCGTAGCCGCGGGCCACCCCGGCAAGACGCGGCATCTAGGTTCGGTGGTGCGGACGCTGTCCTTGTCATTCTGAGGGCGCCCGCTCCCGCAGGGAGCAGCCCGAGGAATCTCGCGGGGCCAGGAGGAGATTCCTCGTTATCTCGCTGGGCGAGATGGACGCTCAGAATGACACGAGCCGGGCCGGCCGGGCTCGTGGCTGCCCTTCTCCGTTCGCCCGGTCCCCCTGAGCCCGGGTTCGCTTACGCCTCCAGGCCCAGCCGCCCCGCCTCCCGGTTCATGATCTCCCAGGCCTTCTGGTGGTAGAACCGGTACCGCTCCAGGGGCGTGCCGTTGGGGATGCGGTGGTCCAAAGACAGCACGCAGCCTCCGGTGGCCACCATGGGAGGGATCTTGTACTCCAGCTCGGCGACGATTGCGGCCTCACTGCGCCTCAGCACGTGCTTGTCCAGGCCCCCGGCGAAGGCCAGCTTCGTCCCCAGCCGCTCGCGGACTTTGACGATGTCCATGTTCGCCGCGGGCTCCATGGGGTGCATCACGTTCACTCCCGCTTCGACGAAGGCCTCCAGGACTGCGTTCATGTCGCCATCCGAGTCCTGGTCGAACAGTCGGGCGCCCCTGTCCTGTAGCATGTCCCAGACTCGTCGATAGTAAGGTCTGATGAACTCGGTCACCTGCGCCGGTCCGGCCAGCGGGCCGCTCTTGCCCGCCATGTCCTCATGCACGCTGAGGGCGTCCACCGTCACCGTGGCCGACACCCGATCCAGTACGCGGCAGGCGGTGTCGCCGATCGTGCGCAGGATGTCGTGTACCAGCTCGGGCTGCTCGTAGTAGGCGATGCAGAGGCCCTCTTCGCCCAGGAGCTGTCTGGGCTCGTCGAAGCCGCCGGGGATACCGACCGTCACCACTCGTCCGGCCTGGAGGTGCTCCCGGGCCGTCTGCTCCCAGTCTTGGCCGAAGCGGGCCTCGGAGAACGCGTAGTGGTGCTTGAGCGCCAGCCAGTCGTCCATCGTCTTGACCGGATAGTCCAGCGGCAGCGGCAGCGTCGCCGAGGACTTGATGAGCTTGACGGTCCGGCCGTAGTGGTCCGAGCCGATGATGTGCGCCTCGGTCTCCTCCAGGATCATCGGCGCAGGGCCGCCCATCCAGCCGGTACTCACCGGAACAAAGCCGGACACGTGGTCGCGGTAGGTGTAGAGCGACATGTCCAGCTCTTCCGGCGTGGCGCCCTGAGCGGCCCATTCCTCCTTGAGCCCGATCAGCGGCCCGAACAGCTCGGTGAAGAGCGGCCTGCGGTTGGCCCGGAAGGTCATGAAGTCCAGGTACTCCTCGCGTCCCACCGGCTGCAAGGTGCGGCGGATCGCGAGACCGGCGTGGCTTTCGGTGATGGAGCGGGCGGCCATGGGAAGCCTCCAGGGTCGTGTGGCGAAAGCGGGATGGCTGCCTAAGAAGACGGGTCCGAGCGGCCCTCCGCCCGAACCGCAGGCCGGGGCCGCGGAGGCCGAGCGCCGCCTACCACCACAGCCGTGCAGGCGTTGGGGCGACCCAACGGTCGTGAGTGGGCGGGTTTTCCGCTCACACTATGCATGAACGCATTGGAGCCATATCTGGCCTCAGCCGCGCCCGAAACGCTCGCGCGAAGGTCGTTCTCCCCCCTCCTCCCGTCTCCGCCGGCCGTTTGGCGGAGTGCAAGCGGCTCGAAGAGACACCGAGAGGCGGGGCCGGGGGGGGGTGAGGCGACGTGAGTGCGCGCCCGCCCAGAACCTGCATAATCTGAGTTTCCGGTCCGCCAAGCCGGCCTGCAAGGCCGGTGGCGGCCTTCGGACACACCCCCCGGGCAAGCATTGGACGGTCTGTGCCGGGCGCAGCCGACAACTACCCTTGCAGTACTATGCCCACACCCGCGGGAACTCCCCCTCAGGGTTGCCCGTCACCTCATGCAGGAGTGTCATGAACCTGCACAGATTCCCGAAGGTGACCGGTGGCTGCAGGCCGTGGTCGCCATTGGGGAAGTACCCGCCATGCTCCAGTAGCCGCGGCACCTTGCCCATGATCTCGGGCTCGATCATGGGCCCGTTGCCCTCGTTGACGCACTCCTTCTCCAGCCACCCCATGAGGAGGAACCGGGGGTGGCGCTCGCGCAGGGCAAACAGGTCATTGCCCGCCTTCACCTCGAAGGGGTAGATGGCATTCACCCCGCAGGCCTCCACCAGGGGCACCAGCTCCATGGCGTTGCCGTCGGTGTCGATGGCGACCATGTCCACGTTGCAGTCTCGGGCGAGTTGCCCGATCGCGCGGTACGTCGGGGCGCAGAACTCCTGGAAATGCCGGGGGCTGATGAGCATGCCGCTTCTGTAGCAGCAGTCCTCCCCGGTGGCCACGATCTCGGGGCGCAGCCGCTCCACCAGGGGGAAGAGATAGGTCTCATTGCACCAGCGGAAGTGCTCGATGATCTCGTGCATCAGGCCCGGGTCGTCGTACAGCATGGTGGCGGCGTACTCGGTCCCGGCGAGGCTCCGCACCGTGCCCCAGGTGGAGCCCACGCCGATGCACAGGGGGCGGTCGCGGCCGTCGAAACGGCGACAGGCCTCCTCGATACGCTCGGCGGACCACCGCGGGCCCGGAGCCGTCTTGTCACGGTACAGCTCCCACGAGGCCCGGTCGCGGATGTGGTAGCGGATGAATTGCGGCATGGCGTAGGTGACGTCGTTTTCGAGCACCTGGCTGGTCAGCGCCCCGGTGTCATACTCGATGATCTCGCGGTCGCCCTCGAGGCGACGCTCGCAGGCGATGCCCGGCCCGCCGGGGTCGGCCGGGTAGAAGTCCGGACCCAGCGGCCCGGTGGTGCCCCAGTAGCGCTGCCACGTCTCCGACCTCCCGCCGGTCTCCAGCGACCAGGAACCATCCACCCAGTCCGGCATTCCCCCGGCTATCAAGCGCTCGTGGGTCTTGCGCATGGCTCCGTGGGACATGCCCGGCGCCCCGTGGAAGCCGAAGATCGGGATGTAGTCGGGCTTCTCGAAATGGCAGACGGCCTTGAACCGCTCCAGCTCTGTCATCTGCGCCCTCACAGTCCGGGAATGTCGTAGGTCCACACGTGCGAGCCCTTGGAGAAACAGAGGAGGCCGTTGACCAGCGCCCCACCGGCCTCAATGCCCACCGGCGTGTCCGCCAGCTTCTCGTGCGCGAAGGTCCCGGGAGTGATTCGCAAGATCGCCTTGCTCATCATGGCGTAGATCATCCCGTCGGGGCCGCTGTGGAGGGCGTGCCTCGGCACACCGCCGTACGTCCTGTAGCTCTCGGAATGCACGATCTGCCGGGCCTCGGGGTCGAAGACGAAGAAGGTTGAAGAGCTCGACAGACCATAGACCAGACCATCGGGGGCCACCAGGATGCTAATGATATTGCCGTCACCGGGCACCGGCACCGCCCGGTAGATGATTGCTTTGCTTTTCCAGTCCATGACCCACAGCTCGGCCTCTTGGGCCACCGTGTGCCCGCCGCCGGGGGCCGAGATGCTGGTGCCTCCCACCAGATCGCCATTGGGCAGGGCCTGAAGGGTGATGGTGCTGTGGCCCGGTATCAGGTGCTCCTCGGCGGTGAGAAGCTGCGACCGGCCGGTATCCATGTCATAGATCCCCACGCCGCCGCCACACAGGCCGTACCCCGCGAAGCCCGCCATCAGCACATGGCTGCCGTCCGGATGGGACAGTGCCGCCCGCGGCCGGGCGATGTCCTCCTTCCACTGCGCCACCATGTCGGGGTTGGTCGGGATCGCTGCCGGGGCCTGGAGGCGCTCGGTGGTGAGATCCAGTGAGCACAGGGAGAACCAGGGCTCTTGCCCCTCCTGCTCCAGGAGTCGCACGGTGAAGGTATGCTCACCGGGCTCCAGGTCGAAGGGGCCGTAGGTGAGCATCTCGCCGGGCCGGGTGTCCATCGCCCGGGCGTCGTACGGCTCGCCGAGGCTCTCCTGGTTGAGTGAGAAGGCCACCTCGCAGTAGCGCATTGACTGCAGGGGCAGAAGGTACAGATAGTATGCGCCGGCCTCGGCGGCGGTGAGAGTGAAGGTGCCCTCGGCGCCGAACTTGTCGCCGCAGAAGAACAGGACGTCCGGGTCCTTCAGGTGCGTGAAGTGGCCATCGCTCATCGCGCCGATCTGCAGCAGGTCCTCGGCCTTCAGCCGCAGGTCCTGACGCCTGGCGGTTCCCGGGTTCCAGGGCTTCAGGGGGTCATAGTACCAAAGCCCCCCGGCGGCGTACTGGGCGCCGAACACGATGCCCTGCTGCGTGGTGATGGAGCAGAAGTTGCCGCCGCCCACGCGGGGGATCGGGCCGAGGTCCGCAAGCTGCCCCGCCGCGGTGTCCAGGCGCAGAAGGTGCATGGGATGGCAGCTCGACGCATACACGATGCCGTCGGGTCCGGCGCCCAGACTGGTGACGGACGCCCCCTCCGTCTCATAGTCCAGGTCGATACGGCGTTTGGAGCCGTCCAGCTCCGTGACTTCCACGTACCTGGAGGGCAGGTCCACCTTGACCGACCGCCCGTCGGGCCAGGTTCCTGTGGACTGCCCCCAGTAGATGAACCCGTCGCGGGCTCTGGCGGCGACCTGCGCCTTGTCCACAACCTGCGCGGTGCCGTCGTACAGTAGCAGCGTCTTGCCGCCGGCGATCCCGCAGGCCTTGCCGTCCACTGTGGGGTAGACCGTGGCCGTGCCCAGGGCGCGCTCGGCCTCGTCGATGAGCTGGCGCTTTTCGCCGGTGGCGGGGTTGTAGGCCACGATGTTGTACCGCGCGGTGCCGATGCCGCAGTAGACCCAGCCCCTGTCGTCGGTGGCCAGATAGCTCAGGTACTGCTCGGCGGGGTCCATCACACCGTGGTCTGTGGTCTCCTTGGTCGCCGGGTCGAAGGAGACAAGATGGATGGCCCCGCAGCCGCCGGCCCAGATCAGCCCGTCGGCGTCTTGAGTGAAGGACAGATAGGGGTTCGTGGCCGCCGGCCTGCCGCTGTAGGTGAGCTCCTCCGCGGCGGGGTCGAACTCCACGAGCACCGCGCCCTGAGCCGTGTAGAACCTGCCGTTACTCGACATCAGCGAGCCGAAGGGGGCGCTCTGTGGGATGCTCTCCGGATAGTAGAACTGCCGGGTCTGTCCGCTGTCGATGTCGGTGACGAGGATCCAGCCGGTGGGACCCAGGTCCAGGGAGTTGACGATCACAAGATTGCGGCCGTCGGTGGTGTGGGTCGTGACGACGCCGCGGCACTCGGCCACCCGGGCTCCCACGCCGTAATCGTGGAACGGCTCCTGTGCGGCCGCGACCGTGCACAGGCCGAGGCAGGGCGCTGCAAGGGCAAGAAGGTTCATGTGGGGCCCTCCGGGGAACGTATCAGTAGGCGATGAAGGTTGTGCCGCAAGTTGGCGGCCGGCCGCCGATGGGGCGACCCGCCGGGCCAACCGGTAGATCATTTCCGCAGGTCCACCTGGGTAACCTGCCCGCCGCCTGTCCCATCATCCATCAGTAGCATCAGGGAGGTCGACGATGAGATTGCCTGCAATCGCTTTGCTTTGTATCTTCGCTGCCGCTTGCCTCGCGCAGCAGCCAACAGCGGATCTCACCGGAAGCTTCCCCCTCGGCGTCTACTGGCCCTGGGAGCGAGTAGGCCCCGGAGCCGAGTTCTGCGGGCTGGACAAGTGGGACTATGTGGAGCGCTGTCTGGATGACATGCAGGCCCACAACGTCGACAGCCTGTGGGTGGTGAACCTGGGGATCGCCGAGCTGCCGGACCTGGCACAGCGGGTGGCCGCAAGGGAGATGACGCTGGTCCCGGCACTGGGGGAGCTGCACTATCAGGTAGATTGGCGCCGGAACAACTGGGAGTACCTGGAACGGGAGAGCCGGCGGGCGATCGAGGCCGCCGGCAGCTCCCCGGCCGTCCTGGCCTGGGCGCTTTGTGACGAACCCAGGTCCACCATCGTCGAGGAGATGGAGACCTTCAGGGGCAAGTTCCACGAGTGGGGCGCCACACAGCCGGCGGTGGTGGTCACCATGTGGCATGACACGGTGGCCTATGCCGACCAAAGCGGGTTCCCCGTGGTCTGCCCGGACATCTACCCCTTCTTCTCGGCCGGCAACCCCAATGGCCCCAACACCCCGGCCGCCTCCCGGGCCTGGTACCGCCGCCACTGTATGGTCGCTACCGAGGCCGCCGCGCGCAATGGCAAGACCCCCTGGGTGATGCCTCAGGCCTATCACGAAGTCTGGGGGCCGTGGAGCTACGACGAGCAACAGGACGCGGTGATCCTCCCCGGCGGCCTCTTGCACTGGCGTCCGCCCACCGAGGCCGAGATGCGCTGGCAGGTGTGGGCCGCGGTGGCGGCGGGGATGAAAGGCTTCTTCTGGTTCTGCTACGGCGCTCCGCCCGCCGACAGCCCCGAGGCAAAGCCCTATGAGGGCACGACCTTCCCGCCTTCCATGGCGGTGACAGAGCCCACCGAGCTGGGCTTCCCCGGTGCCCTGATCCGCCGCGATCTGGAGACGACGCCGCAGTACGAGGTGGTTGGGGAGGTGTTCGGTGCGCTCAAAGCGCTGCTGCCGCTACTGGCCGATGCCGTTCCCGCAAAGCAGCCCCTGCTGGAGGTTGAGCCGCCGGGGTGGACGGGAGCCTTCCGCAGCCCCGCGGCGGGGAGGGACTTCGCCGTGGTCGTCAATGACGACACCGAGCGGGCTCAGGAGGTGCGCTGCTGGGCGGTGAGGCCCACTGACTTCCGGGATCTGCGAACCGGGAATGTCATCAGACGCGGCGAGGACGGCACGCTCGTGGTGCCTTTGGGCCCCGGCGACGGGACGGTGCTGGAGCCGGTGGCACAGGACGCCGGTTGAGTGCCGGCAGGTCCGGAAGCCTGTGCGGGCGGACTTCCCGACGCCTGGGGCATGTTCTGGGGCTCGCATCCGCCGTTCGCCGGCGCCCCGCGAGACGGGATCGGGCGCTTGGCTCGGATTATGCAGGTTCCGGGCGGGCGGTCGGTCCGAGCCCGCATAGCCTGAGTTCCCAGCTCGACTCGGCGATCTCGCCCTGCGGGATCGCCACCCGGCCTTGGCACCGACCCGAAGCGAACCTTCGCGCCGTGCTCGTGGGCCAGGGGCGAAGCCTCGCTACCGGAAGCCCCCCTCCAGGTGCTTGCCCAGCTCGGCGGGGCTCTCGCAGATGACCGGTGGGGCCGTCAGTCGCAGCCCCTCGAGGCCCTCGATCTGCCCTCTGCGCACCAGGGCGAGAGGGGCGGACGGAACTTCCGTCGCCAGCACGAAGTCGCACATCGTGCCCAGGGCGTGCAGCAGCGCCACGGCCGACGGGGCAAGCTCGTCCAGGTGGAACAGGCCGCCGTCTGCGGCCACATCGCCGTGGCCCCACGGCGCGTCGACGTGCACGTGGATGTCCCCATCCTGTGCGAGCACTCGCGCCCGCATGTCACCGGGCTCCATGGCCTCTACCGTCTGCCTGAGCCGCTCGGCGGCGGCCTCGCAGTCGTGGTCCTCAGGCAGGGGTGAGAGACGCTGGATATGGACGTTCAGGCTCAAGTGAACCGCCCCCCGGTACGCGGGCATTGCCGTCGATGGGAAGCAGGTTCCCCTCCGGTCCGCGATTACCTGCATCCTCCCGGCCGGGGGAGGTGCGCGACCGGCCCCCGTCGTACACTCCCTGCGTCGGCGCTGCCCCCGGGTGGGTGCCGGCCATCACTCCGATGTCGAGGTCTCCGCCCATGGCCAAGCCCCGCGTGCACCTGATCTGCAACGCTCATATCGATCCCGTCTGGCAGTGGGAGTGGGAGGAAGGCGCCGCCGCGGCCATTTCCACCTTCCGCACGGCCGCCGACCTGTGCGACGAGTTCCCGGGCTTCATCTTCTGCCACAACGAGGCCATCCTCTACCGCTGGGTGGAGGAGTACGAGCCGGAGCTGTTCGCCCGCATCCGCAGGCTGGTGAAGCGCGGCCGCTGGCACGTGATGGGCGGCTGGTACCTGCAGCCGGACTGCAACATGCCCTGCGGCGAATCCTTCGTGCGCCAGGCGCTCGGCGGACTCACCTATTTCCGGGAGAAGCTCGGGGTCAGGCCACGCACGGCCGTCAACTTCGACCCCTTCGGCCATACCCGGGGGCTGGTGCAGATCCTGGCCAAGTGCGGTTATGACGCCTACCTCTTCTGCCGGCCGGGACAGGGCGACTGCCCGCTCCCGGCCGACCGCTTCGAGTGGGTCGGCTACGACGGTTCCACCGTCCTGGCCCACCGCGCGGGGTTCTACAACTCGCCCCTGGGGCAGGCGCGGGGCAAGGTCGAGCAGTGGCTGGCGGCCTCGCCGGACGAGCCCTGCGGCATCATCCTGTGGGGTGTGGGCAACCACGGCGGAGGCCCCTCGCGCAAAGACCTGCGGGACCTTGCCGAGCTGATGGCACAGACCGAAGACGTGGAGGTGCTGCACTCCACGCCCGATGCCTACTGGGAGGACTTCCGCTCCCGGCGGGCCGAACTGCCCCGGGTCGAGCGGGACTTGAACCCCTGGGCCGTGGGTTGCTACACCTCCCAGGTCCGCATCAAGCAGCTCCATCGGCGGCTGGAGAACGAGCTGTTCATGGTAGAGAAGATGGCCACCTCGGCCTGGGTGCAGGGCCTGATGGAGTACCCGCAACAGGAGCTGGCCGAGGCGCAGCGGGACCTTCTCACCGCCCAGTTCCATGACGTACTGCCCGGCTCATCGATCCAGCCGGTGGAGGAGATGTCCCTCCGTGTCCTGCACCACGGCCTGGAACTGCTGTCCCGCGCCAAGGCCAGGGCCTTCTTCGCCCTGGCCGCCGGGCAGCCGCAGGCCAAAGAGGGCGAGATCCCCATCCTGGTCCACAACCCCCACCCGTACCCGGTGCAGGCCATCGTCCAGTGCGAGTTCCAGCTCGCGGACCAAAACTGGGAGGACACCTTCACGCATGTCGAGGTCTACCGGGGCAAAAGCAAGCTCCCCTCCCAGGTGGAGAAGGAGGACGGCAATCTGAGCCTGGACTGGCGCAAGAAGGTGGCGTTCCGCGCCGTGCTGCAGCCCTCCGCCACCAGTCGCTTCGACTGCCGTCTGCAGGTCTTGCCCCAAAAGCCCCCGCTGCCCGCGCCCTCAACCGAGCAGGACGTCTTCGAGCTGTGCACCGAGGACCTGCTGGTGGCCATCAACCTCAAGACCGGTCTGATCGACCGCTACGCCGTCGCCGGCATCGACTATCTGAAGCCTTCCTCGGCCGAAGCCCTCGTGATCGAGGACAACGAAGACCCCTGGGGCATGACGGTGCGCAGCTTCCGCAAGGTCGTCGGGCGCTTCAAGCTGCTCTCGCCCGCGGAAAGCGCACGGTTCTCCGGGGTGAGGTCAAGGACGCTGCCCCCGGTGAGGGTCATCGAGGACGGGGCCGTCCGCACGGTGGTGGAGGCCGTCTTCGGCTACAAGCACTCCTTCCTGTGCCTGCGCTACAAGCTGCCCAAGATCGGGACGGAGGTGGAGATCGAGGCCCGGGTGCAATGGGCCGAGAAGGACCGGATGCTCAAGCTCTCCTTCCCTGTGCTCGGCGAGAATCTCAGGTACGTGGGACAGGTGGCGTACGGCGTGGCGAACCTGCCGGACAACGGGGATGAGGCCGTGGCCAGCAAGTGGGTGGCCGTCATCGACGGCGAGGGCCGGGCCTTCACCTGCATCAACGACGGCGTGTACGGCTCGGACTTCTCCGCCGACGGGTTGCGACCGACGCTGCTGCGCTCTCCGGCCTACGCCGGGCACCCCATCGGCGACCGCGTCATCGTCCCGCAGGACCGCTTCACCGCCCGCATCGACCAGGGAGAGCGGCTGTTTGGCCTCTGGATCGCCGGCGGTCCGGCGGAGGACAGACTGGCCGCCATCGACCGTGAAGCTCTGGTTCACAATCAGAGGCCCATGGCGTTGTCGTTCTTCCCCTCCGGCGGGGGAGAGGCCCCCGGGGCCCTGCTGACCCTGAGTGACGATGTGGTTCAGTGCAGCGCGGTGAAGCGTTCGGAAGACGGCAAGGCGCTGATCGTGCGACTGTTCGAGCCCACGGGACGGCCGCGGGCGACCACCGTCGGCCTCCCGGGCCTGGGCATCAGGAAGAGGGTCAAGCTGGGGGCCTTCGAGGTCAAGACGCTGCGGATCGACATGCAGTCCGGGAGCGTGCGGGAGACAGACCTGCTGGAGCAGGTGGAGTAGTAGGAGGTTGGGCCGCCGCCATGGAGGCCCGGGTGCAACCGACGGGAGCCTCGGGCCTTGCCCTGTGGCTCCGCGCGGCCTCTGGGCGGCGGGTCGCGGGGCGCTGAGCACACGCAGACAGGCCGGCGCTGCGATTGGTGGAGAGCCGGGGCGCGCCGGACCGGGAGGCCCGGCACGCCCCCAGTCGCCCGCGGCGCACTAAGGCTCCACGACCACCAGCACGCACTCCGCGAAGACCAGCTCGCCG
>CAZXDD010000262.1:0-10613 GCA_964639415.1 uncultured Armatimonadia bacterium
CCCCCACACCCATGCTCTGACCCCCCCCCTCGCGCCATCACGACCCCTGGGGGCGTGGGGGGGTGGCGCTGCATGCTGTCGGGCGTGGCGGGCTCGATGCCGAGGGCCAATGCCGGAAGCCCGTCGGTGACCAGGTTGATCCACAGGATCTGCAGGGCCGTGAGCGGCATGGGCCATCCCGCCGCCAGTGCGACGACCATGACCATGATCTCGGATATATTGGAGGTCAGCAGGAAGCGCAGGAACTTGCGGATGTTGTCGTAGATGACGCGGCCCTCGCGGACCGCGGCCACGATGGTGGCGAAGTTGTCGTCGGCGAGCACGAGCTTGGAGGCCTCGCGGGCCACGTCCGTGCCGGTGATGCCCATGGAGACGCCGATGTCCGCCTTCTTGAGCGCCGGAGCATCATTGACGCCGTCGCCCGTCATGGCCACCACATGCCCCCGGCGCTGCAGCGCGTTGACCAGCCGCAGCTTGTGCTCCGGCGACACGCGGGCGTATACCGAGACGCGCTCTGCCCGCTCCTTAAGCTCCTCGTCCGAAAGGCGGGCGAGGTCGACGCCGGTGAGGACCTCCGCGTCGGCCGGCGCCAGCCCCAGGTCCGCGCTAATCGCCTGAGCCGTCAGACTGTGGTCTCCGGTGATCATGATCGTGCGAATGCCTGCACTGCGGCACTCGGCGATGGCGCTCTTGGCCTCCGGACGTGCCGGGTCGATGATCCCGACGAGACCCAGGAGCGTGAGCTCGTGCTCCAGATCGGGGGTATCGGAGGTGGAGATGTCCCGCACATGCCTGCGCGCCAGAGCCAGAACCCGCTGGCCGCGCCGGGCCATGTCCGCCGTGACTCGGACGATCGCCTCTCGCAGGCTCTCGGTGAGCTCCTGTTCCTCCTTGTCCCAGTAGGCCTCGGTGCACACCTCCAGCACCGCCTCCGGTGAGCCCTTGGCGTAGACCACCTGGGCGTCGCCGTGGGAGTGGAGGGTGGCCATGCGCTTGCGCTCCGAGTCAAAGGGGTTCTCGGCCACCCGGGGGCGACCGGCCAGCAGGTCCTCCGGCTGCAGCCCGGCCTTTACCGCCAGGGCCAGCAGGGCGGTCTCGGTGGGATCGCCGATGGCCGTCTTTGCGCCCTCGCTCTCGTCGGGGCCGCGCAGCTCGGCATCATTGCACAGGACCCCGGCCCGCAGGAGCTCCACGAGGTGCTCGGGCAGGTCGCCCGCCAGAGCCCCCACCTGTTCGGGCTCGATGCCCGTATCCGTCACGCGCCACCGGGCGCCCCCGACGACGATGTCGGTGACGGTCATCTGGTTGCGGGTCAGGGTGCCCGTCTTGTCCGAGCAGATGGTGGTGACCGAGCCCAGCCCCTCCACGGCGGGCAAGGAGCGCATCAGCGCATTGCGCCGGGCCATGCGGCCGGCGCCCAAGGCCAGGGCGATGGTCACCACCGCCGGCAGCCCCTCGGGAATGGCGGCCACCGCCAGTGCCACCGCGGTGAGAAGCATCTCCATCGGCGGGATGCCCCGCAGCAGACCCAGTCCGAACACCAGGGCGCAGATCGCCAGGGCGCCCACCGCCAGGTAGGTGCCGAGCTGTCCGAGGCGACGCTGCAGCGGTGTCGCGGTGTCGCCGGTGGTGGCCAAGGAGGCGGCGATCTTGCCTACCTCGGTATCCATCGCCGTGGCCGTGGCCAGCAGCTCGCCGCGACCGTAGACGACGACGGTGCCCTTGTAGGCCATATTGCGTCGATCACCGAGGGGTGGGTCGGCCTCCTGCAGGGGAGCGTCTATCTTGTCGACGGGCAGCGATTCGCCGGTCAGGACGGCCTCCTCGATGCGCAGGTCCGCGGACTCGATCACCCGCCCATCGGCGGGCACCGAGTCGCCGGCCTGCAGCAGGACGATGTCGCCGGGAACCACGTCGACGGCAGACACCTCCACCATCCGGCCGTCCCGGCGGAGGCGAACCCTGGGCACCGTCAGCTTCCGCAGGGCCGCCATGGCCTGATCCGCACGGTACTCCTGGACGAACCCGATCACACCGTTGGCGAGCAGGATGATGGCGATGACCACCGCGTCGCTGATCTCGCCCACGACCCCGGAGACGACGGCCGCGGCGATGAGCACGATGATCAGGGGCTCGGTGAACTGGTGCAGGAGCTTGATCGCCGGGTGCACCCGGCGGCCCTCTTCCAGCTCGTTGCGGCCGAACCGCTCTCGGCGCCGCAGGGCCTCATCCCGGCTCAGCCCCGCGGCCACGTCGGCCTGCAGGGCGCTCTGGGCCTCTTCGACGGTCAGTGTGTGCCATGCGGGCCCCGCGGGCGCGGGGCCCATCTCCGCCGCTGAGTGTGGGGCAGATGCGGAGCGCGGGCGTTGCTCCGGCAGGTTATCTTGCGGCATAGACGACTCCTATCGCAGCGGCGACCGTAACCAGGATCGCCACGCCGTCGGGCCACACGCCCCAGACGTGCCGCCCCCGGGGTGACAGGATGACCTGCAGGATCACACCGGTCACGGCGGTGGCGGCCAGGGCGGTGACGGCGTGGGTCGCGCTCACTTGGGACAGCAGTGCGCCGGAGCGGTCGGCGATGTCGAGGATGGGCAGCACGAAGATGTTGAAGGTGTTACTGCCCAGTACATTGCCTACGGCCAGGTCAAAGGCCCCCAGGCGGAAGGCGGCGATGCTGGCCACGAACTCCGGCAAAGATGTGACAAACGACATGAAGACGGTCCCGAAGAACGTCTGTCCCATCCCCGTACCGTCCGCCAGTTGCTGCCCGGTCTCGGCCAACGTGGGCGAGGCCAGGCAGATGGCCGCCGCGGCCAGCGCGAATAACCCCGCCACCCATGGGGTGGGCACCTTCTCCCAGCGGTCGTCACGCACCCCGGCGGCCTCAACCGCCACGGCCGCCTCCTGCTCCGGGTCATTGCGGTGCTGCAGTACGATGGCGCGGGTGCCCACGGCGTAGATGGCCGCAATCAGCAGCGCGCCCACTCCTACGCCGCCCACGGTGACTGGCGAGGGATGCAGCACCGTCACGCCGAGCACGGAGAACAGAACGACGGCCAGCGTCGCGGAGCGGCCGTGTCCGGGGGCAACGCGTGTGAGCACTCCGCGCTTGAACCTGGAGCAGTAGAGGATGTCCAGCAGCCCGAGGATCGCCAGATTGAGTAGACAGCTCCCCACCATTCCGCCGACTGCCATGTCTCGTGCCCCGATGCGCACCGCCGCAATACCGGTGAAGATCTCCGGCAGTGTGGTGGCGGCGGCCAGGAGGATGGACCCGATGACCAGGCCGCCCAGGCCGGAGCGGTCGGCGATACAGTCGGCGGTGCGTGAGAGCAGCATTCCGGCGGCGACCACCACCGCGGAGGCGCCCAAGAACCACAGCAATGTCAATGTCATGCCTGGTACTCCGGCCGCACCCGCGGCGTTGCGCGGTGCGAGTTGACCGCGGTGTGCTCACCCCCGGACGCCACGGCGGGCCGGGCGCGCTCCCGCCTTCCGTCGCGGGAAGGTCCCGGCCCGGAGTCTTGATCCCGTCTGCATCCGCGCGGCCGGAGAGCCGCCGCCGGGCCCGTAGATGCCGGGTCTGGAGGTACGGCCGAGAGGTCCGGCCGGCCCGGCTCACGCGTCATTCTGAGCGTCAACCCGGCGCAGCGAGATAGCGGGCAATCTCGCCGTCTGCCAGGGGGGCTTTCGAGCCGCGCTTGCCGAAAGCGGACGCTCTCAGGATCAGACCCCCATGCGCATGTGGGCTCTTCGGCCGGCCCCGCTCCGTCGCCCTCCCCATCTACTTGACCGCCACCGTGGTGCCGGTCCGGGCCGACTGATAGCACGCTTCGATCACCTTGTGGCTCCACAGCCCGTCCTCCCCGGTGATCGGGGGCTCCGTGTCGCTCTCGATGGCCCGGCAGAAGGCCTCGATGTGGGCCCGGTACATGTTGACGACCTCGGGCGTGATGATCTCCTCGGGTGAGCCGCCTTCCCGCACCTGGCCGGCGTCGTAGGCCTTGTCACCCTTCTCCAGGACCGCCTTGAGGCTGCCCGAGGAGTCCTGCCCGATGGTGCCGAACGCCACCACACTCCCCTTGCTGCCGTAGACCTCCAGGGCGTTGCGGGCCGCGGCGTCGGGCACATTGAACATGTTGTCCACCACCGCGACGGCGCCCGAGCCGAAGCGCAGCGAGGCCAGGGCGGTGTCCTCACTCTTGTAGTCCTGCACCAGGTTGGCGGTAAAGCAGCTCACTTGCGTCACCCTGCCGAAGAACATCTCCAGCAGGTCGATGCAGTGGTTGCCCATGTCGATCAGCGCGCCGCCGCCGCCCAGGGCGGGGTCCTGGCGGAAAGCACCGGGGATGGGGGGATACCAGCAGGTGAGCTCGCCGCGCCCGAAGACCAGTGTCCCCAGCTCCCCGGCATCGATCATCTCCTTGAGCCGCACGTGGCAGGCGTGGAACCGCATCATGAAGTTGGTGCCGAGTTTGACCCCGGCGTCTCGGCAGACCTGGATCTGCTCCTCGATCTCCTGTTGCGTCATGCCCAGGGGCTTTTCGCACAGCACGTGCTTGCCCGCCGCGGCGGCCGCCTTCACCTGATCGGAGTGGACGTTGGTGGGTGTTGCGATGTAGACGGCGTCCACATCGGGCACCGCCAGCAGGTCGGCCACGTCGGTGAAGCAGTGCCCGACGCCGTGCTTGGCCGCCACCTCGCGCACGCGGTCCTCGATCACGTCCTGCACCGCCACCAGCTCCGCGCCATCCGCGGCCATGATGCCTTCGGGAATGGTGCGTCGATCCGCAATGCCCCCGGCGCCGATAACTCCCCAGCGTACTGTCATGGTCAAGCACCTCCGTGCAATGTTGTCCACTGATCTTCAGGCCGGGCCGCGGGGCTACTTGTCCACCGCCGGGGCCAGGCCCAGTCTGCGCAGGACCTTCAGGGCATTGAGCCCGAGTATCCTCTTCTTGTCGTCCTCGGGGATGCGCGCGTGCAGGATCGGTCCCATCCCCAGTGGTAGCGGCAGATCGGTCACGTCGGAGCCAAACAGGATCTTCCTGGGGTCCACGGCTGTGACCAGGGCCTCCATGGAGCGCGGGGTGAGCGGCTCGCAGGTGCACTGGTAGATGTTCGGGTAGGTGTTGACGATTGCCGCGTATTGTGTGGTGTAGTGCCCGACGATGAAGGTGACCTCTGGATAGTCATCGGCCAGCCTGCGCAGATGCTCCACCGGCCCCCAGCCGTGGTTGAGCACGATGAGCCTGCGCTCATTGGCCCAGGCCACCGGAATGCGGATGTCCGGCCCGTCCTCCGGGTAGCCCTGATAGTGTGGAATGAGCTTGATGCCCGCGAAGCCGCGACCCTCGTTGCGCGCCAGCTCGCGACGCATCTCGGCGGGATGGTTGGGGTTGACCAGGATCAGCCCGTGGAAGCGCCCGGGGTACCTGCGCATGGCCCCGGCGATGTGGTCGTTGTCGCGGGTCCAATCGCCGGTGACACCGGAGAAGCCGAAGACAATGGAGCACAGCACTCCGAGCCGTTCCATCTCGGCGGCGACCCGGCCGGGGCTCCCATCGGCGATGTGGTAAAGGCCGGTCTTGCCCAGGTGCGCGTGGGCGTCGATGATGACCTCACCCAGCGGTGGCTCGCCCCGCAGCGCCCGACTGCGCAGCGAGGAGCCCGCCGGCGGCTTGACCGTTACCCGCACCGCTCCTGTCCGCCGACGGCGCGGGAAGGCCCCCTGTAGCAGCGCCCGCAGATTGTCGCCGGCGATCTTCCGCTTCTCGTCATCACCGATGTCGGCGAACTGCACCTGGGCGATGGTGCCGCCCACCTCGCGGACCGGCCACTTGGTGCCAAACACCAGCCTCTCGGCCCCGAACGTGCGGCAGATGTACTCGATTCCGTGGTGGACCCAGAGGCCCGACAACTCCAGCCTCAGGTTCGGGCAGGCCTCCAGAGCCCGGTAGATCATGCGGTTTGCCGAGCGGAACCGGCTCTCGCCGACGATCACCGGCAGCCGCGGGTACGCCCGGCACAGCGCCACCACGGCATCCCAGTTCGTATCATCCGGCGGCCAGCCGCCGACGAAGGTGGGGTTGGGCTCGATGAACGTCGGGACGCGCTGTTTCTCCAGATGGGAAAGCAGCGTCCCGACGCACCACTGTCCCAGGCTCAGGCTGTAGAACGCCGGGAGGATCTTGGCGGCTCTGACGCCGGCCTCGGCCATCCGCGCCAGCACGTGCTCAGGGGCGCCCATATCGCCCTCGCGCTCCGGAAGCAGGCTGAAGCAGGGGTGCAGTCGCGGTTGGCCTTCGGTGAGCCGACGCACCCTGGCATTGCCCGAGGAGGGGTGCACCTCGCGGGAGAGCGAGTCCAGGACCAGCGCTTCGGCGATGCCGAAGCGGTTCATGTCGCTGAGCAGCTCATCGGGGCCAAAGCACATCCCCGGCGTGAGTTGGCGGAACCGTCCGACCGTGACGTTGGCATCGAAAAAGTCCATTAAGTGCTCACCCGGTGTCAGACGGGGAAGGGAATGCCGCGCTGAGCGGCGGCGCGGGCCTTGAGAACTACCTCGGTCATGCGCAGACAGTCTGCCGCGGGCACCTCGCAGTCGCACTCGCCGCGAATGGCCCCGACGAAGTTGGCGAACTGGCCCTGTGGCACCTCCGGGGCCTGCAACTGTCGCGGGCCCTGCTCCGAGGTGATGAGGGTGATCTGCCTTCCGCAGCCGACGGACTCGATCACTCCCCTGTTTCCGGCGATGCGGATTCGGTCGTCCCCATGGGTCGGGGCCGCGGCGGGTCGGCAGTAGTCCAGGCGCGCCACGGCGCTGCCCCCATTGTCCAGGATGGCCAGAACGGTCCCCTGGTCCTCCATGTCGCCGATGTCCGGATGGCCCACATTTGAGCAGTGTCCGAACACTTCGGTGAACTCACGGCCCGTGGTCCAGCGCAGGCAATCCAGCGCGTGGATCCCGACGAAGGGGATGATGCCGCTGAAGGTCTCCGTGCTCGTCTGCCACCGGGGCCTGTTGCCCAGGCGATAGGACTTCTGGAAGGAGGCGAGGCAGACCTCGCCGATGTCGCCGGCCTCCACGACGCTCTTGACAAGCCTGTAGGCCGGCTCGAAGCGCATGGTCAGCAACATCGACAGGTGCACATCCCCGGCGTTGTCGAGCGCCGTCTGCACATCCGCCAGGTCGGGGAGCGAGGCCGCCAGGGGCTTCTCGCAGAGGCAGTGAATCCCCCGCTGCAGGGCGGCGATCACGATTCTGTGCCGCTCGCTGTCCACCCCGGCCTCACCGAGAATGTCGATCTGCTCCTGTCTGAGCATCTCCTGCCAGTCGGCATAGGTGCGGGTCTGCTCGTCTGCACACCGCCATTCGCGGACGCCGGCGAGGGCCGCCGCATCATCATCGCAGACGGCCGCCAGACGGACGCCGTCAAGCCGACTGATACCGTCCAGGATGGTGCCCTGGTGACCCTTCAGTCCGACGATTGCGACGTTCAAGGGCATGAGCCATTCCCCCTTGGAGCAAGACGATGGTAGACACTTCTGCAGGAGCCCGGCACACACCTGCCCATGATGCAGTGCCCGGACACAACAACGGGCGCAACACCAACGTCACATTACCCCGGGATGTTCACACCCGGCAAGGGAGCAATACACAGGTCGGTGTTGGCAGGACCTGTGGAACACGGGACGCAACCATCCACCACTGCTTCGCGGCGGCACTCGTGCGGGCGGGTATCTCACCGCCTCCGGGCAGGTACGGCCTGCTATGGCCACGAACAGGATAGTACCCTGTGCGCAGATGAGTCAATCGCGCCACCCGCGCGGCGTCCCGCCGCGCGCGGCAGGCCGCCACCTCCACACCCGATCGGATCTGTGCCTGCCACACGGTGATCTCGGTCTTGCTCAGAGCGGTCGGTCCCCGGCGATGAGCCCGTCGCATCCGGTGGTGTGCGGCACGCCGTACCGGTCGCGCCGGCCCGGTCTTCCGACCTGTTTGGCCTCGGGATCCTGCATGCGGTGTTTGCCCGGTCGCCGTGTCTGGCCTTGACTCCTGCAGGGACGCTACTATAATTCATAGTAAAAGAGGGAACAATGACCCTCTACTATCGTCTGTAATAACAGTAGGTGTCGCAGGTGCGCGCCGGAAGACCCCTGCCGCACCAAACAGCACAGCACGCCTGCGTTGGAGGTGAGCCGATGACCGACAGACCCGACACTCCCGTTTCGGTCTTCAGGCCCCGGAAGGACGGGCTGGAGAAGACTCTGGGCGCCCTCGAGGCCCAGGTCATGGACGCCGTATGGGAGGCCGAGGGCGCCGTCTGCGTGGATGATGTGCGCCGGGCCCTGGCCGCGACGGGAAAGGACGCCGCATACACCACGGTGATGACCACACTCAGCAGGCTCTACACCAAGGGGCTGCTGGCCCGCGAGATGAAGGGGAAGGCGTACTACTACACCCCCCGTGTCTCCCGGGACGAGTTGAGTGACAACGTGAGCAAGCAGGTGATCGATGGCCTGCTATCTACTTTCGCCGAGCCGGCGATGTCGTACTTCGTCGAGGCACTGGGCAATGTCGATCCGAGCAAGCTCGAGTCGCTTGCGGAGCTGATAGCCCAGAAGCGCCAAAGCCAGGGCTGAGTGCGTGAGCGCTGCGTTCGCTGCCGTCATCCTCTTCGTCACGGTTGCGGCGGGTCTGAGCGCCTTCGCGTACCTGCCGGCGGTTGCGGTTGTGGAAACCCTCTCGCCGCGTCGGGCCTCGGCCCGCGCGGCGGTGTGGTTCTGGGCCCTGGTGCTCCCCGTAGTGGGCGGTCTGGCGGGCGCCGCCGTCGGCCTGTATAGCTCGCTCCACGACGCCTATGGGTCTCCTCATCTGTACTCCGACCGCCCTCACCTTTGCTCCCGCTGGCTCATGGCCGCTCCAGACGTGGGCTTCGCGGCCTGGCTCGTGGCGGATATCTGCGCCGTCATCGTTGCGGCCGCTCTGGTGCGCTTCGTGGTCGGGGTAGTGCGCTCCCAGTTGCTCTGCGGGCGGCTGAGACGCTCCTCGCCCGCCGGGGGGACGGTGGTGATGGTCGACAGCCGGCCTCCCTTGCTGGCCACCGTCGGGGTCGTGAAGCCTGTCGTCCTGGTCACCTCCGGGACGGCGAACCTGCTGGAGACCGCTGAGATCCGGGCCGCGCTGGCCCATGAGATGGCGCATGTTGCGCGCGGAGACAATCTGCGCGAGAGCATCGTCGGGCTGTGTGCAGACCTGCTCCTGCTCATGCCCAGCGCATATCTCTTCGCCCGTTACTGGCGTGAGGAGGCCGAGCGATCCTGTGATGACGCGGCGGCCCAGGCCGCCGCGCCGGGTGTGGTGGCCTGTGCCATGGATAAGCTGGCCCAGGCCGCCGGCTCCGAAGCGGGTCGCCGCTTCAGAGCCTCGACCGGCGCCAGATGGCGCCACGCTGCCGTTGACACGGCCAGACGCGCCGAACGCCTCCGCCGACAGGCCCAGACCGTCGCGACCCCCCTCAGTCGGGAGCTGCTCTTCATTGGTATCGTCCTCGTCGTGGGAGCCGTAGCCGCCATCATCCTGGGGATCGCCGCCACGGCTCAGCAGGCCATGGACACCCTGCGTTGTCTGGCCGACAGCCTCCTGCGAGTGCTGTGACGTCCCGCCCGGCCCTCCACTCCACAGCGCGCCCCGTCGCCGCGAGCGATCCCCCGGCCCCGCGCCGCTCGTCAGGGAGCCACCCTGACCACCGCCCGGAGCAAGGAATCGACGACGGGGGCGAGGAACCTCGCCGCGATGCCGGCCGGCTCCGGTCAGTCGGCAGATCACCGGTCTTCTCGCCAACGGTGCCGCGCGGTCGCTCTTGGGCGCCCTCATTGCCTCAGCCCTGTGGCTTGCGGCGTTCCTCGGCGACCGGCTCAGGCCGCACCTCGGGCCGGCGGCCACTTCCGTCCTCCGGGGCAACGCCACAAAGAGAGCAATCGAGACATGAATTCAGCCCCCACCGTCGACATCGCCGCCCATAACCGGCAGGTCTCCGAGCTTTGGGAGGCCTTCTCGCGCGGTGAGAACCGCCGCGTCCCGATCGCCATGGCCACCGACGAGTACCTGTGGCTGGGACTGACCGGCAACAGTTTCGCGCAGTTCTACACCGATCCCCGCGTGCAACTGGCGGTCACACTGGAAGGAGAAGCGTGGTTTCGAGATACCGTCGTGCACGACCGGCCCATGGGCCCCCCGGACGTCTGGCGCGTGGCGCCCAGGTTCTGGATGGACGAGCCGGAGTGCTTCGGATGCAACGTGTTGATCCAGGAGGACGATTTCGCCTGGAGCGAGCCGCTGGCGGGCTCGAAGGCGGATCTGCTGGCCGCTATCCGCGACATCGACCCGCGGCAGGCGGTGCTGTCCAGCCGCCTGTGGCGCCTGTACGGGGAGATGAAGGACCTCTGCGAGGGACTGCAGTTCCGTGACCGGCCGGTGGAGGTGGTGTTCCCCGGCGGCGGGACGCACGGCGTCTTCACCGTGGCGGGGCGCGTGCGGGGCCTGGAAGCCCTATGCCTGGACAGATCGGAAGAGCGTCGTGTAGGGAAAGAGTGTAGGATAGGGT
>CAZXDD010000263.1:0-10595 GCA_964639415.1 uncultured Armatimonadia bacterium
CCCCCCCCCCCCCCCCCCCCCCCCCCCCCCCCCCCCCCCCGCGACCTACACCCTAATCCTACACTCTTTCCCTACACGACGCTCTTCCGATCTGGCGAAGGCCAACGTCACGGGCTCGGCGGCGGTGAAGACTCCGGCGGGCACAGCGGCATCCGGAGCTTCCGCGGGCGCTTCTACGTCCTCCTCGGCGGGCGCATCGGCGCCCTCGCCCACTGCTTCCGCGTCGGCCTTCTCTTCGTCATCAGCGGCGGCCGGAGGCGCGGGCATGCCGGGCGCCGGAGCCGCGGGTTTGGGGGCGGCCACCACCGTGATGGTGTCCAGCGGCCACTGCTCCCACTTGTAGCCATCAGGCGGCTTGGCCACCCCACTGAGCAGTACCTGGGAGCCTTTGAAGGCGCCCGCGTCCAGGTAGGCGGAGACCTGCAGGCCGCAGAGGTTCACGGTACCGCGGGTCTGGAGCTCGTAGTCCGCCAGCAGCCGGGCACCATCGATTCTGATCTCCTCGCTGAAGTCCAGAAGGCCGCCCTGCTCCGGTCCCAGATCGCCCGGGATGCGCAGAGAGCCCGAGAAGGTGCGGACATCATCGCCCGCGGCGGAGCGGTGCTCGATCTGCGCGAAGCGCTGAGGCACGTTGAGCCACTGCAGCGCATGGGCGTTGACCTCGAGGCTCAGCAGGGCCTGGCGCCCTACCCGCGGGGGCCAGGCGTCCGGCTGGGGCTCGAGAGACAACCGGACGCTTCCGTCGCCCGCCGTGGCGACGGAGATCTCCTCCGCCACGGCAGGAAGCGTCAGCAGTAGACCACATAGCAGCAAGCCGTACAACGGTGCTCTGTGTACCCGGAAGACATTCATGGACCTTCCCCCTTGCTGGTTATCCGGCCGGGTCGCGATGCGAGCCGGCTGTCCGGAGCGCCTCTGAGATCGGCGCCGCCCTGCTGTGACGGCCGCGGGCGCGACCTGCGAGCGGCCGTCCGTTGCGGTACCGAGACCCCGCAGGCCGCCTCACCGTCCGGGACCATCCTGATACGCAATGCGCGCTCTGGCCACCAGAATGCCGTTCCCCTGGTAGGTCCACAGGCCCACATGCCCGCCGGTCAGCGGCTGCGGGTCGTCGAACTCCAGGGCCTTGCTACCGTCGACGTAGTAGGCCAGGTGGCCGCCGGTCTTCTCCAGGCGGCAGTGGAACCAGTGGCGGTGGAACTCATCCTTGGTGCCGATCTTCAGCGCATCGGTCTCGGCCACGACTTCTCCCTCGCGCATGAGCCGCGTGCTGGTGTTGTTCTCGCCGGCGAAGACAAAGGCATAGCCACTGCAAAGGTGTGTGCCATCACCGCAGATGATCCCGTTGAGGTCGCTGGGGTGGCTGTAGCCGTTTCCGTCGGTGCGGTCCATCATGACGGCGGCCCAGAACTCGGCCACCATGTCTCCGCTGTAGGGGGTCTTGTGCCAGATGAGCGGGCTTTCGGCCTCTCGGCCGCAGAACCAGGCCCACTGGGGCTGGCAGTTCCAGCGGTCGCTGATGGTCCACGTGCCCACCGTGGGCGCCCAGTCCGTGGGGGCGCCGGAGAATGTCTCGTCCACGATGTGCTCAGAGGTGAGCTGGACGCTGTTGAGGTCCACGGGCTGCCCATCCATCTGCAGGCCGACGATGGGCGCCTCCTTCCCCGGAGGGACCACGGTGCCGGCGAAGGGCCTGCCGTCCAGGCTGGCCACGAGCACTCCGCCGCGTCGCTCGAGCTCCAGTAGTGGGTCGTCGTCGGCCGAGGTGATCGGAGGGCCATCACCGCAGGCGATCCCGGCCTGGCCCGCCGTGGCGCCAACGCTCATGGAGACCGGGGCCTGCTTCAGTGCTTCGGGTGTCGCCGCCAGCCTCAGGCCCACACTCCACGTGCGGCTGGAGGGCGAAAGCTTGCCGGGACGGATGCGCAGATCGAAGTCGCCCCAGACCGGAAGGCTGTAGCTGTGCAGGTTGTCGGCGGCCTTGTCCCAGGAGGCGGCCGGGCGCGCCCAGTCGGCCATGGTGTCTTCCTTGGCGAACTGCTCGGTGATCGAGGCCGGCTCTTTGGGGGGCTCGCAGAAGCGGATGCGGAAGTTGTCGAACTCGGCGTTGCTGCCGGCACCCTCCACGTGGTAGCCCACCCTGCCGCGGCGTGCGGTCGGGACACCCCGGCCCACATCGGCGCCCTCCAGCACCGTACGGCCGTCCACGGCCACCGCGACATAGCCGCGGTCGGTGGTGACCTCCACCTCGTGGGGATCGCCGGTGAGGGGCGCTGCGCGACCGGCCACCAGTTCCGCGGCACCGGAGGTCACTCGCCACAGCTCCTGACGCTGCTCGTCGGGGTCCTGCAGGCCCCGTCCCCAGCGGAAGAGCAGGTAATCCTGAGGTCCCGCGCAACCGAAGTACAGCCCCACCGCCCGGGCATTGGCGGGCAGGATGTGGGCGCGAAAGGTGTAGTCGCGCCACTGGGAGCAGCCGAGCAGGGCGATGGCCTGGCGCGAGCCGGCCCCCACACTGCCGCGGAGCCAGCCGCGGTGCGTGCGCCAGGTCCCGGTCAGCACCTCCAGCGGCCGGGCGGCCCCATCGTCCTCGTAGTCGTCCTCAAACCAGCGGTACGGCTCCAGGGAGACGTCGTCGAAGTGCGCCTCCCGGCAGTCTCGGGCGTACAGACCGATGTTGCCCTGGCCGAAAGTGTCGTCCCGCGCCCGGCAAAGCTCAGCGCCATCCACGCCACCGCAGAGCAGTCCCTCGCACACCCGGACCCAGAGCCGGTACCAGCGCCCCGGCCGGAAGGCCAGAGGCTCCACCGACAGCACCGTCTCCTCGCCCGCGACGACCTTCACCAGCTCCAGCACCCCGATTGTCCCGCCGACGGCTCCCTCAGTGGCCGCATTGGTGGTGGCGCGCAACAGGTAGTAGTTGTCCTTGTCCCGACAGTAGAAAGCAAGCCCCACCGCGCCGTCACTGGCTCTGGCCGCCACCTGCGCCCGGTAGTTGTCCCAGTGCGATGGTCCCTCGACCACCGCGAGCGCCTGCTCGCCGCTGCAGACAAAGGAGAACGGATTGGCGCTCTTGGCCGCCTCGGTCTTGTTGTTCCTCGTCTCAGGGAGGCTGATCTTCCATTCGCCAACTAGGGGCTGCCAGGGGCCGGGCTCGTCGGGAGGGCGGCTGAAGTCGTCGTGGAACATCATCTCACCGATGGGCTGGGCGTAGAGGTCTTCCACAGGCAGGCCGAGGCTCAGATGACCGATGCGGTCTCCGGGTGAGAAGTCGTCGGAAGCCCACAGCACAGAGCGCTCGTCCACCAGCACCCGTACCGACCAGGACCGCCTCTTGATCGTGATGTGGTGCACGCCCGGGACAAGCAGGGCCTCGGGGGTGTCGCGAGAGGCCAGCACCGAGGGACGCCCGTTTTGCATCTTGCCCAGCGTGAGCGCCCTGCGAGAGATGTCCAGGTGCAGGAAGGCCGCCTCGTCCCGGTAGGCAAGGACGATGCGGGCCCTTTGCTCCCACTGCCACTGTTCGGGGATGGAGACCTGGGCACGGACGTCGACTTCACCAAGCACCGGCTCGTCGGCGAACTGGACTTGAGCCCCGGCCGCAGCCACGTTCGCGGCCACCTCCGCCACCTGCGCCGGGCATGGGCCCGCGCCCCCCAGAAGAAGTAGACACAGTGTCACCCAGCTATGCAGACAGCGAAGCATCGCGAGCCACCTCCAGCGCGCGCCGGGATGGCAGAGCCACCCGCCACCGGCTCCGGCCGTGTCCCGCCCGGGACGGCCCGGCACGAAGGCACACAGTCTATCTTCGACGCCGAGGGCGGGCGACCTCCCGAGGCCCACGCACGGGCGGAGGAGCAGTGCCCCGAATGCGTCGCCCTCCGCTCGGTGCAGACGCGCCCCCGGGTGCGCAAACCTCCCCTCCGCACACACCCTGGACACCCGACGCGCCCGGATGTTCCATCGCCGGCGCCCGGAGACGGGTCTGAGCTGCGGAAGGTGCGCTCGCCGCGGCGGCGAAGCAGGTCGCAGAAGAGTCTGAGCACGGTCTGTAAGCACCAGCGCCGGAGGGATAGCCAATGCCCGCGAGAGATGCCCGGAAGAGCCTGCCCTACCGCAACCCGCGCCTGCCCGTGGAGCAGCGAGTCTCCGACCTCCTGGGCCGGATGACCCTCGAGGAGAAGGTCCGCCAGATGAGCCTGCTCGACTGCGCCGCGGTGATCCGCGATGGCCGCGTAGCGGCCGGGGCCGTGGACGAGCTGATCGGCGCGCTCAGCATCGGCTGTCTGCAGGACCCCAGAGCCGAAGCGCACCTGAGCGCGGAGGCCGTCAATGCCGTGCAGCGGCATCTGGTCGAGCGCACGCGCCTGGGCATCCCGGGACTGGTGATCTCCGAGTGCCTCCACGGCCACATGTCCGGCGGCACCACAGTCTTCCCGCAGGCCATCGGCATCGCCGGCACGTGGAACACCGAGCTGGTGGAGCGCATGGCGGCGGCGATCGCCAGGGAGGCCCGGGCCGTGGGTGCCGCCCAGGCCCTGGCGCCGGACCTGGACCTGGCCCGCGATCCCCGCTGGGGCCGGGTGGAGGAGACTTACGGAGAAGACCCGTACCTCACCGCGCGCATGGGGGTGGCCTACATCAGAGGGATGCAGGGCCAGGGGCCCTCCGTCGACCGCGAGCATCTTGTCTGTACCCCCAAGCATTTCGCGGCCCACGGCAGCCCGGAGGCCGGCATCAACCTGGCCCCGGTCGCCGGCGGTATCCGCGACCTGCGCACCATCTACCTTCCGGCCTTCGAGGCGGCCATTCGCGAGGCCGGGGCGCTCTCCATCATGCCCGCGTACAGCGAGTACGAGGGGGTGCCGGCCTCGGCCTCGAGGCTGCTGCTCACCCGTATCCTGCGCCAGGAGTGGGGCTTTTCCGGCTATGTGTTCGCCGACTACGGGGCCGTGCAGATGCTGCACACCTTCCACCGCACGGCGCGCGATGCCGCCGAGGCCGGCCGCCAGGCCCTCGAGGCGGGTATGGACCTCGAGGCCCCCAGCGACTACGGCTTCGGCCCGGAGTTGCTGAAGATGGTCCAAAGCGGCGCCGTCCCGGTGAGCCTCGTGGACCGGGCCGTGGCCCGCATCCTCCGTGTCAAGTTCCTCGCCGGCCTATTCGAGAACCCCTACGCCGACACGGAGCGCATCGACAAGGTCGTGGGCTGCCCGGCCCACCGCAGGCTCGCCCGCGAGGTGGCTCAGGAGAGCATCGTGCTGCTCCGGAACGAGGGCAAGCTGCTGCCGCTGCCCGCGGGCCTGCGGCGCATCGCCGTCATCGGGCCCAATGCCGACGAAGTCCAACTGGGCGACTACACCCTCGTCGGCACCGAGGCCGTCACGGTGCTGCAGGGCATCCGCAATGCGGTAGGCAAGCGCACCGAGGTGGCCTACGCCCGGGGCTGTCACCTTTACGAACAATCACAGGAGGGCTTCGCCGAGGCGGCGAAGCTGGCCCAAAGCAGCGATGTGGCCGTCGTGGTCATCGGCGGAGGCAGCATGTCCTTGGCCGGCACCGGCTGGGGCACCGACGAGCGCACCGCCACCTGCGGCGAGGGCTTCGACCGCACGGAGCTCCCCCCCCCAGGGGTGCAGGAGGACCTCGTCCGCGCCATCCACGCCACCGGCACGCCCACCATTGTGGTCCTGCTCCACGGCCGGCCGTACTCAATCCCCTGGATGGCCGAGAACATCCCGGCGATCCTGGACGCCTGGTACCCCGGGGTGGAGGGCGGAAACGCGCTGGCCGACGTGCTCTTCGGCAAGGTGAACCCCTCGGGCAAGCTCCCCGTCACGGTGCCCCGCAGCGTGGGGCACGTGCCGGCCTTCTACAACCACCTGCCCTCCGCCCGGGGCTACTACAAGCGCCCCGGCAGCCCGGAGGCTCCGGGACGCGACTACGTGTTCTCCGACCCTGCGCCCCTGTACCCCTTCGGCCACGGCCTGAGCTACACCACCTTCAAGTATTCCAGGCTCAAGGTGACACCCAAAGCGATCCTCCGCGGCGGCAATGTGGAGGTCACGGTGCAGGTCGCCAATACCGGCGACCGTGCGGGCAAGGAGGTGGTCCAGCTCTACCTGAGTGACCTGTACAGCTCCACGACCACCCCCGTCCGCGCCCTGAAGCGCTTCGCCAAGATTCACCTGGAGCCGGGAGAGAGCCGGCAGGTAACCTTCACCCTCGGCCCGGAGGACCTCAGGCTCCTGGACGCCGACGGCGAGTGGATCGTGGAGCCGGGAGAGTTCGAGGTGCAGGTGGGAGGGCTGAAGGCGGCGTTCGAGGTGCGCCAGTAGCGGAGTGCGAGAGTGAGGAGGAGGAGAGACGGCGGGACGGCAACGTCTCACCACGGAGACACGGAGAGCACAGAGATACACGGAGAACGGCAAGGCAAGGGAACGGCGGAGAAGGGCAACGGCGGAGAAGGAGAGACGGAGGGACGGCAACGTCTCACCACGGAGACACGGAGAGCACAGAGATGCACGGAGAACGGCAAGGCAAGGGAACGGAGAGAGGACAAAGACGAGACGGCAAGACGGCGGGGAGGGGCAACGGCGGAGAAGGAGAGACGGAGGGACGGAGGGACGGCAACGTCTCACCACGGAGACACGGAGAGCACAGAGATGCACGGAGAACGGCAAGGCAAGGGAACGGCGGAGAGGACAAAGGCGAGACGGCAGGACGGCGGGGAGGGGTGAGGAGCGCCGCCGCCGCGCTCGCCTCTACCAGCCCCGAAGGGGCGGACGGGAGAGGTGGACGCCAGCGGCACTCCCTCCGCCCTTGCTCCGGGACCCACCGCTCTGCCAATGCCGGCTTCCGTCAGCCCAGGTTGTTCCCCTGTTCCTTGAGCCTTGACTGGAGGCTTCCGGCGTCGACCTGGCGCGGTGCGACCTCACTTGCGGCCGCCAGGGCGGCGGCCGTTCCGGCCGCCTCGCCGGTCAGCATGCAGGGCCCGATCAGGCGCAGCGTGTTGATCGCCCAATGCGTCGCCGAGACGCACCTGCCGGCCGCCAGGATGCCGTCGACGCGTTGGGGCACCAGGCAGCGGTACGGGATGTCGTAATCCAGCCCGCTCACATCGTAGAGCTTGTAGCCCGTCATCTGCGCCCCACAGCGGCCGATGGTGTCGTCGAACTTGCGGCTGCCGAGGATATCGTCCTGAGTGAGGGTGTACTCCCCCACGATCTTGCGGCTCTCGCGGACCCCAAGCTGGGGGCAAGTCAGCGAGACTTTCGCCTTCTCGTACCCGGGCATATGGGCCCGCAGGAAGACCAGCCCCCGCATGGCTCGCTTGCGGGCCTCGTTCTCGATGTGTGTCAGGTCGGCGACGTCCACCGCCGAGTAGCCCTCGAACTTCGCCCCACCGTGCGACGGCACCATCCCGCCCTGCTCCTCCAGCGTGGCAATGAGTCGGGCATAGGCCTCGGGCTCGTCGCGCCTGAACGCGTCGGCCGCCTCTCGGTCGACACCCGTGACCTGGCAAATCAGCGTGATGTCATGGTTGTCCGTCACCATGCCGGCGCCCGCCGAGGCGCACACATCGCCATCGGCCGTGGCATCGACCACGACCTTGGCAAGGATGGCCTCACGGCCCGACTTGCTCTCGACGATGATACCCCTGCACACCCCGTCTTGGACCACCGCCGCCGAGACCCACGAGTGCAGCAGGATGTCCGCCCCCGCCTCCTGCACCATCTCCACCGACATCCACTTGACGAACTCGGCGTCCGAATTGCAGTCGCCGGACTGGTTCCTCTCGCTGGTGAGGCCGCCTGCCTCGCCGAGGCGCGAGATGAACTCGTCTGAGAGCCCCCGGATCGTCTGTGACTTGCCGTTGCCCATGCCCAGGTACCAGGTGACGCTGGATCCGGTGATCATCCCGCCCAGGTAGCCATAGCGCTCCACAAGCAGGGTGCGCGCCCCGCCGCGGGCGGCGGCGATGGCGGCGTTGACGCCAGCCGGTCCCCCGCCGGCGACAACCACGTCCACCTCCGCACGGACAGGAATTGTCCTTGCCTGCTCGGTCAGTGTCTTCACGAGACCACTCCTTCTCCGCACGGCTTGTGCAGCCCGGGGGGCCGCGATGCACCCGGCGGTCGGACCCTATCGCGGGCATTCGCCGCAGGCACGGGGGACACCTCTCGGGGGCTGAGGCGACGGCCGACCAGATGCCTACGAACGGCGGTTGTCGTCGGGGGACGAACAATGCCCGGATCGCCGGAGAGAGAGTGCTCACCATCGGATGCATCGATCGTGCAGCCTCAGTGCCGCCGGCGGGAGCCTTCCGAGAGCCAGTTGGCACTCTGCCGGGGCTACCTGAAGCAGCGCGATGATGATGATCCGCGGAGTGTGGCGCTGCCTCTGCGGGGGCTGCATGAGCAGGGCTCCACGGGAGGGTATGGAGTCGCCGAACAGCGGCCGTCGGCGAGACGCACGGGGATAGCCCGATCTGAGGCGAGCGGCAGGGGATGGCGTCGGCGACGACCCTCGCCCACAAGAAGAAAGCCGTCTCCCCTGGGGGAGACGGCTTCAGTTTGCGTGTATGGCGGGGCTGACGGGGCTCGAACCCGCGACCTCCGGCTTGACAGGCCGGCACTCTGAACCGACTGAGCTACAGCCCCTGCTGGTTCGTCGGCGGCGACTGACAGCGCCGCGACAGGTTGATATCATAGCAGCGCACACTGGGGCTGTCAAGCGCGTTTTGCAGGAACGGTGTGTGAGTACCATACATGGGTTACAGTCAGCAACGCCGGTGCGAGAGCACCCGGTAGGGCGAGGGCCGTTGTTGCCTTTGCCGTTGCTGTTGCTGCCCCTGCACCACGGAGGCCGGAGGATCCCACGGGTTCGCCGCTCCCCTCTACCGCCCTGCGCGAAGGCGACGGTGCCGCGCAGAGGCCGCGCCCTGTCCGGCGTCTTCGGAATCGGCCTCGCTCACCGGACCAAATTGTTGTTGACACTCCGCAAAAACCGATGATAATGTCGCCAGGAGCCACATTTCAGTCGGTACATCGGGGTTTCCAGCGTCTTTTGATGGCATGACGCAGGAGGGAGTGGCTTTCCCATGGTGACCGGGTCTGTGCGTGAGCGCAGGAGTGTGCCGGTGCCGTCGAAGCTGGTCGCGCTGTGCGTGATGGCGCTGCTGTTTGCGGCCGGGCCGGGCCGCGCGGTCCAGACCGACGTTGCCGCGGCCGAGGCTGCTGTTGCCGGGGCCCAGGGGGACATGAAGGACGCGACCGGGGCGCTCGCGGCGATGAAGGACGCGCTTGCCGAGGTCGAAAGGTACACCGGCCGGCTCAGGCGCCTGGACGCCGACACCCCCCGCACGATGGAGCGCCTGACGGACCACTTGGTCGCGACGGTAGCGCCGCTGCAGGAAGAGCTGGCGAACTCGCTCGAGGCCCTCAAGAAGGCGAAGACCGAACTCACCGCAGTCCGCGACAAGCTACCCGCCGACGCCGAGCAGGCCGAGGGCGTCGAGCAAGCGCGGACGGTGTACGATACATGCCTGCGCAACCTCTCGGCCCGCAGGAAGGCCGTCGAAGACCGGCAGAACGCCGCCGGCGGCACTCTCGGCCGCATCGGCACGACTGTGGCCACGGCGGCGGAGCTGGCGGCCAGAGAAGTCAAGCTCGAGAAGGCGGGAACGATCGCCCCGGACGGAGACATCCCCGACGTGCTCGGCAAGAGCCCCCGGGCTGCCCTAACCCTCGCCCGGTACGATGCCGAGCTGAGCGAGCAGTGGCATGCACTCGCCGAGGCCATCAAGAAGCTGGAGGCTGATGGCGCCACCTACTCCGGCGTCGCCGGCAGGCTCACCGCGCTCCACGATGCCGCGCAGACCACGCTGAACCGCCTCCCCGGATGGCTGGATGCTGTCGTGGCGTACGCCGAGGAGCTGCGGGTGCTGCAAGCCGAGCTTCTGCCGGACCAGCTCAGGGACCCGGTCGCCAACGGTGCGGCGGCGACGAGGCTGGTGAAGCGCGCAGAGACGAACTCGGCCTCGATCAAGGAGTTCCTGAAGGTCGTCGAGGAGTTGCGGGTGGCGGCGCCGGAAGGCTTCAGCCTCCCCGCCGCCATCACCGCCGACAAACTGAACGACGCCTGGACCGGCGTTGGGCTTCTGGATGTGGAGACAGAGCTGCTGCGCGACGGCCTGGCTGGAGATATGGCGGAGTTCGTCGGGCGGCAGGTGCGGCTGTACTACTATACCGACATCCCGACGCTGATCCGGATACTGAACCCTTCGGGCTACAGCACAGGCGGTGGCACCGGCCTCCGCGAGGCGGCGCAGGTAGAGCTGCGCAAGCTCCGTGAGGCGGACCTGGACCTGCTCGATGCCCAGCAGAAGGTGAATGACGCCCAGACGCGGGTCCTCACGCTCCGCGAGGAGCTGCGACTGGCCAAGACTGAGGCCACAGACAAGGCGGCGGCCCTCGTCACGGCGGCCAACGCGGTGACCGCCCTGCAGAAGGACAAGAAGGAGGCAACAGACAGGGTCACGGCCGCGAACACACGGGCTACCCGGACCGGTGCCACGGCCACCGACGAGTTGG
>CAZXDD010000264.1:0-5915 GCA_964639415.1 uncultured Armatimonadia bacterium
ACGAGGAGGAGTACCTCACCAAGCCGGATGCCAGGGAGGTCAGGACGATCATCCGGTATCAGGTGAGGCGACGCGAGTAGGGCCGTTCGCCGTTCCTGGGACCGCGGTTCGCCACCAAGCGAGACCCGCATGCGGTTCGCCGTTGCCGTCCCGGGGTCCCGCCCTGCAGGATCGTTGCGGTCCGAACGGCCGTGCGGCAGCAGACGGCCGCCGGCCTGGAGGGCCCTCGGCCCGCCACACGAAGCCGGAGGAACGCAACCGCACGACCGGCACCGCACCACCCCCCCGTGGAAGGACCGACCCATGACCGAGCAGTTCAGCCTGGCCGAGGAGATCCAGAAGGCAATGGCCGATGCGATGAAGAAGCGCGGACGTGCCAACCTGCTCATCGCGGGCCGAACCGGCGTGGGCAAGAGCACTCTGGTGAACGCCGTCTTCCAGGGGAAGCTGGCCACCACCGGCCAGGGGCGGCCGGTCACCCAGCACACCCGGGAGATCACCAAGTCCGGGGTGCCGCTGGCCATCTTCGACACCCGCGGCCTGGAGATGGCCGATTTCGAGGCCACCCTGCAAGAGCTGGCGGAGCTCGTTGAGCGGCGGGGCAAGGAGGCCGACCCGTCCGAGCACATCCATGTGGCCTGGGTTTGCATCGCCGAGGACTCGCGCCGGGTGGAGGACGCCGAGGTGGAGCTGGTGTCGATGCTGGAGGCCAGGGGCGTCCCGGTGATCGCCGTCGTCACGAAGGCCCGGGCCGATCAGGGCTTCCGGGCCACGGTGCAGGAGCTGCTGCCCTTGGCGCGCAATGTGGCACGGGTGCGCGCCCTGGCCGAGGAGTTCGACGACGGCCACACGGTGGCCCCCATGGGGCTGGCCGAGCTGGTGGAGCTGACCTCCGAGGTGATCCCGGAGGGCCAGAGGAACGCCTTCGCCGCCGCCCAGAAAGCCGACGTCGAGCAGAAGCGTCGCCGCGCCCATACCGCGGTGGGGCTGGCCGCGACCACGGCCGCCGGCATCGGCGCCGTCCCGATTCCCTTCGCCGACGCTCTGGCGCTGATCCCGGTGCAGGTGAGCATGCTGGCGAGCATCACCGCCATCTTCGGTGTACCGCTGGAGCAGGGGCTCCTGGCGACGCTCATCGCCGGGGCGGCCACCGGCTCCGGCGCCACCGTGGCCGGGCGTGCCATCGTCGGCGGTCTACTGAAGCTGATTCCCGGCGCCGGAACGGTGATGGGTGGGGTGATCTCGGCCGCCACCGCCGCCGCCATGACCTCGGCCTTTGGAGAAGCCTACATCGCCACCCTGGCGCTTCTGTTTGCCCGGCGCGAAGGCGAGCCCCCCACTCCGGAAGAGATCACCCAGACCTTCCGCGAGCAGTTGGCGCTCAAGCAGCAGGCGGGCAGGGACGAAGGGGCCAGGCTCCCAGACGCGTAGACCGATGGCCGCGAACCGTCCGCTCGGCCGCGCGCACGCAAGGACGCACGGAGGCCCAATCGCATGCCCTGTCTCGCACTTGTCCTGGCGCTTTCCATCGCCCTGCCCGCCTCCGCCCAGACGGCTCTGGAGATCCTCCAGGCCGGGCCGCGGCCTTTGTTCAAGCAAGCCCACCGCCTGCTGCCGCTGAGCACCTGGGGCCCGGAGTTTGACTTCGAGGTCCGCAAGGAACTCTGCGAGCACTGGGGCTACTGCCTGCAGTTTGGCCGCCTGCGCCCCGAGCTGGTCCGGCAGCTCGATGATCCTCACTCCACGGTCTCCAGGGTCTGCGCTCTTTGTGCCTCCGACCCGGAGAAGTACCCGCTGCATGTCATCACCGCCCCCGCCTTCTCCATCCGCTCCTTCATCGATGAGCTTCCACCGGATACCTGGTGCCGCGATGCCGAGGGGAACCTGATCGACGGCAAGCAGACCTGGAGCCCCGAAGCCCCCGACAGCGCCTTCGAGATGATCGCCGACTACGAGGCGGACATGCTGGCGGAGGTGCTCCAGCGTGCCCCGATCGCGGTGCTCACCAATGGGGGCGAGTACGGCCTCAGCGTGGAGGGCCACCATGAGAAGGTCTGGGAGCGCGACCCGAAGGTGACGGCGGCGAAGGGTGACAGCGACTGGTATGACTACATCTCCCGGCAGAAGGCCCGGCAGGAGATGATCGTCACCCGCAGGCTGCGGGCCCTGGTGCCCGAGAGAAAGCTGTACATCTACTACTTCACCGACGGCAGCGCCCACCGCATGCGCTACTCGGGCTGGAAGCGATGGGAGTGGGACTATCGGGACATGCAGCCGGTCTCGGACATGCCGAATAGCTCGGTGTACTTTCGCCACTACAATGACGGCTGGTCCGGCAAGTACGACATGCTGACCATGGCCCTCAACTGCGTGGGTGGGCACCGGGCCCTCGGGGAGGACCTCTCGTACAATTGGCTGAGCCCCGGCTGGCCGGGAGAGGGACGTCCGGAGCCGGCGGTCAGCGACGCGGAGCATTACGAGGGCTACCTCAAGTGCAATTACACCGCGGGCATGATCGGCGGCGTGGCGGGGTACTTCGCCTACGATCCGGTGGAGGATTGGGTCTGGCAGCTCATGGTGCTGGGCCGCGTGCATGCGGCGTTCTCGCACCTCGACGACTTCCTCCGCGGCAGCGAACTGCTCCCGGGACCGGGAATGCATGTCTGGAGTACGGACCAGCCCGCCTACGAGTTTCCCACCGGCGATGCGGACTGCAGAGTCCTTTGCCGCAAGCACCGGGAGCGCGATGAGTGGCTGCTATGCGCCTGGGCGGCGGCGGGCGAGGATCGCGAGGTTCAGGTGGAGATCCCGGAGCTGGGCCGAGTCACGGTGCAGGCGACGGCTGTGGGGAGGCTGTACAGGGGGAGGCTTGAGGAGGGCGGGGCGGTGGTGGAGAGTGTGGATCAAGACGCCGGGGCGCCGGGGCGGCAGCCTCGGTAGACGACGGCCTCCGTCGCGTCCCCGAGTTCGATCTCAAAGCGCGTCACCTCCTCCGGCACGTCCTCGCCATCCATGCGCAGGCTGCCAACGAAGGCCGCGATGGCCTCCTGCGCCATGCGGAGTGCCTCCGGCCGGTTCTCGCCCCACGTGAGGCACCCGGGGAGCGCGGGAACGCTGACGGAGTACCGGCTGTCGGGTTCCCTCATCAAGACTACCGTGTAGCCGTGCATCCGGCATTCCCCCTCGCGTTGTTGGACAGACCTGCATGCGCGACACCTCAAGACAAGAAGGCCCCCGCCCCCTCCGAGACGAACCCACTCCGTTCACCGACAACCACCGCCCACCCGGGAGGCGATTCACCTTGGACCACCGCGTCACCGCGCGCCGCGCCCCTGCAATGGCTCTGTCTGCCCTGGCCCTGATCGTCTCCGCCTGTCCGGGCGCTTCACAGGAGACACAGATGGGCAAGTTCGTCGACCTCGGCGTGCCCGTGCAACGCGCCGCCGTGTTCAAGAGTAGTCTCGGCCCCGACGAGAACGGCGAGATGACCCGCATCTACGCGGTGTTCACCCAAAACGCCGCTCCCGTGTTCCTGGTGCAGATCGACCCCTTCACCGGCATCGCCCGGCAGTTCGACGCCCCCCTCGGCACCCATCCCTGGGGCCTTGCGATCGGCCCGGACAAGTGCGTGTACATCGGCACCGCCGGAGACGCCAGGCAGGGCGGGCTGCTTCTGAAGTTCGACCCCCGGGACCCCGACAAGGGGCTTGTGAACCTGGGGAAGATGGCCGATAGCGAGACGTACGTGTGGGCCCTGGCCGCCGGGGAGGGCGATGAGTCCGTCTACGGCTGCTCGTATGGGAACGGGAAAGTCACCTCGTACAATACCCAGACCGGCGAGATGACGGACTTCGGGCAGATGAGGGAGGGCCAGCAGTACACGCGGCCCATCGTGGTGGGCAAAGACGGCTGGGTCTACACCGCCGCCGGCACCACGGACCCCGACTACATCGCCCTGGACCCCCGCACCGGGGAGCACGGGTCATCCCGGCCTGAAGACATCGCCGGCACGCCGATCCCGGAGCTGGCCAAGGGCGGCTGGGGCAGGTTCAGGAAGGGTGTGGACGGCCATGCGTACCAGCAAGACAACGGCAAGTGGTACCGCCTGCTCGCCGGAAAGGCCGAGCCCATCGCGGACGCCGAGCTGCCGCCGGCGCAGGTGCTGAGCCTAAAGGACGGCCGGCAACTGGCGGGCGTCGCCCCGGAGGGCGTCTGGACACTCAAAGACCCCGAGACGGGCGAGACCACTCGAGGCGAGTTTGAGTACCGCAGCGCGGGCATGGAGGCCTTCGTCATCGGACAGGGCCCCGATGGCTGCATCTACGGCTCTACCATGTTGCCTTTGTGGCTGTTTCGCACCGATCCAAAGACGGGCCAAAGCGAGGTGCTGGGCAATCCCAGCCGCGCCGGGGGCGAGCTGTACTCCGTGCTCTCCCTGGACGGGAAGCTGTGGATGCTGGCCTATCCGGGGTCCTACGTATCGAGCTATGACCCCGGCAAGCCGTGGAACTTCGGCGACGGCCCCGAGCACAACCCGCGGAACTTCGGCTCCATGGGCGACGGCCACCTGCGGCCCCGGGCGCTGATCCTGGGGCCGGAAGACAAGCTCTACGTGGGCAGCTTCGCCCCCTACGGCGAGCTGGGCGGCGCCATGGGCGTGTTCGACCCGGTGGAGGGCAAGGTCACCGAGAGCTATCGGCACCTGATCCCCAACCAGTCCATCAGCGCCCTGGCCTATGACGAGCAATCGGGCCTGATCTTCGGCGGTTCAGACATCGCCGGTGGCGGGGGCACGAAGCCCTCGGAGAAGGAGGCCGCGTTCTTCGTCTGGGACCCGCAGGGCAAGGATCTGGTGCAGAGCGTCCCGCTGGCGGGCGATACCAATGTGGCGGCCATGACCGTGGCCGAGGGGAAGGTGTTCTTCGTCACCCGCCCGAGCAATACGCTGCGGGTCTGGGACATCGCGACGCAGGCCCTGGTGGGGCAGTACCCCATCGTCCACGGCGGCATCGTGGAGATCTGCATGGGCCTGCACACGGACGGCATGATCTACGCGCTGACGAGGAACGCCGTGATCCGCATCGACCCGGGGAGCTGCGAGATCGCAAAGATGGCGGACTACGAGGCGGGGGTGCGCTGTGGCTGGGTGATGAACGAGGACGGCATCACCTTCGCCTCGGGCGTGCACCTGGTGCGGTGGGAGTGGCCGCAGGAGTAGGTTGCGGCTGAGGGACGTCTCACCACAGAGACGCAAAGAGCACGGGGAACGGCGGAGAACGTCCTCGTTCAATGGGGAGCGTAGAACCTGGTGTCGGGGGCTGTGCCGTTGCCGTGCAGCCCCGCAAGGGGCGGAACACAAACAGGCGGGGGCGTGAGAGCCTGTCGGTGAAGTCCCTTCGCGCCCTCGGGTAGGAGCGGGCGGGTGACGTCCCGCGGGTAAACGCGTCCTCAATGCGGCGAGAACACGTCTGCAAGATCATGACGACACTCTTCCTACGCGTTCCGAGCTATGGCAACGAGGCACGTAGGCGGCCCAATTGACTTAGCCGACAGGCTCGTGAGCCCCCGTTCTCGCGGCACAGCGCAAACCCGAGCCCCGGAGGGGCGCCACAATGCCCGACGTCCCGCAAGGCGGGATGCCGCCCCTCCGGGGCTCGGAGGCGGCGGCGCGGTCGCGACGGGGGCTCACGCCCCCGCCTGGTTATGTATCGCCCGCCGATCCTCCGGATCGGTTCGGGCTCGACGGCGAACGACGCCCTCCGACCTATGACGGGCGGGCCGAACGGAGGGCTTGGACCGTGTTCCGTCGCCGTCAGCCCCGGAGATAGGGCGGCATATGATAGCCACGGGCGTGAGCCCGGTGGAATCAGCCCCCCATTCACCCTCCTCTGCGTCGCCCGCGCGGTCAGCGAGCA
>CAZXDD010000264.1:5925-7750 GCA_964639415.1 uncultured Armatimonadia bacterium
AATGAGCGGTGACTGGAGTTCAGACGTGTGCTCTTCCGATCTGTCGCCCGCGCGGTCAGCGAGCAACGCGCGCGGGGCCGCGCCACCGCTCTGAGCCGCGTTCCCTGCCGGTGTAGGCATCCCGGGAAACTTGGCGGAAGCCGAGAGGTAATTCCTATTGACATGCCCACGAACAGAGGGATATACTCTGGACACTTTCGCGCGCTTCTTCTGAGGTTGTGGGTGGGTCTCCCATGGTCCAGCCCGAGGATGGGTCGAACGCGCTCAGGCCTTTCGCAAGCTATCCCCGGCAGATCCCCGCTCTCCTGGAGCAAGGGGCTCCGATTGTCGCCGCCCTGGCTGCGGCCGCCGTTGCGATGGGCGACCTGGGCCCTCTTCTGCCCACCGGCACCCGCGCGCTGTTCCTCGCTCTGACGCTGCTCTTGCTGGGCCTATTCCGCCGCCGGATCGACCAAGATCCCACAACTACCCCCCCCCCCCCGCACGACGTGTCACAGGTTGGGCGCTATTGGCGTTTGGCGCGTTCGTCTTCTATGTCTCAGACCCCGGAGTGGGCCTGCTCGCCTCGCTGGGAATGGGCGTGGCGGGCGCTGACTTGCTGTGTGCCGGTGAACACGTAGTCCGTGCGGCTGCCGACCCACAGCGGCCGGTGCGGAGGCCTGCCCACTGATCAGGGGGCGGCGAAGGGGTGAGCGCAGTGAGACGCGCGGCAGGTGGCCTGGGTGGCTTCACACTCATCGAATTGCTCGTAGTGATCGCGATCGTCGCCGTGCTGGCCGCGATCCTGTTTCCCGTGTTTGGCCGCGCCCGGGAGAAAGCGCGGCAGACCAGGTGCCTGTCAAACCTCAAGCAGATCGGCGCCGCCATGGAGATGTACACCTCCGACCACGACGACATGTACCCCATGGCGGCCACGGTCTTCCCCACCGGCTATCCCTACTGGGACGACGTGCTGGCCCCCTACCTGCGCAACGAGCAAGTCCTGATCTGCCCGTCTCAGAACCGCGCTCGCGATCCGCTGATCCAGTGGAGCTACGCCTGGAACCATGACATGGACGCGTGGCTGCCCACATTCGCGGTCGGGAACCCCTCGGCAACCATCATGGTCGCGGAGCCTATCGGATGGTGTTGTGTCGTGACCTACCCCGGCAACACCCATCCGGTGGCGCACCGCTGGCAGGTAGAGCCCAGGCACAATGGCGGCTCCAACTACCTGTTCTGTGATGGGCACGTCAAGTGGATGACAGTGGACGCCACCCTGCAGCCGGAGTTCCTGTGGGACTTGGCGCCCTGATGCGGAGGGAAAGAAGCGGATCGCGCCGCTGTCGGGCGCCCCCGGAGAGGAGGTGGTGCGGCCGCAGGCATCGACCGCAGGACATGCGTCGCAAGAAGAGATCTCATCAGGACTGGGAGGTTGGAAGTGCCATGAGGATGCGCCCCAGATCAGTCGCTTGTGCCGTAATGCTGGTGGTCATCACCGTAAGCCTGTGGCTCATCTCGGTGCGGGCCACGGCAAGAAGCACTGATGCCCTCTCTCCTGCCTTCGACGCCGGTCTGGAGAGCAGCGTGACGACGTTCGACGCGAAGCTGACAACACAGGGCATAGAGCCCGCAGTGAAGGCCACTCGACCCACCAGGGCACGGATTGCTCAGGCCACGCTCGACACCAACGGCTGCACGATGTGCGCCACCGCGCAGTGCTGCGAGGTGACGGTTGCCAGCGTGAACCCGGAATGCTGCGATGTGACGGTCGCCAGCGTGAACCCGGAGTGCTGCGACGTGACGGTCGCGAGCGTGAACCCGGAATGCTGCGACGTGACGGTCG
>CAZXDD010000264.1:7850-10576 GCA_964639415.1 uncultured Armatimonadia bacterium
CGGTCGCGAGCGTGAACCCGGAATGCTGCGACGTGACGGTCGCGAGCGTGAACCCGGAATGCTGCGACGTGACGGTCGCGAGCGTGAACCCTGAGTGCTGCGATGTGACGGTTGCGAGCGTGAACCCTGAGTGCTGCGATGTGACGGTCGCGAGCGTGAACCCGGAGTGCTGCGACGTGACGGTTGCGAGCGTGAACCCGGAATGCTGCGATGTGACGGTGGCAAGCGTGAACCCGGAATGCTGCGATGTGACGGTCGCGAGCGTGAACCCTGAGTGCTGCGAGGAGACGGTGCATGTGAACCCCGAATGCGTCCCCGTCAACACGGTGTGGTCGACGCCGTGCGATCCCTGCACAGTTGAGCGCACGACGCCGTGCGTGCCCTGCACCTGGGAATGCCCTGAGACCGCGAAGCCCTGGGTATGGACCTGCAACGGAGGGCCGGGCTGTGTCGCCGCGCGGGAACCGCAGGAACAGGACGTCCAGAAGCTCGCATTGGCGCGGCAACGTCGAGGTCTTTGCGATGCTACGCTCTTAGCGCTGGGCGTGCTCTGAGACCGAGCGGGACCGGAGAGCGCGACAGGGGCGCTCCCGGCCGTAGACCGCAGGGCAGGGGGCCGGACCGGCTCCCTGCCCCCTGCCCGCGCGGACCAGATCCTCCCGCGATGGCTACACGCAACAGCACGCTGCCCGGGAATCGCGCTGTGCCGATAGTGCGCACCATGACCGGCCAACGAGGTGAGACCATGCGAGCCATTGCTCTGTGCGTGCTGCTGGTTGCCGCGGCAGCCCCGCTCCACGCGGCCGAGACGCCGGGCTGTGCTGCAGGGCTTGTGGGGTCGTATCAGTTCGCTCCCGACATCCTCGACCTCGTGCGGAACGGTGGCGGCGAGGCGGGGATGGATGCTGATGTGTATGGCTGGGAGCGCTGGGCTCCGGGGGCGGATGCCGAGGCCTTGCTTGCGAGAGATGAAGCCACGAAGGGCGCAGGGCGAACCTCGCTGCGCGTCTCGCAGCCGGATGCGGGGCACCCCGCGCGCTGGCAGCAGGAGATCGGCGCTCCGGCGCCCGGGCTCAAGTGGCGGCTGGCGGCCCAGTTGTGTGGCCGGCTTGGGCCGGGGTCGCGAGCGTACGTGCGCTGCACCCCCGCCGGTCGGCCCGACGTACTGGCGGAGCTATCGGCCGGGGACCTGTCGACGCAGTGGAAGGAGTGGAGCGCCGAACTGCCGGTCTCGCCCGACCTGCAGCGGCTTTCCCTCAGTCTCGGGATCGAGGGCAGCGGTGATGCGTGGTTCGACGAGGTGAGCATCACCCCGACGGATGCGGGCGTCGATGCCGCCGAGCAGGTGGAGCTGCTGCTACCCCTGCCTCCCGCCACCCAGGGCCAGCAGCCCCTGGCGCTGCAGTCGACCATCAAGCCGGAGGCACCAGAGGCCACCGGAACTGTGGAGACTACGGACACGGGGGTCGAGGTGATCCGCCTGAAGCTGGATCGCGGAACCTCCTTGATGTGGGTGCGGTGGATTGTCACGGTGCTTGTGTCATCGCGCGCCGACGCCGCCTGCACCCCGGACACCCCAATCTCCCAGGCCGGCGAGATGCCTGACGAGGTGACACCCTTCTGTGGCACGGCGTACCTGCAGATTCCCGAGTGCGACGAGAACGCCAACCGCAGGCGCCTTCTGGATGACTGCGCTACGTTTGGCGAGCTGGCGCAGTGCTGTGCGGGCATGCTGGCAGGCGGCCAGAGCCCCTCTGCCATCGAGGGGACAGGCCGCTGGCGGGATGTGGACGGCTACGCTCTGGGGCCGCTGGAATTCATGGCCGCCGCCTGCCGGCTGAAGGGAGCGCCCGCACGAATCGTGACCGCGGCAAGGTCGGTCCCCACCGCCGCCGAGGCGGGAAGAAGCAGCGTTCCGGTGGTGCGTCGCGTGGAGGTGTGGGTGCCGAAGGCAGGCTGGGTGCCGTTCCCGGACGTGGCCAATGAGGGCAAGGCCAACCTGTGGATCGTGCTGGGCGTACTGCGCCCCGGCAAGGAGACGCAGCCCGATCCGCTGCGCGAGGGCCGCCCGCTGGTGATGGCGGGCGGGAAGCCGGTGGGCGCACCCCTGATGGACAGGGACGAGGTGATGGCCGGGTGGGCCGCGGGGAACAACGGAGGGCCGGTGCTGTCAGACGCGGAGGTCAAAGCCTTGGCCCCGCAGGCGGGGCGCTGGTGGCACAAAGCGGGGGAGGCGTTCGTCGCCGGGCAGATGCCCGCGCCCGTCATGACGGTGGCAGTCGGGTTGGTCGTGGGCGCAGCGAGTGCGGAGGATCTGGCCCGGAGGCTCGGGGAGTGACGCACCCCCCAAAAGGTCTCCCCTCGACCCTCCGCGAATGTGGCGGTGCTCTCGCCGCCACATTCGCCTGTGTCTCGGGTCGTCTCCCCCGTGTCCAACTGCTGGGGCCGCCCCGCCGCCATCGTCCTCGAGGCCGGCCCTGCCGCCGCGGTCGCCTTTTGCCGCGCCCCTCCTCCACCCTTCCATGCCCCCGGAGAGGCGTGCCCGGCCTCCACCGGACGGCTGCAGTCATAGCCGCGGTGATGCCCGCAATTCGGCCGAGGAGGTGCCCAAGATGCGGTCTGTGATGGTTGCACTGGCACTGGTTGCAGTAGTGACCGCTTGCCCCGGTACGGCGAAGGCCGAGATCGGAAGAGCACACGTCTGAACTCCAGTCACGAGATTCCAT
>CAZXDD010000265.1:0-10431 GCA_964639415.1 uncultured Armatimonadia bacterium
TAATGAGCGGTGACTGGAGTTCAGACGTGTGCTCTTCCGATCTGGCGGGGCCGACGAGGTGCGTGCGGGGCAAACAGGGCCATGGGGTCCCCTCCAGGATGTGCGCTCAGCGTCACTTGAGCCAGAGGCGATCCACGTGGCGGCGCGGTGGCTGCGCGCGGGTTCGCTGCCAATGAGGACACTCGGCGGCGACGAGGAGTTCCGCGGACTGTGTCGGGTCGAGTCACGAGCCCTGTGAAGCAGGCTCCCGCGGCACGCGGTGCCGACATGGTCTGCGGAGCAAAGCAGCGTCGCGAAGCGGGCGGAGGTTGGCGGTGGGACGGTCCCTCACCCGTCAGACCGGCCCACAGTGCGGGCCGGTCTGAAGACCTCTCCCGGCATGCGGCTCTGCGAGCCGCCGGGAGAGGTAACACGGCGATGGCCCACGCCCCTTGCGACCATGCGCGTCGTCACCGCAGCGTCCGGCGCGTGGCGTCCGGGGGGAGGACGTCGAGCCACAGGCCGCCGAGGTACCCGGGGTCGAGGTAATTGTCGGGGAAGCCCGTCCACATCATCTGGACCTTGCGGCTTCCCCCACCATCGGCGTCATTGACCCCGATGTCGAACCCCAGGCCGGGCCAATCGGCCCCTCGCAGGGCGCTGACGGCAGACAGCGGCAGATCGACCTGTGCACGGTACCCGCCCTCCGTGCGCCTGCAGGTCACCGCGAGGCCCTCAAGCTCTCGGACAAGAGGCTCCATGCTGCGCCATCTCGCGCCGCTGTCTTCGTTGGGCGGAGCGATCTGCAGCGCGATGACGTGCGGGCTGTAGACGCGCTTGCCCTGATCGGCGTCGGCGCGCAGGTCCAGGTACAGCTCGATACAGTCGCCCTGCGCGGGGTCCTCTCGCGGGCCGGTGGTGATGTCGTCGTCGGTAACCTCGATGGTGAAGCGGAGGCTGTCGGCCAGGGCCACGATGGAGAAGCGGGCCGACAGGTCGCTCTCGCCCAGCCAGTGGTGGCGACCCAGCACCAGCGCCCCCAGGTGATGCCACGTCGCGTCGCCGGTGCCGCCCGCCGCGGCCGCGCCCACGGGCTGCTCCGCCGCCACCGGCGGAGACACCGTCAGCCAGGCCAGATCGCCGTCGCCCATCTCGCCTCCACGCACCAGGAGCCGTACCGGGTAGGCGCGACTGTGGCCCGCGAACGGAGCAAGTGGCAGCTTCCATTGAAGCCGGGAGGTCTCGTGCGGCTCCAGACGCACCGTCTCCCGAAACGCCCTGCCCTCCCACTCGAAACGCACATCGCACTCAATGGGCGCGTCCGAGACGCTCGTCACCTCGGCCCGGAGATCGTAGACGCCCTGCCCCGAGAGATGCGAGCCCCTGAGCAGCTCGCAGGTGAAGGCCGGGCTGAGACCCAGTGCCTCATACAGTGCCCGCGTCACCTCACGGGCCATGATGGCATGGGTGAACCCGTCGGGGTGGCTGCCACAGGGGAAGGGGCCGCGGAAGTCGCCATCGCCCCGGCGGATCGCGCGGTCCAGGTCCGCGGCCGGGAGGCCCTCCAGGCCGGCCACGCCGCGGGCGGCCTCGCTCCAGGAATTGGTGGGGTTCGGGTCGACAATCGGCGGCAGGCAGGCGATGACCAGCGCCTCGGTCTCGTCCCTGCTTCGGCGCAGCAGCCTCCCCAAGTCGGTCCGGAAGTCACCAAGGGCGCGCCCCCACCCCTTGTCATTGCCGCCGAACTGCACCAGCAGGAGGTCGGGCCTGCCCGCCTTCACCTCACCATCGAAGCGTCCCAGTGCGTCGGCGGTGGTCTCGCCCGGATGCCCGTGGATGATGAGCTCGATGCGGGCCTCGGGGAAGGCGAACTGCAGGATGTCCGCGGCGATGCGGCAGTAGACATGGTGGCCATCGGTGCCGAAGCCGGCGGTGAGGGAGTCGCCGAAGGCGATGATCCGCACCGGGTCTCCCCGCTGCAGCCGCGCGAGCAGCTCGCGGCCGCGTTGCTCCATCACCGCGCCACGGTCGCCTTGAGCGGGCGTGTACGTCCAGCCGGCATGGGATGTGCCGGGGCAGACGAGCAGGAGAGCTGCAAGGAGGATGACCTTCGTAACGACCGGGGCGGCATATGGGCGGCACTGGTTCATCGCGGTCCGTCCGGGTTGCGGCCGTGGCGAGAGGGGATGGCCGTCTCGCTTCCGACTGTGTCAGGTGCGCCGCGGCGGGCGCGTTGTCCTTCATCCGAGGCGGCACGGAAGCCTCAGGGACATAGCGCTACGCGCTCTCAAGCCGCGGGCGACCGTTCGAGTGCCTCCCCCCGCCTGCGGCTACTGCCTATGCACGGGTCAGGTGCGAAGGGTGGACGGGCAACGCCGCGGGGCTCTGCCCCGCCCCCGCTGGGGCCCGTGGCCCCAGACCCCATCTGTTGCGCCGCCGCGCATACCATCTACGACGAGGCGAGCCGCTTGCCTCCCGAGCCGACTGCATGCAGACGGGCGCCCGCAGGCGGGGATGGAGCGCCACGCCGCCCCGCTGCGCGCTTTGGCCCCGCGGTCCGACGGGCGGCGATGAGCGCGTTACGGTGCCAATTCCCACACCAGGTCCCCTGCTTGGTAGTCGTCTCTGCCGCCGTCATCCTGCAGGTTCGACCCGATGCTGTAGAGCACGAAGCTCCTGCCGACCCTGCGGTACACGAAGGGCTTGCCGCTGAAGACATCGTCCGGAATGGGCAGGCCCTCGATGCGGACCTCGCTGAGGGCCTGCGGGAAGGTGCCGTGCTGGGCCCTGTACCGGTGCAGGGCCAGGGCGGCCTGGAGCAGGCCTCGGCGGGCAATGGCCTCGTCACGCTTGCGCGTGACATCGGCGTAGATGCGCGTCGACCACGCGGCGGGTGAGGCGTGGCCGATGGCCCCGGGGAACACGTACAGCGCCGCCAACTGTCTGTGGGTCTCGCGCCACGGTAGCGGTGCGAGCTCCTCCGCCCGGGCTGCGGCCTCCAGGTACCTGAGCTCGTCCGCCCACAGCAGGGCGGACTCACGGAACGCCGCCTCGGCCGCCGTCTGGGCCGCCGCCCTCACCCTCTCGCCGAGTGTCGGGGTGCTCAGAGGGAACCTCGTCGGAAAGACGCTCAGGGGGACCTGCGTCGGGGCCATACGGAAGCAGCGGTACGCGTCGATACGCACCGCCCGCTCGGAGTTCAGAGACCTCGCGTGGGCCGCCATGTAGTCCAGGGCGCCCAGCTCACGGCGGAGCCTGTCTGAGTCCGCGGGAGAGACGGGTCCGGTGGCCAGCACCTTCTCGGCCGCGTTGATGGCGATGGCGTCGATGGCGCAGGTGACCAGCAGCCCGATGGTGTCCGGAGCTGCAGACACGTGTCGTGCCAGCACCAGACCCTCGTACACATGCTGGGCCGCCACGGCGCCGTCGCCCTGCAAGGCCGCCGTCACAGCGGCCGTCGAGGACAGCCGCGACAGCTTGCGCACCGCATAGAACTCCCGGTGCTCGGTCACGAGCGAGAGCGGGTACAAGGCATCGAAGCGGCATGCGGGCTTTCGAGTGCCCGTCGCCAGCAGTGCCAACGCTCTGGGGTTCTGGGCGAGAGCGTGCTTCGCGTCGCTCAGCCACTGGGGCTGCCGGCAGTTCCTGCGGCCGGCACTCTCGGGTTCGACCTTGATCGCCGCCGCTGCGGCCTCATAAAGCGGCGCCGCGTTGTCCGCCGCCGGCACGAGAGGCGGCGCGGCCTCCGCCGCCGTCACCGGCTTGCCCGCCGCCTCGAGCGCGCCGATCTCCCGCTCCACCTGCCCGGCCACGCTGCGGTCGACTGTCAGGGCGAAGACGAGCGCCAGCACGAGCAGCGCCGCTCCCACCCACACAGCCACGATGCAGCCGCGGGGGCTGCGCGAAGCCGGCAGAGCCGGCCTCGTCTCGGCCGCGGGCTTACCCATCGCCCTTCACTCCTCGCACGCAGACGCCTTCAGTGTCGTGGCCCTACACACACAGTGTAGACTGGAGGGAGGGGGATGCAAATGGCGGCCGGAGGAGGGGTCGTGCGGCAATTGGGGTGATACGGCTGTCACCGGGAGGAGCGGCCGGACGGCGTGCGGCCGGGACGTCCCGCAGGGCGGGACCCCAGGGTCGGCAACGGCCAACGCCGTCGGGCCGGAAAGCCCGCCCCACGAACGGGAGGCGACGGCAGAGGTCCGCGCCCTCTGCCGTGCCGTCGCCGTCTACCCCGAAGGGGTCACGCACAATAGCCACGGGTGGAACCCGTGAACCGCGCGCCACGAGCCATCTCGCAACCATGCGCCCCAGCAACGCCTGAACGACGTGCAGGCTGCAAGCCTCCGGCAACGGCGAACGGCGGGCGGCCACCGGCGGCCGCTATCCCTGCTGCTTCGGTGCCGGCGGCCAGGCGATGTCGTCACCCGGCTCCGGGTTGCCCCAGTACCCGCCGTCGTCCTGCAGGTTCGGGCCGATGCTGTACAACGTCACCTGCCCGCCCTCGGCCTTGTAGATGAACTCCTCGCCACTGAACACATCCGGCGGGATGGCGAACTCTTCCGTGCGGGCCGCCGCCAGCGTCTCGGGATACTGCTCGTCTTGGTACCAGTCCTCGATCAGCGCCAGCGCCGCCTGCAGAAGCCCTCGTCGCGCCACGGCCTCGTCGCGCTTTGGGCCCACCCTCCCCAGGGCCGGGAGGAACTCCCGGGCGAGCGGGGCGCCCTGCTGTTGCGCCACCGACTGCTCCAGCTCTTCCCAACGGTCCTTGCTCTCCCGCCAGGGCAGGGCCGCCAGTTCGATCGCCCCGGCGAGGGTGTCCAGATACGCCAACCGGTCACGTTCCAGCCCGCCGGCCTGCAGGTACTGTTCCAGCTCTTCGGGAGCCGGCTCCTTGCCGTCCTCACCTCCGGCGATGATCGCCGCCACACCGGCGGTGCCGCCCTGCACCTGGCCGAAAACCTGCAGGCCCATGCAGCGCTCTGTCCGCAGTGCCCGCACGAGGCAGTCGGCGTAATCGAGCTTGCCCAGCTCGGCGCTCAGCGCCTGGGCCTGCCGGGTGGGGATGCGTCCCAGAGCCATGACCTGCGCCGAGGCCTCCACCATCATGCTGTCGATGGCGATGCCCACCAGCAGGCCGATGAGTATCGGGTCCTGCGTCACATGGCGGGCGAGGACGAAGCCCAGACGCAGACGCTCGGCCGCCTCGGCCGGGTCGCCGTCCAGGGCGGAGGCCAGCGCGGCGCAGCGCAGGAAGCGGGCCATCTGCCGCACCTGAGACAGATGGGGCAGCATCATCGCGAGGCCTTTCTCGTACTCGAGCGGGAACCGGCACCGGTCCCGCGTTGCCGCCTCGAGGGCATAGGCGAGAGCCTCCGAATCCCGGGCCACCTGGGAGCGGACAAGCCCGAGAACGACCGGGTCGTCCACGTCCAGCCCGGCGTACAGATCATCGCCGCCCGGGACCAGTGCGGCGCATCCGTCCAGCCAGTAAAGGGCTGCGTTGTCGTCGTCCGGGACCGGCGCCGGGGCGGCCTCGGCCAAAGTCACCGGCTCACCGGCGGCCTTGAGGGCCGCGAGGCGGTCGTCCACCCCATCGGCCGCGGCGCAGGCGCCGAGCGTGAGCAGCAGCGCCCAGGCAAGCGAGGCTGAGGCGAGGGGGCGGTTGCATCCCGTTCGCGGTCGGTGGGTCATCATGGTCTCCCTCTTCGGGTGCTCAGCGAGCGCTGTGGGTGGCCGCATCTGGCACTACTGCCGCATGTGTCCGGCGCAGGCTCCTCGGCGGCGCGTCACGGGTCGTCAGGTCCGAAGGACCGCGCGGCGCCGCGGAGCGGCGCCCCTCAGGCCCGGACTTCAGTCCGGGCATGGGGAGCGCTCAGGGCGGCCGCGCCGATGGCTCCCGCAGCGCGGGACCAAACGGCATCGGGCCGCGACCCGGCCACGCCCAGAGCGCTGAACACGCACCTACTGCCCCTCTACGTCTGGGGGACTGCTATCGTTGTGCCACTGACCACAGATACGTCGGTGGGTCCTGCCCACGCCACACGGCGCCGCCCTCGGTCTCCGCCTGGCTGTAGAGACGGTAGCCCCCGTCGCCCGGCTCGTAGTGGAAGCCTTCGCCCGCAAAGGGGTCCGGAGGCGCTTGCTCGATGAACTGCGGAGCAAGCTCCGTCAGTTCGCTCGGCGGCTCGCCATGTGCCCTACGGTACTGCTCCAGCGCCACCTGCAAGCGGAGGCGTGCGAGCATCGCGTCGCGGTGGTCGAACCTGTCGCAGGCGGGCAGACATGCTTTGGCCAGGATGGTGATCCGGAACAGACGCTCGCAGGGTCTGCGTTCCCGGTGAGGCCGCTGCGACAGCGATGAGGCCTTCCTTCGCCATATGTGGCCGGGGGTCCTGGCAGGGGGCGAATAAGGGACCGAGGGGCGAGACGGGCAAGCCCCACCGGGCGGACGGCAACGGCGTGTCGCCCCCCGGCCCTTTCTCCCTTACTCGCCGATACGACTGGCGAGATGGGAGGAGGGGGAGTACGGCAGACGATACCATGCAGCGGCCCGTCCATCATACAAGGGGGAGGGCCGCCGGCGTTGGCCGCAGGGATGCCGTTCGGCCGGCGCCACGGCGGATAGAGGCTCCCGACGAACGTTGGGTGAGTCTCCTTACCCGCGAGCGCCTGGCGCGGCGGCCGGCCGGGGTTGAGGACGCTCCCGTCTTGCGGGACCGTCCCAACGTCCCTGAACCGGGCTGGGAGGCCGATCCCCCACGTGAAGACGACGGAGACGGCGTACGGCAACGGCACGGAGTCGGGCTGGAGACTCAGATTATGCAGGTTCCGGGCAGGCTTTGATTCACGTCGCCTCACCCCCCCAGCCCCCCTCTCCCTTACTCCGCCAAACGGCCGGCGGAGACGGGAGGAGGGGGGAGAACGGCAGTACTTCGACCGCTCCGGACGCGGGAATGCCGAAATGTGGCCCCAGTGCGTTCGTGCATAATGTGAGTGGGAAGCCCGACCTAGGCGACCGTGATGCGAGGGGCCAAAGGGCGATGCCGCAGAGCGGGACGACGGAGACGGCGTACGGCAACGGCACGGAGTCGGGCTGGGAAGCCCGACCTACGCGACCGTGATGCGAGGGGCCAAAGGGCGATGCCGCCGGGCAGGACGCCCTGCGCCAACGTCCGAGAATTGAGGTCCCGCTCTGCCGCCCCACCTACGCCAGGTCCGGCACCCTATTGCGTGCCATGTACTCCTTGGCCTGGTGCATGAAGGCCTCCAGGCGCGTGCGGGCCGTGGACTGCTCGAACCCGTCGTAGACCATGTTCAGGAACGGGATCTCGTTTTCGTCCTCGCGTACCCGCTTCATCAGGGCCTGAGAGACCGTGCCGGGCATGCAGGTGAAGGGCATGACGGCCACGATGCCCGCCAGGCCCTTGCGGGCGAAGTCCACGGCCTTGCCCACCGTCATGACCGCCTCGCCCTCGAAGCTCCTCGCCACATAGGGCTCCGCCAGCGTTAGCACGGCGTCGGTGGGCAGCTCGTGGGCGTTGCGCAGAAGGCCCTCGAAGACCGCGACGACACGGTGCTCGTCGGCCTGCATGACTTTGTCCATGAGAGTGTTTTTGACCCTCAGCTTCATGTCGCCTGCGAGGCGGGCGCGCATGTCGCGGCGCACATTGCGGTACAGGAACCACTCGTACGCCGGAGCGGCCCAGCACTCGCCGCCCAGGGCCTCGATCTGCTTGACCACGTCCTGGTTGCTGAAACGGTTGCAGCGAATGTAGAACTCGCCGACGAGGCCGATGATCGGTCGCTCCACTGAGCGGTCGATCGACACCGCGTCAAAGCGCTCCCTGCCGCGACGGACGGCGGCGATGAGGTCTTCATTGGTCGTGAGGGCCTCGACCGCATCCGCCATGGACTGCGCGTAGGCTTCTTCGGCCGCTCCGGGCACGGTCTCGTAGGGCCTCAGCTCCATGAGGGCCTTCTCGAACACATCGGCCACCACAATGCCGCGCCAGGCGTCGTGGAGGAACTTGCGGCCGACGATGCCCATGTCGTCGTAGAAGCTGCTGGCCTGATTGGGGGCGTAGATGGGGACGTCCTCGTAGCCCAGGTCGTCCAGGACCATGCGCTGGAGGGCATTGTACTGGCCGAAGCGGCACGGGCCGCCGGAGCCACCCATGAAGAAGGCGGTCCTGTCGCGGTCGAAGTCCGAGCGCATGGTGTACTTGACCATGTCGCCGGTGGTGACGATGCAGGGGAAGCACTCCTTGCCGCTGGTATAGCGGCGCCCCCACATCAGCGTCTCCTCGTCCGGCTCGGGGAGCACCTCGGCCTGCATGCCGCAGGAGCGGAAGGCGGCGGCGAGGAACTCCGCATGCCCACTCATGTTGGGCACCTGGACGACGCGGTGGCTACCGGGCTCGATGGTGATCCGGCGGAAATGCCTGCCGCCCTCGAACTCGCGGCCCCGGGTGGCCTGCAGGCTGTCGAGGTAGGCTTCACAGCGGGTGATGATACCCGCATCGGCGCTGTGCTCGTCGACCTCGATGGTCAGCATCGGCTCGGTGCCCAGGCGCTCCTGGGTGAAGCGGCTGACGAAGGAGTCCGGGCCGCAGCCGAAGTTGGTAAGGTAGAGGGCATGCAGGCGCGGGTCTTTGGCGATCAGCTCGGCGGCGGAGAGGATCTTTTGGCCGTACCGCCAGTACATGTTGAACCAGTCCCTGGGCAGCTCCGCCTCCTCCAGGGGCAAAAAGTCCATGGGGATGGCCAGCACGCCCATGTTCCGCAGCTTGCGGGGGATGCCCAGGTTGGCGCCCTGGTCGCAGCCGTTGTACGACCTGCTGAGGATGACGATGACGGGCTTGTCCTCGGGCAGCTCGGCGAGGACCTCCTGGCCGCGCCGATAGAGGTCTGCCCGGAAGCGATCGAGGGCTTCGATCCCCCGGGTCACGGCCTGCTTGACCTCCGCCGCGGAGCGTCCGAGCATGGCGCCGATCGGGCGCATCGCCCGTTCCATCTGGCGCTCGCGGAACTGCAGGTAGATCGAGGGCTTCAGCACCGTCACTCCATGGGCCTCGAAGTCCACCGCTGCCGCAGCCGTGTATGGGAAGCTCTGCACATACGGACAGACGAAGCTGTCGGTCATCTCGTGGTCGGTCTTGTCCAGATTGATGGTGCTGGGCAGCCAGATGTACTCGATGTCCTTGTCCAGGAGGTTGAAGACGTGGCCGAGAGCGACCTTCATCGGGAAGCAGGTCTCGGCGATGGACCTCTCCGCGCCCTCGTGGATGATCTTCTTGTTGGTGGGGCTTGAGAGGATGATGCGGCAGCCCAGCTCCGTGAGCATGGCGGCCCACATCGGGAACAGCTCGTGGAACAGGAGGGCCCGGGGGATGCCGACGCGCGGCGCATCCTTCGGCAGCTCGGCGTTGCGGTCGAAGGTTGCCATGAGCATCTTCTCGCGCTCGGAGAACAGGTCCGGAATGTCGTCGTGGCTGACGGCCGCCCGGTTGACGTCGTACTTCTCGCAGCGGCTGCCGTAGTACAGGGGCTCTTCGCCCTCGATGGTCACCTTGTTGATCTCACAGTGGTTGGGGCAGTCCTGACACTCGAAGGACTCGATCTCATAGTGTTTGTCGCTGAGGTCAAAGCCCTTGAACGTGCTGCCGCTACCCCGGTCCTCCTCCATCGCGATGACGGCGCAGCCCAGGGCTCCGGTGACTTCGTTGTGCGCCGGAACGATGATCGGCTTTCCGGTGACCATCTCGAAGGCGGCGACCACGGCCTTGTTGAAGGCCGTCCCGCCCTGGAAGAAGATCCGCTCCCCCACACGCTTCTTGGCCACGACGCGATTGAGGTAGTTGAGCACCACGGAGTACGCCAGCCCGGCCACAAGCTGTCCGGTCTCGGCCCCGGCCTGCTGGTTGCGCTGCAGTTCCGTCTCCATGAACACCGTGCAGCGCTCGCCGAGGTTTACCGGCTCCTGCGCCGCCAGGGCCAGCTCCGCGAACTGCTCTTTGATGCTGATCCCCAGCTTCTCGGCCTGTTCCTCGAGGAACGAGCCGGTGCCTGCGGCGCAGACCTTGTTCATCTCGAAGTCCACGACATGGCCGCTCTCGAGGCTGATGTACTTGGAGTCCTGACCACCGATCTCGAAGATAGTGTCCACGTCCGGGTCGATCTGCAGCGCGCCCCGGGCCTGAGCGGTGATCTCGTTCTTGACCACATCGGCGCCGATGAAGTCGGCGATCAGGTAGCGGCCTGAGCCGGTGGTGCAGGCGCCGCGAATGTCGACGAGGTCGCCGACCTCCCCACCCACCTCCAGGAGGCCCTGCCGCACCGCCTCGATCGGCCGGCCGGCGGTCATCAGGTAGCGCTTCGAAAGTACGTTGCGCTCGCGGTCGAGATCGGAAGAGCGTCGTGTAGGGAAAGAGTGGGGGGGGGGGGGGGGGG
>CAZXDD010000266.1:0-6775 GCA_964639415.1 uncultured Armatimonadia bacterium
CGTTGGAATGGCGCAGGAGCCGCGAGAATGCGCTTGGAGAGTAGAATTGCTCGCCGTCCGCATAGCGCCAATCTCGCACCTGTCCCCAGGTGTAGCCGCCGTCCTCGCTGACTGTCAGCCAGTGCCGACCCGGCTGCGTGACCTGGAGGTCTCCCTGCGGGCAAAACGCCTTCTCCAGGTGCGTGCTGCCCCGCAGACCCATGACGAGGCGGCCGTCGGCAAGCTCGGCGACAGTGGGCTCCATCAGCCCTCTTCCCGACCATTCCAGCGGCACCGCGATGAGGCCGGAGACCTCCCAGGCGTAGTCGCCCGCGCCCTCATCCCAGGTCCCGATCGCGCACCTCACCCCACAGGTCGTCTGCTCGCCCCCTGCGGTGCCGACTGTGGCGCGACAGCAGAAGGGGTAAAGCAGTCTGCCTGTCCGGGTCACGATGGCGGTGTACCCTCCGTACATCCCGTTCCGTCTGAGATAGCCCGGCCGGCCCCAATCGGACTCGTCGAAGTCATCCCCGTCCTCGTACCGCAGCAGCCGTGGCGCGGTGAAGGTCCTTCCATCGTCCTTCGACAGGCAGTAGAAGCCGTGATCGAAGTAGCGCTCCTCGCCCTGCCACGATGCGGCCAGCGCCTCGGGGCCTGCGCCTACGAAGATCCTCTGAAAATCAAAGCGCACGGCCTGCTCGCGAAGCGGATCATGGCAGACCGCGAACCAGCAGTGCTCCAACTCGAGATTGCCTTGCCGGGGGTTTTCCTGCGAGACTATCTCAAAGTCGCTGAAGCTCTCCCCGTTGTCGTGGGAATGCCGCACCGAAAGCGACATGCAGTAGTCGCTCTCGATCTCATAGGTCAGTCTCTCGGTCCGGTGCAGGCTTGAGCCGCCCCATGTATGGACGCCAATCACGGCGGCCCCGTATCGGCCATCCTCGTCCTGCCTGTACGGGGAATACAGCGTCCTGGTGCCTCGTGCTGTGGGCATTGCTTCTCTCCTGATGCGCCTGAGGCGCTCCGTATGCGTCCTCATCCACCCGACCTGGGCCGCCCCGACGCCGGCGGAAATGAACCGGAGCTGCTCCAGCTTGCCGGGCGTACACGTCAGATGGGGCGGTGGTTGCGATCCTCATGGGCGCGGCCTTCCCCAGCCAATGCGCGGTCGCAGGGGCAGCATCCGTTGCAGTTCCCGTTCGCAGGCGTGGCCGAGCAGATCACGGACACCTGGAGTCGATGCCAACGCCGCGGTCGAGGTCGTGTGGATCGAGGCGACGGGGCCGCTGGAAGCCGAGGGGACGCAGGCCGGCAAGGATCGGGTCCCGCTTCACGACCTCCCCTCCGGCCCACCGCGAGTTACTGGAGCGTCCCCGCCGTCATCACCCCGTTTCGAGCCGCAGTTCCACGGGCTTCCAGATCCCCGCGGCGTAGCTGTCCTTGCGGACCCGCACCGTCACGCGGTGCTTGCCGGGCTCAGAGACCAGAGCGGTGACATCCAGCGCGAAGGGCTTGTCCCACATCAGCCCGGGGTCCTCCTCCTGCTTCCCCGCCGGCTCTCCGTCAACCCAGACTTCGCAGGTACCGTCCACCGCCCCGAACAGCAGCCACACCCGGCGGCCCGGCGTGAAGGCAGGCACGTCGAACTCGGTGGAGTACCAGGCGACTCCGTGGTATGTGTGCCCCTGGTCGGTCCAGGAAGCGTCGGTCCGGATGTCGGTCCACTGCTCCCCGGGTTCGATGGCCTGCCGGCTCTCGGCCAGGCCCTCATCCGACGGGTCCGCGCGGAACTTCCAGACGATGGGCAGCGCCGCCAGCAGCTCGCCCCGCTGCGCCGCCACCGGTGGGATGAAGAACCACTTCAGCCGTGTCGCGCTGAACCTATCGGAGCAGATGTTGCGCTCGCGCTGGATCCTCTTCATCAAGTCGAAGCTCTCGCGGCCGGCGAGGAAGGCCTCCTCGGTATGGGGGCCGACATCGGAGATGCGACAGGTCTCGGCAAAGAGCAGGCAAAACAGGGCCCGGTCGATGCGGGCCTGGATACGGTCGTCGTCTCCAGCGGCATCCTGTGCCTGCGCAAGCAGTTCGCGGGCCTTCGCCACCACTGCCGGGCCGAAGGCCTGCAGGTTGTTGATGGTGGCATTCTCCTCGCCCTGGGCCTCCACCGCAGTCATGAGGCCTCGCTCCAGTGTTCGGTAGTACTCCGCCATAGGCGCCGCCGCGGGGCCGTAAGCCGCAGTGCACAAGTCGGCGATGACGCGCTGCGGGTCAGCCTCGGTGTCCCACAGCACCTCGCCGAACACCGTGTACCATGCCATCGAGCCTGCCACCGAGTTGCTGGTCTCGCCCAGGACGTGCTCCACTCCCAGCTCTCGCAGGGCGGCGAACTGCCCGGCGGTAAGTGTATAGCTGCAGGCCGGGGCCTCGGGGTACCGATAGTCGCCGTAGTTGTAGATTGCCAGGTGAGAACAACGCTCACGCCAGGCTCTGAGCCTCGCGACGAACTGCCGATTCCGCTCACAGGCCCGGTCGAAGACCTCGTGACGACCGCAGATGGGCCACATGCAGTATTTCACCAGCACGTTCGGATGGCAGCGGCCGGCCACCGGCGGCTCGGCGGTGGACCCGTACGCGTACATCTCGATGAGCCGGTCGGGGAATCTGCGGGCGACCCGAGCCGCGACATCATTGACGAAGTCCACCACGCGGTCCGTGAGCTGGAAGCTCTCGCGACCGTTCTTGGACCAGTCCACAGGCACGCGGTCCAGCGCCTTGCAGGCCTCACACTCGCACCAGCATGCGGGCTCGTCCTCGGCATTCAGCGCGAGGACCTTCGTCTGCGGGTGGGTCTCGAGGTATGCGATCATCTGTCTCGCGATGTGCCGGCGCATTTGGCGGTTCGACAGGCAGAGCTGGTTCGGCCGGCCCGAGCTGTGATACGGCTGCCGCTCGCCGTTCACCAGAGGAAACCACTCCGGCCGTCTCTCGGAAAGCTTCCCCGGGACCCAGGCGAAATAGGAGTGGGTCGTGGTCTGTTCGTGCCCGTGGCCGCGGTGAGAGCCGAACGGCTCCGTCGCCCCACCGCCCCACCACAGCGCGCTCAAGCGGTGCCGCAACGCCCAGTCGAGCACGGCATCCATGTCCGCCGGTATCCAGCCGCCATCGGGGACGAAGTCCTGCGAGGAGCACATGAGCCCGCGGACGGCGAAGTGGGGCGACTCCACGATCCGGCAGGGCTTCAGGGCGATACGCTCGCGGCGCGGGATCACTTCACCGTCATCGCCCGGCGTCACCCAGCGGCAGCCGAGGTCTCCAAGGAAGTGGTAGACGGCGTAGAGGGTGGCCCTGTCCGTGCGGCCGGCGAGGGCGATATTGTCGGCGGAGACCGCGACCACGTACCCGTCAGGGGACTGCGGCAGCGAGTTGCCGAGGAGAGTCTCCGCCGCGCGCCCCACGAGAACCCGGCGCCCTTGCGCCACCTCATCGCGCCCTGCCAGGCCCAGGTGCACCCCGGTCATGGCATGAAGGCAACGCTGCAGCTCATACGCGGCGAAACGCTCCGCTGCGGTGGGCGCCTCGGGCAGCACGACCGCGCCCAGGGGCCTACCGTCCGTCGGCACCGGCCCACCGGCGAGACCCACCGGCTCCAGGCAGACATCGTCGTAGGCCACCGTGCCCGCGCCCACGGAATGCAGGTACACGGCGAGGGACCCGGCCTTCGGGAATCCCACGCCAAGCGCATAGTCCCGCCAGTCGGGGGAGGCGGGCACGTCCACAGTGGCGGACACACCCTCGGCCCCCAGGAGCACGTGCCCGGCGCCTTCACCCCTTGCCCGGAAGCTGAGGCGATAGCTCCCTGCGAGGACCGGGATGCCCGTCTGGTACATGCGCGCCACGCCGGAGGTGGTGTGGATCTCCATGTAGCGGTTGCCTGACGGGGCATCCGTGGCATGGAGGTAGGTGTGCTCGCCCCTGACCACGTGCCAGTGCCAGTGCAGCGCCCGCCCCCACCCCCACGGGCGCTCGAAGCCGCCGTTGCGCACCGGATACGGCGTATAGCCGGCAGCAGTCGGCACCGCGACGGCAAGCCCCGCGCAGGCCAGCAAGGCAAGACGCGTCAGCATGGGTCAGGCCCTCACTTTGCAGCTACTCACCCCGCCCCGTCCCCGGAACGGCACCCTGGGCGGGTCGGGCGGCGCCACAGTTGTTACTCATTAGTGAGTTTCTGCCGGGCCGAGCGGATGACCTCCAGGAGACCATCCCGGAGCTTGCCCCGCCCTGCCCATGCCCGCGTCGACTGGCGGATAGCCGTGGAGACGTGCCCAGACCCGCTCGATCTTCCCCACCTCGACCACCCAGGAGCGTTCGCCGGCGATGGCCTGCGCCGCCGCGGCGAGACTTGCGGCCAGACGCGGGTCGCGCCGCAGACGGTCGATGGCGCAACGGATGCCCTCGATGTCCCCCCAGTGGACCAGCAGCCCCGCCTCACCGTGGCGCAACATCTCGGGCACGGCTCCCACGGAGGAGGCCACCACCGGCAGCCCGGCCATCATCGCCTCAGCCACCGACAGCGGCATGCCCTCCGATTCCGAGACCAGAGCGAAGATGTCGATGGCCGCGTAGAAGCCGGCGGGGTCATGGATGACGCCGGCGAAGACCACACGGTCTTCAATATCGAGGTCCTGCACCTGCCGCCGCAGAGCGGGCTCTTCGATGCCCCAGCCGCCGATGAGCAGATAGTCCGCGCAGCTTCCCGCGAACGCCGAGATCAGGTCACAGACCTTCTTCTCGTACGACAACCGGCCCAGATACCCAACCACAAAGGCCGTCGACGCAATGCCGAGAGAAGCGCGGAGGTCGGTTGGGCCGTCAAGCCGTTGCCGTCCTGGGAGCGCGGGCGTCTCGCCCGCATTGTCGTACGCCGTGGCCCGTAGCTCTTCGCCGTCCGCAGTGGGGCGTTGGCCTTCGCCGTGCGCCGTATGGGGCCGAATGCCCAAACGACGCGCAGCGTCGTCCATCGGCCCAGCCGTAGGCCCTTGTCCGCCGTCCCCCACCAACAACCCATCCAACAGGCACATGCAGAACTCCAGCTCATCCACTGTCGCCTTGTCGCTGCGGGGACGGGCCTGCAGACGGTTGAGCAGGCGGCGGATGCGGTGGCCCAGCGGGGTGCCGGCGCCCGGCAGGCGGCCAAGGCGCTCCGCGGCCCAGCGGGCCTCCTGGCGAAGGGTCACTTGTCTCTTCGGCGTTCGGGGTGTCTGCAGCAGGGCGGCGATGCGATCCATGGCCGCCCGGAGGTAGGCTTGCTCTCCAAGGACCGTGGGAGAGAGCGACCGATGGTGGTCCATGAGCTGCCTCGATGAATGCAGGGAAATGCTCGTCCTCGGGCCGTTGGCCGGCCGGTGTCCGCCGTTCGTCGTCGCGTAGGTCGGGCTTTCCAGCCCGACTCGGCGGCCCGCAGGGCAGCGGCGCTGGCCGTGGGCACAGACCTACGTGAACCTCCGTGCCCGCGGGTCTCCAGGCCCGCAAGGTCCACCACCCAGCCCACGCCAGGGAGCGCTCACTGGCCGGCCCCCGGCCGTCCGAACGTCGCCCCTGTCCCGCCCTGCGGGATCACCCCCCGGCCCCCTTGCCTCCCTTACTGCGTCCCGCAAGGCGGGAGCGGCGCAGACGGGAGGAGGGGGAGCACGTCGGCAGCAACGTCAACGGCCGCTATCCCCCGGCCGTCCAAGCCGTACCCACCAGCCCGGACGACCGGGGTCGATCCTCGGCGCGGTACAGGCCCGCGCCGCCGTTCAGCCGTTCCCCCTCCCCCCCCCAATCCCCTACCCCTTCATCCCCGGCACCGGGTGCAGGGAGCTACACGAAGCCGCCGCCACGGCCTTGAGCAGGTCGGGGGCGGAGGAGGGGTCTCGTTCCACGGCTTCCAGAGCCTGGAGGATCCTCCCGCGGACGATCGGGTCGGCGTCCTTCACATTGCCCACGTCCCGCACCAGCTCGCGAGCGCGCTCGTCTGCGACTGCCGCAGTTGGGCACACGCCCGACCCGACACGGCGCGAGGCGCGCAGCCACGTGCTGTCGTGGCGCCGGCAGGCACTTGGGTGTCTACTGCCTTGGGGCTTTGTGTTGCGGCCCTCCAGACCTCGGTGTGGACGTGATAGAGTCAAGCGCGCGCTGCATGGAGCGCGCCCGTGCGTCTGTCTTGGGCATAGCCGCCATGAATGTGCGGGCCGCCTCTGTCGCCTCATCGCGCTTGCCAAGGGCCACGAAGAACCAGAAGGCGTCCTCTGCGAGAGTGGGATCGCCCGGCGCGAGCTTGCGGGCCCGCTCCATGTCGCTGAGCGCTCGGGCATCATCGCCCACGGCGTGGTAGGCGTGCGCCCGCGCCTGATAGGCGATAGCCCCTCCGCCGAGTCGCACGGCCGCCTCGGCGTCGTTCAGGGCCTGGGGCCCCTTCCCAAGGCGTCTGTAGGCCCAGGAGCGGGCAGTGTAGCTGGGCGCCGACTCGTGTGCACGTAGCGACGCGGTGAAGTCTGCGATGGCGAGCGCGTACCGCCCCTGGTCGCAACGCGCGGATCCCCGGTCGAGGTACGCTGTGGCCCGGTCGAGCGAGATCGATAGGTAGCGCTCCCATTCCTTGTCGGCCTCGCGCCGGCGTCCCGCGCCCTCCAGGGCCAGGGCGCGCCAGTCCGAAAAGGTGGCATCGCCCGGCGCCAGCTTGTGGGCCTTGTCGATGGTCTGCAGCGCTCGGGTGTAATCGGCACGCTCGAGATCATGCCCTGCAAGCCAGAGCATG
>CAZXDD010000266.1:6785-10401 GCA_964639415.1 uncultured Armatimonadia bacterium
GGACCAGGGCGCCAGCGAGATGGCCTGTTCCAGATCCCTGCGCGCGAGGTCGTGCTTGCCAAGGGCCTCGTGCGCGGCCGACAGCCTCTTGAGCACGTGCGGGTTGTGCGCCCCCAGGGCGATTGCCTGGTTGAGCATCACGATGGCCTCGCGGCATCTGCCCAGACCTGTGAGCGCTGCACCTATCCCGACGTGCGCCGTGGTGCACAAGGGGTCGATGTCCATGGCCTCCCGGCACTCGCGCTCCCCGGCGCTGTAGTCGCTGGCGTTGTTGTGCAGCCACCCCAGGTCAACGTACGCCGGCGCGCAGCGAGGGTCAGCCTCGATGGCCCGACGCGCATCGGCGATGGCCTCCGAGCGCTGCCCGCTGTACTCCCGGATCCAGGCGCGAGCGAGATAGGAGTACGGGTCTCGCGGCGCCAGTTGCAGGGCGTGCCCAACGGCCGCCAGACCATCGGTCAACTGGCCGACCTGGCAGCCTGCATCCGCCCGCAGTTGCCAGGCCGCCGGGCTGTGCGGGTACCTGTCGGTGAGCGCGCGCGCCCACTGCCAGAGCGGGGCCCTGGCGGGCCTCAGCGTGCACTCCACCCGGGCCCTCGCGGGCCACATGCACCGGATGTCCGGCAGGCGATGCGCCGAACGCCACACCAGCCAGGGAGCGACGAGGCCGCCTGAGCCGCGCCGCTCCCACTCGAGCGCGAGTCGCTGCAGCCGGGGCCAATCGCCCCGGCCCGCCGCTGTCCTGACGCGCCACTGCAGCCCCGCGTCGCTGTGCAGCCAGAGCGCTGCGGCGACGAGCGCACCAGCAACGCAGATGGCTGGAATGGCCCAGTGGCGCCTGGTGACGCTGGGCATGGCTGCCTCCTTTCCCTACCGGCCACTGGGGCATCCGTCTAGACCGAAGTTCCCCCTGGCGATCGGCTAAGAGCCGCTGATTCCCAAGGGTTCGTGGGCTCTGGGGGTGTCGTTGTACCGGGTACGCAAGAGCTTGGCGTTCAGTAGCTCCAGTGCCTGGGCTTGGACGGGCGTTGGGCGGGTGACCATGGTGGTGGCAGATGCGTTGGGGACGGAGAACTCCAGCGTGTTGCAGACGATGGTTTTCAGGTCCTCAAGGGACGTGCGGAAGCTGTGCACCGGTATGCCGTCCCGGTTGGTTTTGGTTGCCGCTTTGCTCTTGGCCTCTGGTGACCGCTGTGCAGGTGCAACCACCGAGTCGCGCAGAGTCTCCCCACGCTCGGGGTACTGGTCGTCGAATAGGAGTGGGGCCAGAGAACCGCGCATGTGCCACGCGTTTCATGCCGGCGTCGTAGAGTTCGTTGGCCTGCCCGGTGACCGTGCGATCTCGCGTCACGCCGATTGAGGGTTGCCAGCCACCTGCCGTCAGCCCGCAGGGCTACCGGCGCCGCGCAGCGGGGCCACCCGGCCCTCGTCAACAGCGAGCGATTTCCTGCCGCATCGAACTCGTAGGTGAAGGAGTAGATCCCGACATCACTGTCGCTCAGCCACTCCTCCGAGGTAAGGCGGCCGACGACACAGGATACCCTCAACAAGACGGCCCACGGGCACTCCAACGACCAAACACCGTGGGCTCTGCCCACACCCGCTGGGGCCGTGGCCCCAGACCCCACAATTGTGGGCCCCGCGACGCTTGATACTGGCCCGCGGCCGGTGCGTCGCCGTTCACAGGTCGTTGGCCCGAAGGGCCACCGGCGCCGCGGAGCGGTGCACCCCGACGGCATCGTACTCGTAGCACGTTCCCACACCGGAAGCCTTATCGAGCCGCACGGCTGCACCTTTGCGCCACTCGCTCCCTCACCGTGCTACGCAGCGCCGTTGTACGCGACCTCAACGACCGCCCCGGCCGGGAGGTCTTCGAGCGTCACGTAGCGGCTCTCAGCCACCAGCTCGCTGCCGGCCTCCACCGGCGCGCCGTTGAGCGTGACGCCGGTGGCGGCGGTGCCCGGGGGCAGCAGCAGGCGCAGGTCCACGCGGTCGTGCTCAGACAGCAGGCTGAAGGTCAACTGCTTCCGGGCTTCGTCGTGGGCGAGGTGGTACTCGATCCACGCACCGGAGACCGCATACTCCAGCCGGACATGCGCCCTCGGCTCTCCGGCGGCGACCCAGCGCGGCGAAAGCACCACGTGCCGGAACAGCGCCCCCTGATCCCGCACCCCGGCGAGGCCGACGGCCATCGCGTTCATCAGCTCCGCGCCGCACCAGCACCGCGGCCCGCCGCCGATGTCCTGCCCGGCGTAGTTGTACAGGAACGCCACCTTGCCGTCCCGGCTCATCTTGCGTCCCATCCGGAACAGGATGTCCGCGCCATAGGCCTCCTCGCCGAACTCGAAAGCCCCCAGAGCCAACTGCCCCGCCACGAACGGGGCGATGGCGCCGTTGACGTACTCGCCCGCATTGCGCTCGTGGAAGCGCGGGTACGGTGGCTCGAGATTGCGGAAGTCGTCCAGCTCGCCCCCGAACCTCTCGCGCATGCCGCGGTACTCGTGGATGATGGACCGCGCCATCTCGAAGTCGACCGTACCCCGGTTGATGTCCGAAGCGTTCGACAGGCTCAGTTGCCAGGTCTCATCCACGCCGTAGTCGGTGTCGTCGAGGCGGACGAAATGCTTGTAGAACCGGCCGTTCCACAGGTGGAGGTTGATCCGCTCCCGCAGCGCGGCGGCCTCGGCCTCCCACCCGGCGGCGGCCGCCTCCTCCCCGACCTGCCGGTACATCTTCGCCATCAGCAGTTCGGCCATGTACAGCCCGGTATTGTCGCCGTGCATCAGGCCCATTGGGTCGTCGTCGTGTATCGCCCGGTCGCTGCTGGACGAGGCCCGGTCCAGGAAGTCCCAGGTGTCTATCGTCCGCGGGCGCTTCACGAGCTGATACGTGGGCTCCCAGCGTTTCGGGTCGCTGGTCAGGTACCGGAGGCCCTTGTCCAGCCGTGGCAGATTGCGGCACAGGTACTCATCATCGCCGGTCGCCTGCCAGATCATGTAAACGCCCTCGACCATGAGGTACTCGATGTCGGCTTCGAGCTCGAGCCGCGCCAGGCCGTAGCCGTTCTCCGGGGTGCGCAGACAACAGTAGTCGGGGCCGTAGTCCCCGGAGTGGCCATCGGTGAGCGGGGCGATGATCTCATAGAAGAAGCCGGTCTCCGTCTGGGTCTCCAACATGAGGTCCAGGAAGCTGGTCAGGTCCGGCTCGAAGTACCGGAAGCCCTTCATCGTCAGTACATGGTCCCGGACCCAGTTCAGGTTGACGCGGATCAACCGGTCGCCGTACATGAACACGCGGTTGTTGCTCTCGATGGCGGCCCGGCACATGGAGAACAGCAGGGACAGCGGATAGTCGTGGCAGGCGGTGGTGGCGTTGCGGATGTTGCCGGTGGCGATGAAGCTGCCCCGCAGTTGACTGGCCATGGATGTCTCCCGGTGGGTGATGTGGGCGTGGCGGCGGGGTCGTGCGGCCACCCTGGATCAGGATGCCGGTACCCGCGATGTCGTCGGCTTTGTTGCAGGCCGGGAAAGCGAGCGGCGCCGTGGTCCTTTCGGACCTGTGTCAGGCGGCGGCCCGGTGCCGGTTTCGGTCTGCCGGGCATTCCGCGCCGTGCAGG
>CAZXDD010000267.1:0-10334 GCA_964639415.1 uncultured Armatimonadia bacterium
GTCCACACATTAGCGGCGCCGTCGAAGGCCGCGATGGCCCGGGCGGGGGAGCGGCCGACGCGCTCGAACCGGCCCGCCACCACCCGGTAGTTCCCAGATGTGGTCCGCATCAGTTGCAGCGGCTCATCCGCGGGGGCCGCGGGTGCCACGGCGGCGGCCGGTGGCGTGTTGTCCACAGGCTCGCCTTGAGAGCACACAGTGACCTCGGCATGGGCCGAGCGCCCGTCTGCGGCCTCGCAGGAGAAGGCGAGCTCCACGCCGCCCGCGGGCAGCTCGATCTCGCCCACCGGCACCGGCTCGCCCAGAACGCCGCCGTTGGGCTCGAAGTGGCGGCACTCGCCCTCCCAGTCGATCTCCACGTACTCCTCAGGCTGCAGCGACACCGGGATCGTCAGCCTCTTCCCGGCCACCTCGAGGCTCGGCGAGACCAGCGGCCCATCTCCCTCACGCAGGGCCTCGATCCGCCCGATGAGGCAGGAGGTCTCGCTCTCGGCGGGCAGGCCGTTGTAGTACAGGTTGATGGCCTTGATCTGCCCGTAGCGGAAGGTCCAGTACAGCACGTCGATCCAGCTATAGGGCCACTTGTGCTCATAGTAGCGGTCCGCTTCGGCCACCATCAGCTCGTGGTAGCGCCAGCCCTCATAGTCCAGGCCGATGTAGTGGTCGCGGTAGCCGTGGCCCTGCAGGAGTTGGACGTTGAGGATCCCGCCTTTGCCCTCGCCCTTGACCCACAGCCCCAGCCGCCGGTGACCCGAGAGGTTCAAGGTGTTGTCGAAAGGCAGGGAGAGCCGACACCACGAGGAAGGCGCCCGGGCGGCGTTCTTGGCCCGGAAGCAGAAGGCCGCCGCGCCGTCCGGGGTCTGCTCCTCCGCCGGCTCAGCGGCGCAGGTCAGCTCCTCCGAGGCCGAGCCATCCGCCGTGAACGGAACGCCCTCGGCGAAATCCGCCAGGACGATATTGCCCTCGGCGCCGTAGGCCGCGGGCTCGCCCAGGGCGCGCACACGGACCCACGGCCTCTGCGGCGCGTACGGGTTTTGGAGCCTCACCAGACACCCCGTTTCGCTCTCGGCGTCCACGACCTGAGACGGCCCGAACTCCATGGGCCGCACGCGCCAATCTCCCTCCGCGGATTGGTCCAGGTTGAACTCGGCCATGGGCGTGGAGAGCCGACGCCGCACCTCGGGGGTGAAGTACTGCTCCCGCTTCAGAGCATCACAGGCCCGGATGATGCTGAGCATCTCGGGCATGCGCTTGTTGCCGTACAGGTTGCTGCAGTGTACCTGGAACGAGATGGGCGCATCGCCGCCGAGGGCCTTCAGACACAGCAGGAGCACCTCGTCCGGCGTCACGGCGTAGGTTGAGTCGGAGCGCACGTGGGCCTCAAACCACCCCACATCACCGGTGAGCAGGTTCTTGCGCCAGCCCGCGGGGTTCTGGCCCTTGCCGCGCAGCGTGTAGCCCCGACGGCCGTAGTAGATGGGGTCGAAGGTGGGGCTGCCCCGGGTGATCACATGCCAGGAGAGGTTGGTGTACAGGGCGTTGCCCTCGAGGATCACCGGCTTGTCGATACGGTCGAAGACTCCCAGCGCCACCCGTCCCTGGTTGCGCCACGACGGCGGCTGGACGGCGATCTCCTCGCCGGCGTCGAAGTACGACATGTCCGCGCCGGTGGCGTTGAAGATGCGCGCGATGTTCCGGCAGGCCTCGTCCACGAGGGTGGACTCCACGTGGGGGGCGTAGATCACATGATCCCACATGGGAAAGCAGTTCACCATATGGCCGACCTCGGTCCCCGCCGCATGCTCCTTGGTTGTGGTGCCGTGCAGGCCGCGGGTGCAGCCGGTGAACGTGCTTTCGCCGCGACCGGTGTAGCGGATCAGCTCGCCCTCGACGAACAGGTCGCCCTTCTCGGGCCAGTCATCCAGGGGACCCTGAACCGGCAGCTCCGTGGCGTCGGCCGAGATCGCCGCGGCCAGTGGTGTGAACCGGTCGCGCAGCAGCCGCGGGTCGGCCTCGGGGAGGATGTACTTGTTCCTCATCCCCGTGCCGCCCCAGCCCACCATGGCCTGCATCGCATGCAGGCCCACCTCCATCCCGGCGGCGTGGATCTTGTCGGCGCACGCCTTCATCCCCTCCAGCCCGTTGGGGAACAGCCCCGGATGGGGCTCATACTCCGGGGTGGAGTTCCACCAGTTCAGCAGCTCCACGCAGCCGAAGCCGCCTCGGGCGAACTCTACGACGTCGTCGATGTTGGCCTCACTCGCCCCGGCGGCCATGAGATACGAGGAGAACCGCTGGGGCGCCCGCTTGATCCAGACCCCGTCGATAGTGGGATGCGGCAGGCCCTGATCCAGCTCTACACGCTCGATCACATCCAGCAGTGCGTCCGTCGACCCGGCGGGAGCAAGGGGCGTCCCAATCACCGCGATCTTGGCCCCCGGCATGCCGTAATCCCTGTAGCAGCGGGCGGCGAGGTTGGCCTCCGAGCCGCTGGCGCCAAAGGAGTGGGTCTGCTCATTGCACGCCAGGACGCAGGCGGCGAAGTCGTCATCCCATGCCACATTCAGCAGCGTCCCGATGGAGCCGGAGAGGCTCAGAGGCAGATAGGCGAGCTGGACCCAGTCCACGCCCTCACCCGTCACGCTGCGCAGCTCCAGGGTCAAGTAGGTGGGATAGAGCCCGACTCGGAAGGTGGCCTTGACCCCCGGATCGGCGAACTGCACGTCCAGCACACTGCCCTGCCGCGTCACGGCGCGCACCGGGATCTCGCTGCCTCCACGGGAGGCCCGGAAGACCGACCCCGTGCCGGGTCTGGCGTGGTTGGCGCCGGAGGCCTTGTCCGTGAACTCCTGCAGCTTTCCGTCGGGCGAGAGCGTGAACCGCAGCAGGTCGGTCTCGAGGGTGATCGGCTGCAGGTCGGCGGGGAGACTCAGGTCCGGGGCGGGTGTCACGGCGATGTCGTCCACCTCCATGATGCTGTCCTTGGGGGCCACCACGGCCAACGAGACGCTCCTGAGGTCGGCGCCCTCCGGGAAGTAGTAGCCCGAGAGCCGGTGCCATTCCTCCGCAGGCTCCGCAGCGCTCAGGATTGTGGGCGTCTTGATGACGCCCTCGGGATAGTACTCGTAACAGACAATGCGGGCGGGGCCTCCCCTCACCCAGGCGGAGACCTGGTAGGCCTGTCCCGCCGTGATGCCCGGACAGGGCTGGAACAGGTGGGCATCGCCCCGCGGGCCATTGGCATGGATGCGCACGGCCCGCTCTCCGGAACGGGCGCCCTCGGCGGCAACCGTCAGCGTGCCGGGGAAGGCGGGGTTCAGCGTCCAGCCCACAGGGACCAGCCTGTCCTCGCCCAGCACCCAGACGCCGAAGCCGATGTCCGCCGGCACGACGCCCTGTGCTACCTCCTCGAAACCGCTGTTGTGCAGCCTCGGCGCCTCCTGAGCGTGAGCACAGGCCGCCAGGGCCAAGAGAGAGAGCGCGGCCATGGGACGGGACATGAGCGAAGACCTCCTATGCGGCAGGTGACAGGAAACGGGTGACAGCGACAAGCAACGACCGCCGGCGGCGCCCCGGGCTTGTCCGGGCGCCTACGGGCACGCAGTTCCGGACGTCCGAACTCGCCGTTCGCAGGCGTCCCGCCCGGCAGGATCGCCGTCGGGCGGGGGCAGCGACCGGAGGCGAGGTTCCGCGCCGTGCTCCCCGGCCTCAGGCGAACCCTCGCTAGCTGTCCACCTGCACGATCTGGTAGTGGTGGCTCACGGGACGGTTCTGCCGCCAGAGCTGCTGCACCAGCTCCTCGATCTGGGCCTCGATCGGCTCCCGCTCCGGGCCGGTCTTCAGGTAGTTATCGAACTGGCTCCTGAAGTAGCCCGCGTTGGAGGGGTTCTTGGCCAGGAAGTCGTCGAAGTACGCGCGCACCGCTACCTCGTCGGCCTCCTCGACATTCGCGCGCAGAAGCATCATCCTGATCTGAGCGTGGCTGCGTAGCCGGACCTCGAGGCCGCGGCGCCGCTCGTTCACCGCATGGAGCGCCTGGGCCTGCCGGTGCTGCGGAGTCCGGGAGTTCGCCGCCAGGTTCACTCCCGCCCCCAGTTCCTCGGAGGTGTACCGCCCCACCTCCTCGCCGTCGATGAGCAGGCGATAGGCCCCGCCTCGCTTGAGCTTCACCGCCAGCGTCTCCCGGTTCAGCTCCGCCATGAACGGAACGAGCTCCAGAGCGCCCGCGGCACCGGGCTCCACCGGGAACGGCAGTGCGTATTGCAGGTAGTCGAACTCGAGACCCTCGGGGCCCGCCGCGACCTCGCTCACCTGCGCGTTCTCGCAGGCCTCCACCCGACCTGTCTCGCCATCCAGCGTAAGCTGCGAGACCACCGCGGGCACCTGCTGGGCCCTGAGGAACAGGTACGCCATCACCAGCATGCCCACATCGCCGGGGTGCACACGATCCGGGCCGACGATGGTGAAGCTCGGGTCCTGCCTCTGGTGCTCCAGATTGAGCGCGGTCATAGGACCGCCGAAGTCCACCACACCGCCGCCCATCTGCGCCGCCAGCTCCGCGGCATACTCGCCGCAGGTGGCCAGGGCGGCGTTGACGCCGAAGAGGTTCTCCGTCTCGATCTGGGCGGTGTCATCATACGGCGAGGGAGTGATGAAGACGAAGCGGGGGTCGAAGGCCGCCTTGAGCCTCTGGGCCAGCGCGAGCTGGTTCTCCCGGTGACGATCCAGGGCGGCCCGGCGGGCGGCGAGGTTGGCTTCATCCGGGTTCTCCTTGCCGTACAGCCCGCGGCTCACATCATTCATCCCGAACATGATGCAGGCCACGTTCGGCCTGGTGGGCGCGATGTCCCAGTCGAAGCGCCACACCGCGCCGCCGGCGGAATCTCCCGCGATGCCGCGGTTGACGAACCGTATCCTCCGCTCCGGGAAGCGGGTGAGGTAGTAGTCGTACACATAGCTGTGGTACTTGCGGGAATGGGTGATGCTGTCGCCGATGAGGCACACCACGTCTCCGTCCTCGAACTGGGCGGGGGTGAGGTCCTGGGCTTTGGCGAGTGTGGCAACGAGGGGCCAAAGACAGAGCAGGCACGCAGCTATCGTCATCACACTGACCTTTCCGCGGAACGTGCTGCGTCGGGGGGATGGCTACCGGCCCACGGTGAGTTCTCACGCGCGAGTACGAAGGGAGACTGCCGGCGGCCCAGCCTACTCCTGCGCCCTGGCGGCAATCTCCTCGGACGAGAGCGCACGGCGAAGTATCTTCACCTCGTCCAGCAGGCCGTCGAAATAGGCGCGGTGGTTGACGTCATAGCTGCCCAGGCAAAGGTGGCTCGCATTGCCCACCACCGGGCCGCGGCGCTCCAGCGAGGCACACTGCCGGCCATCCATGTACAGCCGCATCACCTTGCCGTCGTAGGTGGCCGCCACATGCACCCACCTGCCCGTGGGCAGGGGGTCGGCAGCGCTCAGGCGATGGCTCCAGGGGGCCTTGGGGATCGCCCATTCCAGCCTGCCGGCGCCGAGCCCCAGGCGGAAGCCGGAAGTGCCCGAGCCGTAGAGGTTGTTGACGAACCACTTGTCGCTCTGCCCCGCCACGTCCGTCTTCACCCAGCACTCGACGCTGATCTCGTCCAGCGCGAAGCGCGCCCCCGCTCCGGGAATCTGCACGCAGCCGCCCTCGCACTTGAGGGCTCTGCCGCGTCGCCCGGGCACCCGCGTGGCATCGTCCAGCATGCCGCCCAGCCCGTTGCCCGACCAGTCCCAGGCGAACTGGACGTCATCGGGCTCGTCGAAGCTCCAGTAGCCTATGAGATCGGGCTCCAGGTCCTCGGCCACCACGATCTCGGCACACCGGGCGCGACGCTCCTTGAACCGGTCGTAGCGCCGGGTATACGGTCCCAGTCCCAGGTCCTCGGGCACCAGGTCGGTATGGGGTCCGGCGCCATCGCAAAAGGCATTGCGCACCGCGTCCAGATAGCCGAAACCGTGCTCGCGGTGGGGGAAGATGTAGTGGCCCTCCCCGAACTCGTTCCAGTTGTCCAGCAGGACCAGTCTACTGCCCGGCTCGTCCGCCGGTAGCTCGTCCATGAACTCCCGAGCTTTCTGGCAGAGGGTCTCGAAGTCGTCCGGCGGCAGGCGCCAGATGGTGGAGCTCGAGTGCCACGGCCTGGAGTCCCAGCCCATCGAGATGGTGACCAGGTCGGGGATGATCCCCATCTGCCGGCGCTCGCGCCAGAAGTCTTCCTGGGCGGCGATGGCCTGCTGTGGCTCCGGATTGCCGGCGATCGGCCAGCAGTAGGAGAAACTGGCATCCAGTCCCTGGGACTTCATGAGCCGGAGCGGCTCGGGCCTCTTGCCCCGATCCTCGCCCAGGATCGTCAGGCCGCCCAGACCCGCGTCCACGCAGGCCCGACGCACCTTGTCCAGCGCGCTTCTCACCTTCTCCACGCTGCCCAGATCGCCGACCAGGAACTCCGGGCGGTAGATGAACAGCAGCGGCTTGCCGTCCACCTTCAGGTAGGAGGGGTGCTTGAAGTAGTTCTCGATCCAGTAGGGCAGGAGGTTGTGAAGCAGGTCTTCCTCGGAGGACACTCCGGCCGTGCCCTTGCCCTGGTTCTCCCACATGATGGCGAACTGGAACTTCGAGCCATATCGCGATTGGAACAGGCCGTCGTGGATGGCGTGGCCGAGGCGCACATCCACCGGACCGCCCTGGCTACCCCGGTACCAGCAGTAGACGAAGTACGAGATTCCGTGCTCCAGGGCGTACTTGATCTCCCAGTCGGTGACTTCCGGATTGTCCTCGTCATACCAGCTCAGGGCCGGCTCTCGCTCGGGATAGGGCTCGATCAGCTCCCAACCCCCGGAGCGTGATCCCTGCTTCCACAGCGGGCAGTAGTGGGCGCCGATGAGGTACTTGCTGTGGGCGATCTGGGGTTCCGGCACGTAGTCGGCCTTCGTGGCGGCCAGGGGGGGAAGGAAGCTCACTTCAAGCTCGCGTCTCGCCGTGGTCATGCCCTCCCCGCTCACCTGCAGTCGCAGGGCGGAGGTGACAGGCCCCGCCGCCTGCACCTCCCACGATAGCTCCACCTCCTCGCCGAAGCCCAGTTGCGCGATGGTCTGCGCCGAGCCCTCGAGCACCGTGACGCCCCGGGAGGCTCTGAGGCGCGCGGTGAGCCCGGCGCCGTTGCCGCCGGTGTTCTTCAGCGCGGCGTTGACCCGCAGCGGCACACCCGCTCGGGGGATGACGGGCTCGAGGAGGAAGCGCTCGATGCCGATCTCCGGCGGCCCCTCGGGCGCCTGGGCGACGCGGAGGAAGTCGATGGCGGCCTCGGCGCCCGCCGGCGGCACGAGGCCCACCGCCTCCAGGGTGTCCCGCCACCCGGCGCCCTCGCTCAGGTCCAGAGCGTACGAGTGCATACGCCCGTCGCCCTCGACCGGGAAAGCCGTCGCTCCCAGGCCACTGTCGGTGAGGTACAGAAGCGTCGCCTCCGTGCCGGTGGAAAGAGCCATGCGCAGGGAGACGAAGGGCTTGTCCGCCAGGGGAACCGCCAGGGCGCGGCGCAGTAGCGTAGCACCCTCGGGGGGCACGTTCGCCCGCAGGGCGCCGTCGCGCACCGAGAGCGCTCCCTCTCCCACGATCTCCCAGCCCTCGGTGTCGGTCTCGAACTCGAAGCGCGCCTCCGTGGCGCGCGGCCCCTCCACCGGCCTGTCCAGTCCCAGGTCCCGGGTCAGCACCAGCGGGCGCGGCAGGGCCCTGTCGTAGAGCTTCACCTCGTCCACGATTCCGTGCAGCCCCACCGGCCCCCATTGCGAGGGCAGCCCGATGGAGACCGGGGTTTGCGTCGGAGTCACATTGCCCGACCGCGCCCGGGAGAACTCCTGACCGTTGACCCACAGCACGGCCGTGGCGCCGTCCCATGTGGCCACCAGGTGGTACCACCTGCCCGGCTGCACCGCCGGGCCTGTGACCCGCGGCTCGAGGGCGCCATCAAGGTCCACGAAGAACGAGACGGTGCCGCCCTCGCCCGGCGGGTCCAGGCGCAGGAGGTACTCGCCTTCCTTGCTCACGATATTGGCATTGTCCCGCACGTCGGCGAACCTCACCCAGCAGTCGATGGTGAGGCCCTCCGTGGCGTGGAGCGACTCGCTGGCCGGCACCTGCAGGCCGCCGGTCTTGTCCAGCCACAGGCCGTTGCCCACCCTCCCCGCCCCCGGTGTGCCCCCGGTAACGCCGGCCATCTGTCCGGTCCCGGAGACGTCGGCACCCAACGCCCCCTCCTCGTCGAAGGAGTACCAGGCTACGGGAGAGGGGACTTCTTCCGCGGCAACGCACGGGCCGCACAGGATCAGGCAACCACCCAGCGACAAGAGCACGCACGTCACCGGTCTGGGTATCCGCATGGTGCACTCCTCACTATCGGCCGAGCATGGTGGCGAGACGGTGGTAACGACTGTTCGCCGGGGAGCCCCCGGCGCCCTGCGCGGCAGACGCCCGGACGGATTGGCGAAGGCCCCGGGTGCCGGAGACAAGACACCCGCGGGGGTCTTGTCACCGCAGGGCCAGAGGCAGTACGGGCGGCGATCAACCGCCGATCGCGCGCGCCCTCTACGTTCCGAGGGACGTCTGCTCACCGTGAAGGGTTCGCCGCCCCGGCCGCCGAATGGCCCTGCAACGCAAGAGAACCGGGAGATGACCGATGCCTACCATACCCCTGGCCCTGTCGTGGTTTGCCGCCCACCTGCTGGAGGACATTCTGCCCCACTGGTTGGCGGCGGCGCCCACGAAGTCCGGCCTGCTATGGCCCTCCGTCGACCGGCAGTGGCGCCGCACCGGCAGCCCGGAGGGGACGCTGGTGTCCCAGGGGCGGCTGCTGCACAACTTCGCCACCGGCTATGCCCTCACCGGCGAGCAGGCCTATGCCGACGCCGTCGCCGACGGTGCCGAGTTCCTGATGACGGCCATGCGCGACGGCCTGCACGGCGGCTGGTACTGGTCGTGCAGCGCCGATGGCGCCGTGATCGACGACAAGAAGGACAGCTACGGCCACGCCTTCGTGGTGTTCGGCCTCTCTCACGCCGCGGCCTGCCTGGGCGACGACCGCTGCCGCCGGGCGGCCCTGGACGCCTGGGAGACCCTGAGCGGCCCGCTGAGGGACGTGCACGGCGGGCTGATCCCGGCGCTGACCGCCGACTTCTCGGCCCCCGCCGGCCGCGCGATCAACTCGCAAAACCCTATGATGCACTGCTTCGAGGCCCTGCTCGCACTGGGTGACCTCCCCGGCCTTGGCCACATCCATGTCCGTGCCCGCGAGATCGCCGACTTCCTGCTCTCCCGGCGCTCGCCGCAGACCGGCGGCGCCCTGGCGGAGATGTACACCGAGGACTGGCAACCGATCCCTACGTCTCAGCGTGGGCGTGTCGACATCGGCCACCAGTTCGAATGGGCCTTCCTGCTGTCCTCCGCCGTCGAGCGGGGCTTGGGTGAAGGCTACCTGCGCGCAGGCCTCGAGCTGCTGGATTACGGCCTGCTTGTTGGCTATGACGCGGAGGAGGGCGGGATCCACGCGGACGCCTCCCTGGAGGGTGAGGTCATCCGCCCCGACAAGGGCTGGTGGCAGCAGTGCGAGGCGGTGCGGGCCATGCTCCACTATGCCCTCGTCCGCGGCCGAGAAGACCTCTGGGAGCCGCTGCAGGGGATGATGCGCTTCATCCGGCGTGAGATGGTGGACTCGGAATACGGCGGCTGGTACGCCGGACCGGGCCTGGAGAAGGGCAACGTGTGGAAGGTCGACTACCATGTGGTGGGCATGTGCGCGGAGGCCATCCGGCTGCAGGAGTGGGCCGGGGGTGTGTCATGAGCATCCCGGTCATCCTGCTCCACGGTTTCGGCTGTGACAGCCGGTTCTGGAGACCCCAGACGGCGGCACTCACCGCCGCGGGCTGCGCCGTCTTCGCCCCCGACCTGCCGTACCACGGCGGGCCACAGGAGGGAGTGCAGCGCTCTCTGCAGGGCCTGGCCGCCTATGTCGCCGCTCTCCCGGACGAGGGTCCGGCGGTGTTGATCGGCCACTCCCTGGGCGGCATGATCGCCCTGCAGGTCGCCCACGACCATCCGCAGCGGGTCGCAGCCCTCGCCCTGGTCGACGCATTCCCCTCGCTGGAGCTCAACTGCGCCTATCTGCCGGGGATGTGTGTGGACGGCATGGAACCAGAGCTGCGAGGCTGGATCGAGAAGACGCGGGCAGAGATCATCGGCCGCATGACCCAGGCCGTCTACGACGAGATCTGGCCCTCGGTGGTCGGTTTCGATGCTCGCCCGTGGCTTAGCGACC
>CAZXDD010000268.1:0-10297 GCA_964639415.1 uncultured Armatimonadia bacterium
AATCTCGGCGGACCAGGACTGGGCGAAGTCCATGCCGGCCAGGAGCTGAGCGCCGAAGCTGGTCTTGTTCTCGCCCTGGACATCGCCATAGTACAGGCCGATGCCACCGCCGTAGTACCACTTGTAGGCGTCCGACTTGACATCCTGCACCCAGTTGAAGTTCAGGTCCCAGACGGTGGCATCATTGTCGCCCTGTGCCCAGTCCAGGCCGAGGAGCCAATTCTGATTCCAGGCGCTGATCTTGTAGTCAACGCCTGCGGTGAGGCCGCTGCCCAGATCGCCCAGATCGGCCCAGCCGACCTTGACTCCCCAGGTGTCCTCGGCCTTGCCGCCCTCGTACCAGCCGAACTGCGCGAAGGCCAGGCACGGGGTGAGGAGCAAGACGACTCCGACGACTGCTGTGAGTGCGCGCATTTCCTATCCTCCCTGGTGGTTTGGCTTTGCTGTGGTCTTTGTACACGGGATGCAACGATGACGGCAATCCCGACCGGGCGATGCCCGGCGGGCTACTACCGACGGTTGTAGCCTGTAGGGCCGGCCGGACTTCTCGAGGTCCGGCCGAAAAGCCCGGCTGGTCCGTTTGCTGTCATTCTGAGCGTCCATCTCGCGCAGCGAGATAGCGAAGAATCTCGCTGAACGCCGGGAGCTTCTTCGAGCTGCTCCCTCCGGGAGCGGACGCTCTCAGAATGACATCCCCGGCGAAGGTGGGGTTTCCGGCCGCGCTTCTAGAATGTGGACTGAACACTGACGCCCCAGCCGAAGTCGCCATCGATGCTGGCCACATCGGCGCTGAGCCAACTGAAGGGCGAGTACCTGAAGGCCAGGTTGACGTTCTCGGCATCGTATTCGGCCTGCACCAGCGCCCCGGTGAAGGGGGCGAACTCGACGCCACCGAACAGGCCGTGCAGCGGGCCCTCACCGATCTCGCCGCTCCCGAGACCGGCGTGGAGCTTCAGCCCCATGGCCGGCCGGTCCTTGGCCAACGAGAGTGTCTTGCTGGCCACGATATAGTAGGTGCGGTTGATGCGGTCCGAGGCGTCCCAGATGCCGATGGCAACCTGGGGCAGATTGCCAAGGCCGAAGGCGCTCTCCAGGGGGAGGCGGTACTTGGCATTGAGAATGGTCTCGCTCACATAGGCCGCGGCTCCGGGCGGGATGATGTCGTTGATCACCGCGCCGCCCACCTCGAGGTCGGCCAGGACGGCCACATTGGCGCAGTACAGGTCCTGCTGGTTGTCATCGAGGTCCACGCGGTGGATACCGCCGGAGAGCTTCAAGGGCGCGCCGATCTCGGCGGAGGGTGTCCGCACCATACCGGTAGACCCGTACCACGAGGGCGTGGGCTGCAGCGGGGCCACGGGCTCTCCGAACATGTTCAGATCGAAGCCTTGAGCTCCCGCCGACACCGCCAGACCCAGGCACGCGAGCGTCATTCCCAGCAGCATCAAACGCATGCATCTCAACTCCTTTGAGTGGGCGCCGTCCGGGCCTGACCAGCGCCGGCAGCCTTTCCGTGGGGAGTATACACGGCCTCCGGAGACAGCGTCAAGAATGCCGCGAGCCCTCACGGGGTGCGCGGCGTTCCGTGGTCTTGGGGCGCTCTTTGTCCCTGCGGAAGCCGGCCGCGGATCGAGTCCTTCGTCCCCACGGACCCACGGACCTTCCGTCCTCCCGCCACGGCCGCGGGGGAGGTGCCACAGTCTGTATGGCCGAAAGGTAGACCCACCTCAACAATACCGTTGGACAATCCTGTGGCCACGGAGTTGCGCCATATGAGCACGGGAAATGCGGAAGTTGTGGTCATCGGAGCGGGCCCGGCCGGGATCGCCGCGGCCCTGGAGCTCCTGCCGGCTCGGAGCTGCCACGTTACCATCGTGGAACGGGGCCTGGACCTGCCGCAGCGTGCCCGGGTCATCGAGGACGGGGGGGAGGGCAGGGCTTCGGCCCGTCTCGAGGGTTTCGGCGGAGCCGGAGCCTTCTCCGACGGGAAGCTGACGCTGACGGTGGAGGTCGGCGGCCATCTGGGCGAGATCGTCGGTGCCGCCGCGGCCCGGCAGCTCGTGGAGGCCGCCGATGCGCTCTGGCTCGCCTACGGTGCCCCCACCGAAGTCCACGGCGCCCCGGACGCCACCACCGACGACCTCGGCCGCAGGGCCATCATGGCCGGCATGAAGCTGGCCACGGTTCCGCTCCGACATGTGGGCACGGACCGCTGCCCCGAGGTGCTGGCGCGGATGCGCTCCGCGCTCCTGGCCGGCTGTGAGGTGCGGTTCGGGACGGCGGCGGCGCAGGTGCTCACACAGGACGGGAGGGTCGTGGGCGTGGTGCTGGCCGACGGCACCCGCCTGCCCGCGGACTTCGTGATCCTCGCGCCCGGACGCAGCGGGCAGCCCTGGGTCCAGGAGCAGGCCAAGACCCTGGGCCTGCAAAGCGACCCCAGCCCGGTGGACCTCGGCGTGCGGGTGGAGACCCCCGCCGCCGTCCTGCAGGAGCTTACAGACGCCCTCTACGAGTTCAAGCTCCTGTACTGGTCCCCGACTTTCGACAACCTCGTGCGCACCTTCTGCGTCTGCCCCTACGGCGAGGTCGTTACCGAGCGCCTGGGAGATGTGGTCACCGTCAACGGCCACAGCTATGCCCGCCGCAGGACCCAGAACAGCAACTTCGCACTGCTGGTCTCCAGCCGGTTCACAAGGCCCTTCAACGACCCGGTGGCCTACGGCCAGTACATCGCGCGCCTAGCCAATTTGCTGGGCGACGGGGTGCTGGTGCAAAGGTACACCGACCTCGTAGCCGGACGGCGCACCACCCCCCGCCGCCTGGAGCACTGCATCACCACACCGACGCTACCCTCCGCGGCACCGGGAGACCTCAGCTACGTCCTGCCCTACCGGCACCTGAAGGCGATCATCGAGATGCTTCAGGCCATCGACCGCCTGGCCCCGGGGGTGGCGGGACCGGGCACGCTGCTTTACGGCATCGAGGTGAAGCTATACTCGGCGCGGGTCTCGGTGAGCGAGGAGCTGGAAACAGACATCGGCGGCCTTTACGCCTGCGGTGATGGGGCGGGAATCACCCGGGGCCTGATCCAGGCCACGGCCTCGGGGATCGCCTGCGGCCGGGCGATCGCCGCGCGGACGTGCAGCGCGTAACGGCGGGAACGGCCGTGGCGCGTGACGGCGAACGACTCACGGCGTCGCTCGCCGAGCACCTTCCAGGTCGTGGGCACACAGTGGTGAGAGCCGCCGTGCGGGCGGGGCTCCAGGCCCGCCAGTCGTTGCCGTTGACCGTTGTCGTTGGCCGAGCACCTTCCAGGTCGTGGGTATATAGTGGTGAGAGCCACCGTGCCGACGGGGCTGCAGGCCCGCCAGTCGTTGTTGTGGGTGTTGCCGTCAGGCTCGTCCTTGGGCCGGGGCGGGTGAGAGCTGGAACGGCTAACGTCCACTCTTCGTCGACGGTTAGGTGGGTTTCCTCTTCTGTGGTGGCGGGACGTGGGGGAGATGGGACGTTCGTCGTCGCCCTCTCCAGAGCGGCCGTATCGCGAAGGAGAGGGAAAGCGGGTCCCGCTCGCGGGACCCGCAGGGAGCGGCGCCGTTAGCCGTAACGCGCCACGGCCGTTGGCTTCTACTCCTCCGCCACCACGTACTCCCTGACTCGGGCGAGGGTGGGCTCGTCGACCTCGGCGTGGGCCAGGACGTAGTCGGCCTCATAGCTGGTGTCCAGCAGCCGGCCGGCGCGGCGCGTCAGCTCGAGAAGCTGCATCTTGTCATAGGGGAATTGGAGGGTGACGGGGACCAGGGCTGTGGGGAGCAATTGGCGGATGCGGGCCTTCAGCTCGTCGAGGCCCTGGCCGGTGACGGCCGAGATGGGAACGGCATCGGGGAGGTTTCCGGCGAGCTCGGCCTGCCGGGCCGGGTCGGTGAGGCTGTCCCACTTGTTCAGAGCGGTCACCAGGGGCATGTCGGCGGCGCCCAGTTCGGCGAGGATCTCCCGGGTGGCCCGGTTCTGAGTCTCGGCCCAGGGGTCTGCAGCATCCACGACCTGCACCAGCACATCGGCCTCGAGGGCCTCCTCGAGGGTGGCGCGGAAGGCCTCCATGAGCTTGCGGGGGAGATTGTTGATGAACCCGACGGTGTCGGCCACCAGAGCCTGGCTGTTCTCGCCCAGGTCCACGCGGCGGATGGTGGTATCCAAGGTCTCGAACAGCCGGTTGCGGGCGATGACCTCCTCGGAGCCGCAGAGGGCGTTGAGCAGCGATGACTTGCCCGCATTGGTGTAGCCCACGAGGCTGACCTGCGCCAGGTGGCTCTCCTGACGCTGCTCGCGCTCCACGCCGCGGCGCTCCTTCATCTGCTCCAGCTCCCGGCGGATGCGCACGATGTGCTGCCGCAGCCGGCGGCGATCGGTCTCGAGCTTGGTCTCACCGGGGCCGCGCACGCCCACCCCGCCCGAGCTGCCACGGGCGGTGACGCGGTCCATCATCTTCCCGCGCCCATGCAGGCGGGGCAGGATGTAGGAGTACAAGGCCAGCTCCACTTGCAGTTTGCCGGTGCGGGTCTTGGCGTGCTGGGTGAAGATGTCCAGGATCAGCTCGGTGCGGTCGAGAATCTTGCAGTCGAACTCATCCACGAGATTGCGCACCTGGGCCGGCGAAAGCTCCCCGTCGAACAGCACGATCTCGGCGCCGTGGGAGGCCACCATCGCTTTGAGGTCGACCAGCCGGCCCTTGCCGATGAAGGTCTTCCCGTCCGGCTGCCGGCGGCGCTGAACAAGGACGTCCATCGGCGCCGCCCCGGCGGTGCGGGCCAGCCCGATGAGCTCCTGCATGCTGCGCCGCGCTTCCTCGCGCAGCGGCTCGATCCCCACCAGGACCGCCCGCTCACGCTCCATCCCCGGCTCGCGTTCCAGGCCTACATAGATATCCAAGACGTGTCACCATCCGTAGATTGTGTCAACCGCGGCACCAACCCAGTATAGACGGGGCCATGGCTTCTAGCAAGGAAGCTCCCCCCGGGAGCAAGCAGGTCCGAGACACCCCGGCGAAGCGGCCGGCGAACAAGGGCGCCAGGTAACGTGTCGTGGATCCGCCCCCGGACAGAAAACTTGCCAATCGTGGTTGACAAGGGCCCTGGCATGTGCTATATGTAAGGCGCATATAGCAACCGAAGGCCTAAGGCGCCCCTTCATGGGCGCTCTCTTTCGGCCGATTATATGCCAACTACATATAGCGAGGAGCTGGATCCAGTCGCCATGAGAGTAGCCATTGCCTGTGACGGGGATCAGGTGTCCGCCCATTTCGGCCGCTGCGAGCGGTATCTGGTAGCTGTTGTGGATGACGGCGATCCGCGGCTGGTAAAGTGGCTGGCCAACCCCGGCCACGAGCCGGGCGCGATACCTGCCCTGATGGCGCGGGAGCAGGTGAACGTGGTGATCGCGGGAGGGGCGGGACCCCGGGCCCAGCAGCTTCTGAGCGCGGCGGGGATCGACCTGATCTGGGGTGTGGAGGGTGAGGCAGTTCAGGTCTTGGCGGAGTTTGCCGCCGGCACGCTGGTCACGGGCGACAGTGCCTGCGAGCACTGAGTGAGGGTCGGTAGCATCGGCAAGCGGCGGCCCCCTGTGCGGGGCGACCGCGACGGCGCCGGGAATCGGCGCCGGACAGCAGAGCCCTACAGTATATAGAGGAAAGTCGGGGTGACGCACAGATGCGGAGAAGGAACATGTACAACATGACGGGTATTCCGGGCTGGATGCGCTTTGGCTATAGCCCCGGATGGGTCGGTCGTAGCGCCAGTGGTCTGGGGCCGTGCGCGGAGACCATGATGACCGGCCGGTGGCCCAATCCCATGATGGCTCAGGCGATGGAGGGCGCCGGCGCTCAGATGCCGATGGCGCCGAACCCGTGGATGGCCGGCGGATTCGCTCAGCCGGACCGGGCCCAGATGGCCCAGATGATCCAGGCCCAGATCGACATGCTGCAGCAGCAGATCGAGATGCTCGCGGCTCAGATCGACGAGCTGTAGGCGGCGCCGGTCTGTCGCGGAGGACACAAATCAGGAGGGCAAGGCACATGAAGATAGCAGTGGCCGCTTCAGGAGACAATCTGGATTCTCAGTGCGACCCGCGCTTCGGGCGCTGTTCGTACTTCGTCGTTGTGGACAGCGAAACGATGCAGGTGGAGCCCGTGCAGAACACCGCCGCCGTCCAGGGGTCCGGGGCGGGCATCGCGGCGGCCCAGCTCGTGGCCGACAGCGGAGCGGATGCCGTCATCGCCGGGAACCTCGGCCCCAACGCCTTCCAGGCTCTGTCCGCCGGTGGGCTCAAGCTCTACCAGCACACCGGCGGCACGGTGCGTGAGGCCGTGGAGGCCGTGAAATCCGGCAGTCTGCAGCCCATCGGTGGGGCCAATGTCCCGTCACACTTCGGGACCGGTGGCGGTGGTGGCGGCATGGGCGGCGGGCGCGGGATGGGCGGCGGAATGGGTATGGGCGGTGGCGGCGGACGCGGCATGGGTGGCGGAGCCGGTGCGGGCGGCGGTGCCGCCGCGGCCGCGGGCGGAGAGGACAAGGAGCAGCTCAAGGCTCAGGCCGAGGGGATGCAGGCAAAGCTTGACGAGCTGCGCCGCCGGCTTGCCGATCTGGGAGAAGAGCAGTAGTTCGCAGTGATTGGAGTTGCGCCGCCATGCAGATAGAGACAGCCACGCTGCCCACCATCGCCGTGGCCGCCGGCAAGGGCGGTACCGGAAAGACCCTGCTGGCCACCAGCCTGGCTCTGGCCATACATCGCGGCGGCCTGGGCCCCGTCGAGCTGCTGGACTGCGATGTGGAGGAGCCCAATGCCCACATCCTGCTCCGGCCCGAAGTCGACGCCGAGCAGCCGGTTCATGTGCCCGTGCCCAGGGTGGACCTTGACGCCTGCATCCGCTGTGGCAAGTGTGCCTCGGTCTGCCAGAACGCCGCCATCGCCGTGATCCGACAGGCGGTCTTGACCTTCCCGGAGCTGTGCTCGGGCTGCGGCTGCTGCTCGTACGTCTGCCCCGTCGGGGCCATCGAGGAGACCCCGCGTACGGTGGGGCATCTGGTCTTGGGCCGGACGGAGGGCCTCAGGTTCGTGGGCGGACGAGTCAATGTCGGTGACCAGAAGGCCACGCCGGTGACGGGTGCGGTGAAGGATCAGACCAGCGCCGATCGCATCACGATCATCGATGCGCCGCCGGGCACGGCCTGCCCGATGCAGGAGGCCGTAGACGGGAGCGACTACTGCATCTTGATCACCGAGCCCACCCCCTTCGGTCTCAGCGACCTGGGTGCGGCGGTGGACACCTGTCGCAGCATCGAAGTGCCCTGCGGTGTGGTGATCAACCGCGCCGGCAGCGGCTTTGCCGGGGTGGAGGCCTATTGCGAGAAGGAAGGCGTGCCGCTCTTGCTCAGTATCCCTCAGGACCGCGCCATCGCGGAGGCCTATTCGCGGGGCGAGCCGCTGCTTGCGGCGCAGGGCAAGTGGCAGGATGTTCTGGTGGACTTGTACCGTCGTGTGACCGCGTGAGCACCGAGTAGAGGAGGTGGAAAGCATGCCCAGAGGAGATGGAACAGGGCCGAGCGGCCAGGGGCCGGGCACCGGTCGCGGCGCGGGTCGCGGCGCCGGTGGTGGCGCCGGAGCCGGTGGTGGCCGGGGTGGCGGTCGGATGGGTGGTAGCGCCGCCGGGCTGGGCGGGTTCTGCGTGTGCCCGGCCTGTGGCGAGCGGCAACCGCACCAGCGCGCCGTGCCGTGCAACCAGGTCAAGTGCCCCAAGTGTGGTCAGACCATGACCCGCGCGTAAGTCGCGCACCAATGCGGGCGTCCGTTTTTCAGGCGCCCATAGCATAGAAGAGGTGAGAAAGATGCCGGGACTTGACGGAACAGGCCCGCGAGGAATGGGCCCGATGACCGGCGGAGGGCGCGGTCTTTGCGCCCTGCCGATGGGAGCGGGCTACCCCGCCCGCTACGGCGCCTATGGCGCCTACGGCTACGGCCTGCCGACCCCCTACGCCATGCCGTACGGGGCACCGATGTGGCCCGGATACGGCTATCCCGCCGCGGGCATGATGCCCTACGGTCGCGGGATGGGCTTCGGAATGGGCATGGGCCGTGGCATGGGGATGGGCTTCGGCATGGGCCGAGGCATGGGGATGGGTCGCGGACGCATGTGGTAGTCTGAAGCTCGAGAGGTAAGCAGACAGGCCGCCGCCGAACACGAAGCGCCTCGAGGCGTCGGTGGAAGGCGGCGGCTCAATCACGTCTGACGGGAGCGCAGCTCAATGGCTCAGCAATACACTCAGATCGCGGTCCTCAGTGGCAAGGGGGGCACGGGGAAGACCACCGTGCTGGCCTCTTTCGCCGCTTTGGCCCGGGACAAGGTCCTGGTGGACTGCGATGTGGACGCCGCCAACCTCTACCTGCTCCTGCACCCCGAGGCAGAGCGCAGGGAGGACTTCTGGGGCGCCAAGATCGCCGTTCGCGCTGCGGACAAGTGCCGCCGTTGCGGGGAGTGCGAGCGGCGTTGCCGGTTTGGGGCCATCACGGTGGACGCCATCCGCGAGGCCAATTGCGAGGGCTGCGGTCTTTGTGTCCTGGCCTGCCCCAATCAGGCCCTGACCCTGGAATCCGTGATCAACGGCGTCTTCGATGTGTCCGGTACGGAGTACGGCCCCATGGTGCACGCCAAACTCAAGCCGGCGGCCGAGAACAGCGGGCGCCTGGTGAGCCGGGTGCGGCAGGTGGCCGAGGACGTAGCCCTGCAGCAGGGCAAGCGACTGATCCTCATCGACGGACCTCCGGGCATCGGCTGCACGGTGACGGCGACGCTGGTGGATGTGGATGTCAGTGTGATGGTCACCGAGCCGTCGCTCTCGGGGATGCACGACATGGAGCGCGTGGTGGAGCTGGCCGGGCATTTCAACGTCCCGGTGGCCGTGGTCATCAACAAGGCGGACATCAACCCGGAGAACACGGGCATCATCGAGGCCTTCTGCGCGGAAAGAGGCATCCCGGTACTGGCGAAACTGCCTTTTGACGATATTGTTGTGCAGTCCAACGCGCAACAGGTGCCGCTTGTGGAGTATACTGATCGTCCTGTGGCCGCGGCCGTGCGCGAGGCGTGGTCGCGACTGATGGACCTGGTGGCCTGACCGGCGAAAGACCGCCGCCGGCGGAGGCCGGAAGCAGGCGCCGCCGGGCATTGATAATGAGAAGGTGAGACGATGTCAGACGACTGGCGCGAAGGCTACGGGCGTCGCCCGGAGTGCAAGCAGTGCGACAAGCAGGGTGAATGTGAGAGCCAGGGCGCTCCCCCGGAAGACGGCTGCCCGTCGGCCCAGCCCATGTCCCCGCAGCAGCAGTATGAGATGCAGGAACGCAAGCTACAGGAGCGGGCCGCCTTCATCGACCATGAGATACTGGTGCTCAGCGGCAAGGGCGGTGTGGGCAAGAGCACCGTGGCCGCCAGCCTGGCCTGGGCCCTGGCCCTGCGCGACAAGCGCACGGGGCTCCTGGACGCCGATCTGCACGGCCCCACCATCCCGCTGATGATGGGCCTGCAGGGACAGACCCCCGACGGCCTGGGCGGGCTGAACCCGATCCCGGTCATCGAGAGCCTCAAGGTCATGTCCATCGGATTCCTGCTGGAGACCCCGGATACTCCCATCATCTGGCGCGGACCGGCACGCTCCGGCGTCATCCGCCAGTTCGTGGCCGATGTGGAGTGGGGCGCCCTGGACTATCTCGTCGTGGACCTGCCCCCGGGTACGGGCGATGAGGCCCTTACCGTCGCCCAGGCCTTCCCCACCGCCGCCGGGGCCGTGGTCGTGACCACCCCGCAGGAGGCCAGCCTGTCGGACTGCCGCAAGGCCGTGAACTTCCTGCGCACCGTCAAGACCCCGGTGCTCGGGGTGATCGAGAACATGGGCGGCTTCGTCTGCCCCCACTGTGGGGAAGAGACCGCGATCTTCGGAAACGGCGGCGGAGAGCGCATGGCTCAGGAGATGGAAGTGCCGTTCCTGGGCCGGATCCCTCTTGTCCCGGAGGTCGTGGCCATGGGCGATAGCGGCCGGCCGTTGCTGGGCCCCGACGCTCCGGAGGCCGTCCGGCTGGCCTTCCAGCGGATAGCCGACGGGATCGAGGGAGCGCTACAGTAGCCGGACGGGGAACGGCCGTGGCGCGTGGTTCGTGGCGCGAAACGGCAGACGGCGCACTGGTCGCCGCCCTACAACGGCCAACGGCGCCGCTCCCTGCGGGTCCCGCGAGCGGGACCCGCTTTCCCTCT
>CAZXDD010000269.1:0-10253 GCA_964639415.1 uncultured Armatimonadia bacterium
CACCCTATCCTACACTCTTTCCCTACACGACGCTCTTCCGATCTGAAGGTGACCGTTTGCCTGCGGTAGCCCTCATGATCGAAGGCGTAGGCCTCCAGTGTGCCCGCGGAGCCGCGGGGGACTGTGACGACGACAGTGAACTCTCGCTCATCGAAGATGCAGTGGGTCGTGCCGCCGGGCTTGGCGGGCCAGCTATTGTAGGGCTTGCCACCGAGGGTGGCGATGTCCACGCCTCGCCCGCTGGAGGTCAGGCGCATGCCGCCATCGAGGCCGAGGAAGGCGTCCAGGGCCACGGGCGGGAGGAGCGCGATCCGTGGCGCGGGGATCAGCTCGGTCCGGCCGGCGAGGGCGGGGGTCTCGATGGTGAGCTCGAGGCCGTTTTCGAGGTCGAAGGCGAAGGCCGGCGCGTCGGTGGCCGGGTGCGCGGTCGTGATGCCGACGGTATCGGTGCCATCGAACTTGAGCAGCCCGGCGGGGATGGCGAAGTACAGGCTGTCCCACTCCTGAGGCGGCGATTCGGGGCGGCAGGGATTGTAGTTGTGCTCAAGTTGCCGGCCGTTGACATCGATCTCGATCTGCGGAGTGGGGCGGTCGGGGCTGATGAGTGAGGGCGACAGGCGCCGGAAGTGGAAGGACAGCCTCGTGTCCGCCAGGGCCGGTGAGATGCTGAGCGTCGCCGTGCCCCGGGTGAGATCGCCGTTGACGGCGAAGGGACCGACGGTGGATGTGGCCCGGGTGCGGGCGTCGTCGGCCTCGGACCGCGCACGGTCAAGCAGCGCGGCGGGGTCGGAGCGGAGTTCGGCGAGCAGGGCCCTCCACTGTGGCGAGCCGTCGCAGGGCCTGACGACGGCGATCAGTCCCCGGCCCAGAGGCTTGAGCAGGGCATCGGCGGTGAAGGGAGCGTGGGCGATGCAGGTGGTGAGCAGGAGCAGGCCGTCCGGTGCCTCGGTCTTGGCCGCGGGGACGGTGAGCCGCCAGGGGTCGCGATCGGCAGGGCCGCGGAACAGCCCCCAGCGCATATCGAGGGCGTCCCAGAGGGGTGCCGGGTGGGCCGGCAGCAGGGTGGGGCTCTCGATGACGACGGTCTCGCCGGAGCGGACGCGCTGCAGCAGGGCGGCTACCTCGGCCGGACTGCCGAAGGTGGCGCCGATAGCGTGGGCGGGGACGAAGGCCTCCTTGGTTCCGGGCGGCGCGGGGGCGATGTACTGCGGCAGGGCGGTGGGGACCATGGCGATCTCCACGAGGGCCAGCTTGCCATTGCAGGGCACCGGGACGCGCAGGAGCCCATCGGCGAGTCGCTGCAATGGCTGCTCGAGGCCATCGACGGCGGCCCGGGTGGGCTCGCGGCCTTCGGGGCAGAAGACGTCGAGGTGGAAGGTGCGGCCGGCTACTCCCGCCACGAAGCGGGCGCTGAGGATATTGTCGGCAAAGCGGATGTCTTGGAGCTCCGCGGCGCCCATGGTCACGTGGCGGTCGGTGCCGATGATGAAGGGATCACGCTCGACGGGGTGCAGCGCGATCGCGGGGCCGGAGGTGGGAGCCACGCGGAGGCCGATGGCCCCGCGGAAGCGGCCGATGGGGCGCTGGGACCACACGTCGTAGGCCAGGTACTCGCGGTGCGGGTCCAGGCCCAGGTCCTCGAGGTCCACGAAGTGTCGCTCCTCGGCCTCCAGTCCCCAGTTGAGCACACCGGCGACGCACCAGCGGCGGCCGTCGTCGTCGGTCTGGTTGAGCACCCACCATCGGGGCAGGGGGCCGCGGTCGAAGCGGCAGAGGTCCATGGGGCGCGTGTGGGCCACGGGCACGAGCCGGCGGAGCATCTGCAGCCGGTCGGCGGGGATATTGGGCAGGCCGATGTCGGTGGTCGTGAAGCTCAGGCCGGTCAGGCCCAGCAGGGGGCCCATCGCCCGGGTCTGGTCGATGGTCTGCGGGCCGGCGGGGAAGTAGTCGTCGATGCAGCGGCGCCAGAGGTTGTAGTGACACAGGTAATCGCGACGCGCCAGCTCCGCGGCCACGTAGATCTGCTGTTCCGTCCAGTCATTCTGCACATCCGGACCGGGAGCGTACACATCCACGATCCCCACCGCCGAGTAGTCGGCCCAGGCCGAGGCCCCGCTGCGGATGAGGATGTCATCGCGGCCGGTGGAGAGCAGGCCGCGCCGAATCGCCAGGTAGAACTGCCGGAAGGCGTCGGGGGGGAACACATCCGGCTCGTGCAGCGGCGGGGTGGGGTGGTTGTTGTCCACCCAGTAGAAGTCCGGCCCGGTGGCGGCCAGGTCGGCGTACTGCTTCTCCACCCAGTTCTGCACGCCCGGGTTGGTGTAGTCCGGCAGCCACTCGCCAGCCTCTCCCCTCACGGAGAGCCAGCCCTTGTCCAGGAACTCGCGGTGCAGCTCGGGGTACCAGCTCGGCTGGATGTCCGGGTCCGTCACCCAGCGCAGGATCTTGATCCCGCGGGAGTGGGCGTAGTCGCAGGTGCGCCTGTTGCCCTCCAGGTACTCCTGCCGCGAGGGGCCGGCATAGTCGGGGTTGCGCTGGGTGAGCGGCCATTCGCCATAGCAGTAGAAGCCCCAGTCGCGGAGGTGCTCGGCGAGGAAATCCACCTGCGCCTTGACCTGCTCATAGTGGGCGGGGTCGGTGATTGAGATGAGGGGAAGCTGCGTCGGGGACAGCTCAGGCCACGGGAAGGGGCGCCGGTCCCTGATCCACTCGCGAGGGACGACACGCTCTTGCGAGCTCTCCGGGTGCCCATAGGTTGAGTAGCCCGAGGCCGGACGCCGGCCGATGAGCGGCCACACGTCCAACGCCCTGATCCTCAGCTCCCCCCTGGAGATGCTCAGCGAGTGCCCCTCGGCCGTGGGGCGCAGATCGGGAGTGCCGTCGCGTGCGTCCAGGAGCACGCCGCGAAAGGTCTGGGTGGAGTACAGGGCATTCATGCTGCGGTTGGAGGCTTTGCCGGCGCCGATATGGAGCACATCGCCGCTGCGGTGCACCGTCGGTTCGCCGCGGTCGTCCAGGGTGATGCGGGCCGCGTGCAGCGGCTCGGCACTCCCCGTGGCCGTCCCCGAGAAACCCATCCAGCCGTCGGTCTCGGGGCGCACGCGGAGGGCGATGCCGTCTGCCAGCAGTTCGGCGCGGACGACGGTGACTTCACCCTCGGCCAGCAGTCGAATGACGGCTTGCTGTCCACGCACATGGACGTCGGCCGAGCACGCCTTGGCCCGGGCGAAGGAGGGCGTCAGCGTCACGGTGGCGCGCTCGCCCTCGGGCAGGGTCAACTGGGTGAGCAAGCGCCCGGAGTGGCCGACGGTGAAGCTGCAGGTGGGATTGGAGAGCGTGGCGGCCGAGGCCGCTAGGCCGGCCGTGAGCAGAAGGCACGCATGGAGCAGATACAAGGCAGGCACGCGATCACGCCCTCTCCAGAGTCGATCCGGTTCCGGCGGTCGGTGTACGGCTCGCCACTTTGGCCCGCCGACCCGTGGGCGGGGGGTGAGGGGAGCCGGCCTGCGCCGGTCCCTCACCCCACGCCGCTGCTGTCCCATGCGCCGGCCTCACTTCACCGCCCGCAGCTCGAAGTAGTCCAGCCATACACCGTCCAGGTTCTCCGCGTTTCCCTGCGGGCCCATCCAGATGTAGTGGCCCTGGGCGGGGGTGACTGTCCCGAGCTTGTACATGTGGTACTCGCCGTCCGGTATGGCGGTCATGGCCGGCTGGACCGTGCCCAGGCCGTCGCCGCTATTGGTGTCGTAGATCCCGGCCCAGAAGGCGTGGCCGGCGTCGCCGGTCTTCTCCACGCGGACGCGGGCGTAGGCGTCGTACTGCGTGTCGGGCTCGAACTGGGCCGGCGAATAGCGCCACTGCACGCACCACTCGATGTGGTTGTTGGCCAGGCGCACCGCGAAGCCGTCCTCGGCCCTGGGGTCCTTCTCGATCCAGCACCAGTCGCCGTAGCGGCCCAGGGGCAACTGGTCATCTTGTGCCACCACGGTCAGCGCCTGATGGGTCTTGGCACCGGTGTGGCGGGCCTGGGGCAGATCGCCCAGGTCCGACAGCACCTCGAGCTCCTGGGTCAGCGTGACGGTGCCTCCGGGCGGGAGGTCGCCGGCGGTCTGCAGCGCCAGGCTGAGGGCCTGGGTGCGGGCATTGACCCGCAGCCAGACGCGGTCCAGCTCGGTGCCGCCGGGCAGCAGACGAATCGCCTTCCCTGCGGTGTGGTTGACCAGCGTGAGGCCCTCGGCGATCTGCTCGCCGGTGAAGGACCACTGCTTCTCGGCCTGGTCCTCGGGGAGGGAGAGGCTCATCACGGCGGCCTCGCCGGCGGCGGGCATGATGGCCGTGATCTCGTCGGTGTTGCCCAGGTCCAGGGCCAGCTCGGCCTTGGCGCCGCCCGGTCTGGCGTTGTCGCGGGTGTTCTCCAGGGTGGAGGCGATCCGGAGCGTCGAGCCGGTTACAGGAACGGTGATGGTGCGGGTCATGCGCAGACCGGGCTCAGGCTCGGCGGTGAGCTTGAGGCTGGAGGCCTGGTCGGTCTTTTGCACCTCTTCGGCGGTGAACTGCGCGGCGGAGCCCAGACCTTCGGCGCCGCCGCCGAGGGCCTCGCAGTAGCCGCCCGCGGCGGGGTAGCCTCCGGCCGCGGGGTCACCGAGGCTCAGCAGGTTCGGGCCATCTTCGCCCGCACTGAGCCACTGGATGCGGCCACCGAGGGCGGGGATGACTTTCGCCTGCAGCCCATCACCGCTGAGCGTCACCACGGGGAACCGACCACCCTTGAGCCGCGCGCGGTCCACAAAGTCCCTGGGTGAGGCCCCGCCCTCGCTGAGGGAGGTGAGGCCGTTTTGCTCGCCCACTGTGGCGAACCGCTCGACGCGCGCCTGGAACCGGGGGTCAACATCCGCCAGATAGCTATCGCCCTCGAAACGGTACGGGCTGGTGGTGGCCTGCTTGGCGGTGGCGAGCATGGCGTAGTCCAGGCTGAGGCGGGCGATGCGCACGCGGTTGAGGACCTCGGGCAGGTCGGCCACGGCCGCCTCCGCCTGCTCCCAGAGCTCGTCGCCCTCGTTCATGATCTCTTCGGTGAGATACGCGGCGTTGGGGCCCTGCCAGATCATCATGTGGATGTTGTCATCGGCGACCTTGTCGTGCAGGAGGTCGATGTAGCGGCGGATCGGCTCGGCGGCCGCCCCGTAGACACCGGCGAGGAACTCGTCCATCGCCCGATCCTCATCATAGTTGGGGTCCCACAGGAACTTGGCCACCATGTACCCGCCCAGGGGCGAGAGCTCTCCATGGAGGCTGGTGTAGTTGTCCTGCTCGAAGATGCCCTTCACGTTGTTCTCGACATAGAACCGGATATTGTCATCCAGTACGCGGAGGTTGGGGAAGGGCACCAGGTAGTGGGCGAAGGAGGTGGCGTAGTCCCAGACCCAGAGCCGATTGCAGACCTTGGCCCAGTCGGCCGTGTCCTGACGGAAGGCGGTATTCTGGGCGCTGTCGCAGGTGGCCAGCGGGTGAGAGAAGCAGCACTCGATGCTGCACAGGCGCACCACGACGTTGGGCTCGGGGCGCATGTTCCTGGGGGCCTTGCGGGTGTACTGGTAGGCCAAGGTGTCGACGACCTTGTCGGGGAACTCGTCGCGCACGGCACGGGCTACGGAGTTGACAAGATGCAGCACCGGCCCGATCTGCGAGCCTTCCTCCTCGGCGATCTCCGTGCACTCGTCGCACTGGCAGTAGTTGTACCAGTCGTTTTGGGAGACCGAGAACACGAAGCAGTCGGGGTTGTCCCGCATGAGCTGCCGGATCTTCTCGGTGACGATCCGGACCACGTCGGGATTGGTGCAGCAAAGCTGGGAATGGTCAGCGCGGCGCTCGCCGTTGATGAGTGAGAAGTACTCCGGATGCTCGGCGAAGTACTCACCCGGAGGCACCAGTTGGTTGAATGTGTGCACGAAGCCGCAGTAGCGGATCTTGTCGCCGTGCTTCTCCTCCAGCCGCGAGGCGTGGCTGTTCACCCGATTGCGGGCGCACCAGTCGCCGTCGAAACAGTCGATGACGAAGGGCTCGCGGTACTCAAGGACGGGTACCTTCGTCTCGTCGATGGCGGGCAGCTCCAGGCGCTCTCTGTGCGGGATCGAGCTGACCTCGGGGGTGAACCACTTGCAGCCAAGGTGGTCCTCCAGCAGGCCGAAGATGCCGTACATCGTGCCGCGCTGCTTGCCGCCGGCGATCACCAGATGCGGGCCGACGGTCTTGATGACATAGCCCTCGGTCCCCAGGGCCGCGAAGTCGATGTCCAGATCCAGTTGCGCCAGATGGGCGTTTTGGCCGATGATGATCTCATGCTCGCCCGGGGCCCCCGCATCGTCGATGATAGGAAGCCTCGCTCCGGTCATCTCCTGCAGCCAGTGCTGCAGCTCTCCCGCTCCCCACTGCTCCGAGGGGGAGGCGTCGGGTCCCAGGACGATGGAGAACTCACTGGCCCCGCCGTCGGCGACGGTGAGTTGCTGGCATCCGGCACCCAGAGGCAGGCACAGCAGGGCGGCCATACCCGCCCAGCCGGTCATAGCTCGTGCATTCATGTGCGGTCACGCTCCTTGTCACGCTCGGCCGCCACTTCGGCGGCGTGTGGCTCGTTTCGTTCCCGGTCTGTTCGCCGCCGGGCTGCAGTTCTCCTGTGCAGGGCCGGGCGCCGGGCCATCGCTCGCCGGAGGCCGCCGGCGCCCATCCACCCGTCCGGACGGCACCTTGACGCGGATACCACGGTAGACAGAGGTCTTCGCGGGGTATTGTCACTGTGTGGGCCGTGCACGGCCCCCTGGCCGCCGGGCGCGGGTATAGCAGCGTGCGGGCCTGGAGACCCGCGGGCACGGAGGACCGATCGGTGAGTGCCCACCGGCGATCGAGGTGTGGCGCACCTTGCGGGCCCCGCCGGGGCCGTCTGCCGTTGTCCTTGTCGTCCCATGTCTGGCTCGTCCATCGGCAAGTCTCCGGGGGAGTGAACGAGATGCGTCTTTGGTGCACCGTCTTGACCGGCGTACTGTGCAGTTTGCTGGCGCCTCTTTCGGCCCAGAGTCCCGTGACCATGCCCAACCCGGACTTCGAGCTCGATGAGATGGGCTGGACCCTGTGGCCCGAGGATTCGCGGTCGTCCATGGCCATCGACGAGAGCGTGGCCCACAGCGGGAGGATGTCCCTGCGCGTCACGGCTACCGAAGCCTCGGACCGGGCCATCGTCAACACTGTAGTCACGGGCTTCGAGACGGGGGTAGTGTACCGCATCTGCATCCACGTACTCCGGGAGCCGACGGTCGACGAGAGCGCCGTCAGCTACTTCATCAACTACCGGGGTGGTGAGGACGGTGCCATTCAGCAACGGGCCTACCCCGTCGGCCTGCGGAAGGTGGCAGACGGCGACTGGGTGCAGTGGTCCGGGCTGTTCGCGGTCCCCGAGGGGATTACCCAGTGGCAGTTCTGCCTGGGGGTCGAGTATACCGTGGGCCGCGTGTGGTTTGATGACATCCGCGTCGACAAAGTGGGGCCCGCGGCGGAACTGACCCCGGACGTATGGAGCTACGTGCCGCTGGGCGTGGAGATCGGCGAGGCTCCGCTCTCCCGGTTCTCCGGGCACAAGGCGGACAACGGCACGGTCTATCAGATGGCGGGGCGGTACAATGGGCTGCTCATGCAGTCGGCCCAGGTGGAGGCCTCCCTGCGGGAGTTGGAGCGGTGCCTTTTCTATCAGGGGCGGTCGGCCCCGGTGGACCTGAGCGAGGCCTTCCGGGCCGCCGATGAGGCCCTCAATATCGCCTACATCGCGTACGGCACGGGGTTTCGCGCCGGCCCCGGGGCCGACTGGTCAGTCTTCACCCGGGCGGCCGAGATGCTGCAGGCGGTGCTGGACAGCCTGGGCGCAGACATCGACCGCGCCCGCGAAGCCCTCGGTGAGGCACCCGGCGAGCTGCCCCGGAGCTTGGGCCGCCAGGCCCTGACCCTCGCGCCGTTCAACCCCGACGGCAGCATGAACCGCCTGCTCTTCGGGGCCTGGAGCCCGACGCAGTGGTCTGAGTTCGAGAAGCCCTTCGACTTGGAGTTCCACTCCTCCGCCCCCGGACATCCCAGGGTGCACACGGAGACCGAACTGGACTTTTCCAACATCACCGAGGCCTGCGACAGTCTGGAGGCCCTGGGCTACAGCGGCACCTTCGGCTATCTGCTGTTCGGCATCCACGACAGCATGTATGCCCCGCAGTGGCTCCTGGATAAGTACCAGGGCGACCCGGACTTCATCAAGACCTCCCGAGACGGGCTGAAGGGGTCGGCGTCCGCCGGACGGGCCTGTCTCAACTATTTCCACCCCGCGGTGCGACGGTTCATCGAGGACTATCTGGGTCGGTATGCCGAGTTCTGCCGCCACGAGCCGCGCGTTCTTTTCCACGAGACCTCGCAGGAGGCCTACAGCTCCTTTTCCACCGAGAAGGGGCGCCGGGAGAGCGGCTATGGCCCCAGCGCCCTGCAGGCCTTCCATCGCTACCTGCAGGGCAAGTACCCGAGCATCGCCGCGCTCAATGAGGCCTGGGATAGCGACTACGAGAGCTTCGCCGCCATCGAGCCCCCCGCCGACGGGTACGTAGAGCCAGACAGGGAGCTGACCCCTCTGGTGGCCGAGTTCGAGGCCTTCAGACAGGACGGTTTCATCGACTATCTGAAGCTGGTCTACGACTCGCTCAAGGCCGGGGACCCCGGAAAGCCCGTGGTGGCCAGGCACTCGGCCCTGCTTGGCGACATCAACGGCGCCCGCATCTTCGAGACCTGCGATGTCTTGTCCTACCACAACCGGGCGCCGAACATGCAGCTTGCCCACGTGTACCTCAACAGCCTGAGCCGCTTTCACAACAAGGGCCTGGGGTACATGGAAGACTTCTGGGGGGTGCAGGAGGACCGCGGGCGAGTGGATGACGAGAAAGTCCAGCGCCGGGCCCTGGAGCGACACATCTCACGCTCCACGGCCTGGGGCCGCACGCTGCAGATGAAATGGTATGCCTACACCTCGGGCAGCTATCTTCTGACCTACAACGGTAACTGGTTCGATCCGCGCTACGATGTGACCACCATGCGCTACTGCGCCCCGGCGCTGGCAGTGGCCAAGCGCCGCATGGAGCGGCTGGACTGGGTCCTGACCCACAGCCGCATTCCGGCCTCAAGAGTCCTCGTCCTGCAGCCCTCGGCCTCGATGCGCAATGAGTTGCCGAGAGCTGAGTGCTACGCCACGATGCTGGCGATGCACGCACTGCTGTATCCCAATGGGGTGCTGTATGAGATCGTGCCGGAGGAGTATTTCGAGGAGGGCAAGGCCGCCTTCGGGGACTACTCGGTGGTGTTCCTGCCCCGGGCGAGATGTCTCTCGGCCGGGCTGCAGGAGGCGCTGGCCGACTTCACCGAAGGCGGTGGCCTGCTGGTGGCGTGCGGCGAGCCCGGTGTGCTCACACAGATCGCCCGGCCCGGCGGAACGCTGTGCTCGCGGCTGGAGAGCGCCGCCGGGCCGCAGGCCTGGGCGAGGGTCCGGGCGGTCTGGGATGCCGAAGGTGAGGCGGCAACGCGGGTGACGAGTGTCGGTGTGCCGTGCGGCGCGGGGCGTCTCGAGGCCTGCGGCGCTATCGCGCAATTGCCCGGCGAGGCGCTGCGTGAGTCGGTCAACGAACGGGCGCCGCGGATGGCGCATGCCGTCGACGGCAACCTCGAGGTCGTGCCCCGTGTGGCAGAAGACGGGGGGCTCTACCTGTTCCTACTCAACCCCAGTTCGGATAGCGCCGCCGAGGACCTCATCGAGCTGAGCCTCCCGGTTACCCGCGCGGTGGACGTCTCGTTGCCTGAGCCTATCGAGGTCCCGGTGGCGGAGGTCGGCAACGGGCGGTTCCAGTTTCGTATCCGGCTCGGGGCCGGTGAGTCGGCGGTGATATGGGTGGAGGGGGAGTAGAACGGCCGCGGGCATCCGGGCCCGCGGCGTTGACGTCGCGGTACCGGGCCGCAGGGACGGCAGCAGACGGCATCCGGGGCGGGGACGGCGTCCTCACCCCCGGGGCCTTGCATGGGCGTGGGGGGTGGGCGACGGCCAACGGCATCCGGGGCGGGGACGGCGTCCTCACCCCCGGGGCCTTGGGTCGAGGGCCTCCACGGGTTTGACCCGTGGCTATTGTCCATAGCCCCTGCGGTTGGGGCATTTGACCTCCAGGTGGGATCCGAGGCATCATTGGCCT
>CAZXDD010000270.1:0-10065 GCA_964639415.1 uncultured Armatimonadia bacterium
TCACCCCCTCCTCCCGTCGCCCGCGGTGTTTGCGGGCGTAAGGGAGAGGGGGCAGCGGGGTGAGGCGGCCGCTTGCCGTTGGTGCCGTCCCACCGGCCAACGGCGGCGCGGTACAGGCCCGCGCCCTACAGAACGGCGGCGCCCGCCGCAATAGCCGGCCGTCGCGGGCGTCGCCACTTACTAGTATCTTGCTAGTTCTTTGCGGAATTCCGGTAGGTCCGGTTGGCGTTCTGCAGCTATGATGGTCTCCATCGTACCTCCGCCGGTCGCCGTGCCGCGACCGAGACCGGGCGCCATGCCCCCGAGCACCCCGCGTATGCCACCTTCGTCCCAGGCAACCGAAAGCGTGGACGCCGACCGCCGGCCGCGATGGCGCCGGTGGCCGATTGGGGCCTGCGGCGTCGTGGCGGCCGTGCTGGCCTTGTACCTCACCGGGGCCTTCGACCCCCTGAAGCAGCAGATGGCCGCGAAGCTACCCGCACGGCCGCAGGACGCCCTCAGCGAGATCGTCAACGTCTTCACCTGCTGCGTCCTGAGCTGGAAGGCCCTGACCACCATGGTTCCGGCGTTCTTCCTGGGTGGGGCCATCGCGGCCTTCATTCCCGGTTCGGCGATCCTCAGGTACCTGGGGGCGGGGGCGAACAAGGGCGCGGCCTACGGCGTGGCCGCGGTCTCCGGCGTGATCCTGTCCTTGTGCTCGTGCAATGTGGTGCCCCTGTTTGTCAGCATCTACCGGCGCGGAGCGGGGATCGGCCCGGCCTTCGCGTTCCTATACGCGGGCCCGGCGATCAACGTCGTGGCCCTGGTATTCACCGTTCAGGTTCTGGGGATCCAGCTCGGGGCCTGGCGGGCGCTGGGGGTGCCGCTGATCGCCGTGGCAACGGGCCTGCTGATGGCACTGCTCTTCCGTCGGTCCGAGGCCCGGGCCGCTCCGCCACCGGCGGCGGTCCCCGACGACGGCGAAGGATCGTACGGGCGGGTCTGGGTGCTCGTCGCCCTGCTCCTGGGGCTGGTGGCCTACGGCGCCTGGGAGATCGCCTGGACGCCCAAGATCATCGGCATGGTACTCATCCTGGCCGCCGTGGTCGCCCTGATGTGGACGCGGTTCAGCGGCGATGAGGTGAAGTCGTGGCTGGGAGAGTCGTGGGGCCTGGTGAAGCTGACGGTTCCGCTGCTGGTTCCGGCCGTGCTGGTGATCGGGGCGGCATCGATGTTCATCGACGTCAAGACGGTGTACCGGCTCGTCGGTCCGGCCGCCGAGGGCAGCACCATGTGGGGCACCGTGCGGCCCGTGCTGCTGGCCAACGTGTTCTCCAGCGCCATGTACTTCCCCATCCTGTCGGAGGTCGCCTTCACCAAGGCGTTTCTGAAACTGGGCATGGGGATCGGGCCCGCGCTGGCGATTCTGCTCACCGCCGCCGGCACCAGCATCCCCGGAGACCTGATCCTGTGGCGCGCCATCGGCCTGAAGAAGGTACTGGCCTACGAGCTGGTGGTCCTCGTGCTGACGACGACCTTTGTGCTGTTCTTCGACAGCTCCGTGGGCCAGTACATGTGCGCCTGCATGCTTCCTGAATGACCATCCTGAAGAGGTGAGGATACCCAGATGCCAGATCGGCTCATCATGATTGCCGTGGTGGTACTGCTGGGGGCGCTGCTCGCGGGCTGCCCCACACCCGAGGCCACAGGCCCCGCGGCGACCGCACCGCCGCCACAGGTGCCGGACACCGCCGGAGAGATCTCCGGCGAGGTCGTCCTCTACGTCCCCTGCGGGATGATCATCCCCATCCGCGGAGTGATGGACGCCTTCGAGCATAGGCACCCCGGGGTCAAGCTCAACGGCGTGTTCGACAACGCCGGGGTGCTGGTGGAGCGCATGGCCAAGAAGGGCGAGAAGGCCGACCTGTTCATCTCGCCGGGAAGCCAGGAGCTCAAGCTGCTGGTAGACGCCGGCCTTGCGGAGGCGGGAACCGAGAAAGCGGTGGGCGACTTCGAGCTGGTCGTCATCACCAACAGGGAGGCTCCCCTGCAGATCACCTCGGCCGAGGACCTCCGCAAGGCCAAGACCATCTCCATGCCCGACCCGGACCTGAACTCCGTGGGCCTGTCGGGCAAGGAGGCCCTGAGCAAGCTGGGCCTGTGGGATGAACTGCAGCCCAAGATGGTCAAGACCAAGCATGCCATCGTGTCGCATACCATGGTTGCGGGCGGCAAGTCCGATGCAGGGATATCGTACCGCAACTGCCCCCTGGAGACCAACCCCGAGAAGCTCAGCGCCAGCAAGGTGCAGGTTGCCTACGCCTTCCCGCCGGACTCGTACACAAAGCAGCAGTGTCTCATCGCGCCGGTCAAGGGAGCTTTGAACCCTGTGGTGGCCCAGGCCTTCGTGGACTTCGTCACCTCGGAAGAGGGGCTCAAGATCCTCGATGAGAAGGGCATGACCGGCTGTCTATCGCTGGACAACGACACGGCGGGGCCCACCGCGGTGGATACCTCCAAAGCGACCGTCACGGTGCGGGCCTTCTACCCGGACAATGAGGGCCACAAGCCGATCAAGGCGATGATCGAGGCTCTGCCGGCCAAGTACGAGGGCAAAGTGGCCGCGGAGTTCGTGGACTTCACCAGCAAGGCCGGGTTCGATAAGTGGCGCGAGGCGGGGCTCAGTTGCGGCGCCATTCTCATCAACGACCGGCAGACGTGGGTGTACGACAAGGACGGCAAGCCCACGGAGGTCACGTTCAAGATGGCCATCGGCGGCGAGTGGACGGAGGCGGACCTGTACGCGGTCATCGGCAAGGCGCTGGCCGAGGCAGGATAACCTGAGGGGCACGGGAGGCCCAATATGAGAAGCTTCGCACAACTGCTGGCCATCGCCGCGCTCATCGCCGGCCTCGCGCTGATGCAGGGCTGCGGCCGCAGATCGGTGGATCACGAGGGGATGCCGCTTCCCCAGATGGGCGTGCCCGGCGGCCAGACCGGTGGGGCGAGCCAGGTCAGCGGGCAGATGGAGATCTACGTGCCCTGCGGCGTCGCCGGTCCCTACGGCGAGCTGATCGACCTGTTTGAGCAGCAGAACCCGGGCATCGAGATCACCCAGGATGTGGCCAATATCGACGTGCACACCAAGAAGCTGGTGGACGGCAAGGCCTCGCCGGACCTGTGGATCTCCCTGGGCGACAGGGAGATGGAGCAGGTGAAGGCCGCCGGCCGCGTGGACGGCGAGCCGGTCACCTATGCCTACAACTCCGTGGCGATGATGGTTGCCAACAAGAACCCCTGTGGCATCGAGTCTCTGCAGGACCTTACCAAGCCGCAGGTCAAGACCATCGCGATGCCCACCGAGACCAACAGCTCCGGCTTCTACATGAAGGCCGCTCTGGAGAAGGAGGGCGTGTGGGACAAGGTGGAGAGCAAGCTGTGGCTGACACCGGAGCCTTCGCAGGTGAAGGCGCAGCTCTCCAGCGGCAAGGCGGATGTGGGCGTGGTGTACTATCCGTGCACCATGGAGACGCGCAAGATCGGCGGCAAGCCGGAGCCGATGAAGGGCAAGGTCCAGCTCCTGGGCAAGATCCCCACGGAGATCAGCGGTCCGATCCCGGCGCAGGCGGCGGTGATCAAGGGCTGCAAGAACCCCGAGGCCGGCCATGCTTTCCTGAACTTCATGCTCACCGACGAGGCCCAGACGATCTGGGAGAACTGGGCCTTCGACCGGGCCAAGCAGCCCACGACCGGGGCGCGGACCACTTTGTACCTGTACTGCGGCGCGGGGATCCAGCCCTTCATGGACAAGGCCATCGAGGCCTACACCGGCGCGCATCCCAACATCCGCATCGATGTGGGCTATGCCGGTTCGGGCTGTCTTCTGAGCCAACTCGCCTTCGCCCGCCGCGGCGACCTGTACATGCCGGGGGAGGACTTCTATCTGGACCAGGCGAAAGAGCGCGGGTTCGTCGCGGACGAGAAGCTGATCGGGTACTTCGACCCGGTGCTCCTCGTGCAGAAGGGTAACCCCAAGGGGATCGAGACGGTGCAGGATCTGGCCCGACCGGGCCTGAAGGTCGGCGTGGGTGAGCCCGAGGCGGCGGCCGTGGGACGCGCCGCCGAGGAGTTGCTGAAGAAGGCCGGCCTCACCGAGCAGGTGGCGAAGAACGTCGCGGTCACGGCCGGCAACGTCCCCGAGCTGGGCAACATGGTCAAGCTCAAGTCCCTGGATGCCGCCATCGTCTGGAACGTGACGGCCGCTCAGGTCGCGGACGACTGCGATCAGGTCGCCATCGCGCCCGATCTGTACGAGCCATCCAAGATACCCCTGGGAGTGCTGAAGTACTCCGAGCACGCCGAGGAGGCCAAGGCCTTCATGGACTTCTGTGCCGGCCCCGAGGGACAGAAGATGGTGGTCGAATCCGGAATGACACCCGCCACGGAGGCCGATACGGGCGCATGAGTGACACGCAATACAGGGCACGGGTCTCGCTGTTCCGTTACCTGGTCGTCTCCGGGCTGCTACTGATGGTGGGCGTCATCACGATTACGTTGCTCTCTATGGTAACGTACCTGGATGCGCCCACCTTCGTTTCGGCCGTCATGTCGGCGGAGGTTCTGTTCGCCATCAAGCTCACGGCCGTCACGACCACCATCACCACGGCCATCGCGATGACTCTGGGCATCCCGGCCAGCTATGCCCTGAGTCGCTACCGCTTCCCGCTGCACTCGCTGATCGACACCATCATCGACCTCCCCATCGTCCTGCCGCCGCTGGTGGCGGGGATCGCACTGCTGGTCTTCTTCCAGACCCCCATGGGCGTCTGGATCGAGGAGCATGTGGCGCGCTTCGTCTTCACCCAGAAGGGCATCATCCTCGCCCAGTTCGTGCCCTCCGCCAGCTTCGCCGTCCGGGCGCTCAAGGCCGCTTTCGACAGCGTCGACACCCGCATGGAGCAGGTGGCCCGCACTCTGGGCTGCAACGAGCGCCAGGCCTTCTGGAAGGTCACCTTCCCTCTGGCCCGCAACGGCCTGGTGGCCGGCATGGTCATGACCTGGGCCCGGGCCGCCGGAGAGTTCGGCCCCATCCTCATGTTCTGCGGCGCCACTCGGTTCAAGACCGAGGTCTTGCCCATCGCGATCTTCCTGAACATGTCCGTGGGCAAGGTGGAGATGGCGCTGAGCGTCACGCTGATTCTGGTGATCCTGGCCACCGGGGCGCTGCTGGCGTTCCGCAAGCTGGGCGGGAGGGGCTACCTGTGGTAGGAGGTGCCGGCGGGCGGCAGTGGCGCCGAGCCCCACGGCGGAGCACCGCGGGAGCATGGGTCCTGGTGCTCCTGGCCGCGCTCGGCGGCCTGAACGGATGCCGTCGGCAGGCCGAGGTGGTGCGGCTGTCGGTGCGGGGCGGCCCCTCGCTGGACGCCCTGTTCTCCGAGCTCGCCGCGGCCTACGAGGCCGACAACCCCCGGGTCGATCTGGTACTGAACTTCAACTGCCCGCCGTGCATCCTCTTCCGAGAGGATCACGAGGCCGCCGACATCGACGTGTTCGCCTCCATCGGCAGCTTCGAGATCGAGCGCCTGGCCCAGGCGGGGAAGCTCACCTTGGTCTACGAAAGAGAGGCCGGCCGCAGCCCTCTGTGCCTGGCCACCTCCGAGCGGGTGGAGGCCAAGGTGCGTTCGCTCGCCGACCTGCACTCTCCACAGGTGCGGCGCATCGGCGTCGGCGATCCTGAAACTGTGGCCGTGGGGTTCTACGCCAAGCAGGCGCTGGAGAAGGCCGGTCTGTGGCGGGAGATCGAGGAGCGCCTGGTGTACAGTCAGAGCGGCTGCGAGCTGCTCAAGTGGCTGGGCCTGGGCCGCGACATCGACGCCGCCATCGTCTTCTCCGTCTGCCAGAGGGACGGCGGCGGTGCGGTGCATTCGGTGGCCCAGTTCCCCGCCGACCTGATCCCCCCGGTACCGCTCCTGCTGGGAGTGTCCGCATCTTCCCCCCACGAGGCCGAGGCCCGGCGGTTCGTGGACTACGTCTGCGGGCCCGGCGGCGCCCAGACGCTGCGCGCCTATCATGTGCTAACCACGGGTGCCAATGATTGAGGTCAGAGACGTTCACAAGGAGTTGGGGGAGTTCTCCCTGCGGGGAGCGACCCTGCGTATCGAGAGCGGCGAGTATTTCGTGGTGCTGGGGCCCACGGGCGCCGGCAAGACGGTGCTCTTGGAGTGCATCGCGGGCCTGCACAAGGTGGACCGGGGCCAGGTGTGGCTGGAGGGCCGGGAGGTCACGGGCTTCTTACCCGAGGACCGGAACGTGGGCTACGTCCCCCAGGACTACGTGCTGTTCCCGCATATCTCCCTGCGCGACAACATCGAGTTCTCCCTGGTGCTCAAGGGGGCACCGCGCGCGCACATCGACGGGCGGGTGAAGCTGCTCTCCGAGATGCTGGGCATCCGGCACCTGCTGGACCGCCCGCCCCGCACGCTCTCGGGCGGCGAGCAGCAGCGCGGCGCCCTGGCCCGCGCCCTGGCGCCCGAGCCCACCGTGCTCCTGCTCGACGAGCCGCTCAGCGCCCTGGATGAGGGCACGCGCGGGGAGCTGATCCAGGAGCTGGACCACATCTCCCGGGTCATCGGCACCACCGTGATCCACGTCTGCCACAACTTCGAGGAGGCCCTGGAGCTGGCGGACCGCATCGCCGTCATGGACAAGGGAAACGTCGTCCAGGTGGGCAAGCCAGCGGAGGTCTTCCGCAGGCCGCTCAATGGCTTCGTGGCCCGCTTCGTGGGGGCCCAGAACCTCTTCCCGGTGGCCTCCGTGGACCCCGCCGGAGATGAGATCACCCTCGAGGGCGGTGTGCGCCTGCGGGTCGCGTGCACGGCGGAGGGCGCAAAGCTCATGGCCAGCGTGCGGCCGGAGGAGATCGCCGTCCGGCGCGCCGCGGACGAGGACGGGGCAGGTCCGAGGGCCGGTGAGAACACCATCGCCTGCACCCTCAAGCGCATCGACGATCGCGGGAGGTATGCCCGGCTCAGCCTCGAAGGAGACCTGCCGCTGGTGGTGGCTCTGACCCAGCAGGCATTCGCCGCCACGGGCGCCGCCGAGGGCGACCGGCTACTGGCCGCCTTTCCCCCTCAGGCCGTTCATCTGCTGCCGGCGTAGCACCGCGGCAGCGGCCTCGGCGTCCGCCGTCCCCGGGACCGCGAGTGTCGCGCCCGCAGCCGTTGCCGTCTGCCCTCCCTGGGACCGCGGGCCGCCGCTGAGCGGGACCCCCAGCCGTTGCCGTCTGGCACGGCAAGGCCGAGCGACACGGGGTGGGGCGAGACGAGTGCCGTTCGCACCACACGTCGGGCACGCTTTGGAGATTGGACCCCATGGACCCCATCACTTCCGCCCGCGGAGCCATCATCGCCTGTCTTGCCACCGTCCTTCTCGCCCTCGGCATATCCGGCTGCCCGCGCCCCTCCGCCTCCACTCCCGACGGCCCATTGCCCGAGCAGACCGGGGCCCCGCAGGCGACCGCGACGGACCTCACCCTTCAGTACGCCCGCAACTTCACCGTGGAGAGCCGCGACGGCTTCCGCGTCGTGAAGATCATCGAGCCCTGGAGGGGGGCCGGCACGGGGTTTGAGTACGCACTGGTGCCCGCCGACGCCCCGGCGCCGGAGGGCTTCAAGCCGGAGCAGATCGTGCGCGTCCCGCTCGAGACGGTGGTGGCGATGTCCACCACACAGCTCCCGATGCTCAAGGCCCTGGGCTGCCTGGACCGCCTGGTCGCCGTGGCCGACGGCAAGACGCCATGCACCGAGGAGGTCGTCGCGGCCATCAAGAGCGGCGAGGTCGCCGTGGTTGGAGAGGGGCAGAGCGTGAACCTCGAGAAGCTGGTGGAGCTCTCGCCCTCGGCGATCCTCGACTCGGCTCTGGGCGACCCGCAATACGACACTTACCCCAAGCTTCTGGAAGGCGGCCTCAGGGTCGTGATCGACGGCTCGTACATGGAAGGCACCCCACTGGGCCGGGCGGAGTGGATCAAGCTGCTGGGCCTGCTCCTTGGCAGGGAGGCCGAGGCGGAGGCAGTGTTCTCTTCCATTGCCGATGAGTACAATGCTCTGGCTCAGAGGGTGAAGGCCACCGGCGACAGGCCGACGGTGCTGGCCGGGATGCAGTTCCGTGGCACCTGGTACGTGCCCGGGGGTGCAAGCTACATGGCCGGACTGTTCGCGGACGCCGGGGCGGAGTACCTGTGGGCCGACGACGACACCGCGGCCAGCATCCCGCTGGATTTCGAGGCGGTGCTGGCCAAAGCGCAGGACGCCCAGTTCTGGCTCAATCCCGAGACGTGCACCACGATGCAGCAGATCGCGGCCGCCGACCGGCGGCACAAGCTCTTCCGGGCCTACAGGGAGGGCAATGTCTACAACCACAGCAAGCGCATGAACCAGACCGGCGGCGATGACTACTGGGAGACGGGGATCGCCAACCCCCACAGGATCCTCGCCGACCTGGTGGCGATCTTCCATCCCGAGCTGCTCCCCGATCACGAGCTGATCTGGTATGAGATGCTGCCGTAGAGGCGTGGCCGCAGGTCCCGCGCAGCAGTCCTCTTGTCATCGTCAGCGGCGATCACGCGCAGCGGGATAGCGAAGGATCTCTTCCCGGCCCCGCCTCCACGGGCCCCCTCAAGCTCCCCAACCGCAATGCCGATGAACTATCCACAACACAGGCGCGGGTGGCACCAGGCCTCCGTGCCACAGGTGGTTCCAGGCATGGATGGCCAGACCCCACAGCAAAGCGTCGACATCTCCACCCGGCGGCCACCGCCCCAACTGGGACTCCTGGGCATCGACCTCATCCACATCCCGGCCGGGCAGTTCGTGATGGGCAGTCAGGCCGGTGCCGTTCCCGCCGGCGACTGCGACGGCATGGCCCCCCACCTGCTGTGCCGCGAGACCCCTCAGCGGCTGGTGGAGCTCGCCGCCTACTTCATCGCCCGCTATCCCGTGACTGTCGGGCAGTACGCCACCTTCGTCGAGAGCACCGGCCATCGCCCTCCGCTGAAGCCCGCCACCGTCTGCAGCGCCGCTCAGGACACAGACCGCCTGCCCGTGAGCTTCGTCTCCTGGCACGACGCCCATGCCTTCTGCCGGTGGCTCACCCAGGAGACCGGACTACACTTCGGCCTGCCCACGGAGGCCGAGTGGGAGAAAGCGGCCCGGGGCACCGACGGCCGCACATACCCCTGGGGGGAGGCGTCCCCGGTGGTGGAGATCGCCCCCGACCCGGCCGCCTCTCCCGGCGAGTTCCAGAGCACCTACGTCTGGGGGGAGAGCATCCCCGAGACGCAGATTCGTTTCTGCAACTGCGCGGATCCCGACGGCGGTCCCTGCGAGGTCGGACGGCACCCGGACGGCGCAAGCCCCTGGGGCTGCATGGACATGGCGGGCAATGTGTGGGAGTGGTGCGCGGACTGGTTTGACCCCGACTACTACAAGGTCGCGCCGCCCATCGACCCGCGAGGGCCTGAGAAGGGCATCAGCAAGGTCGTCCGTGGCGGCGCCTACGACAGCCCGCCCGGAGACCTGCGCTGCGCCGCCCGCTACTACGACCGCCCCGACAGGATGCCCTTCTTCCCCTGCGGCTTCCGCGTCGCCACCCGGCTCGAGCGCACGACGTAGGTGGGGAGGGGTCGGCGAGTCGCGAGTCGCGAGTCAACGGCGTCGACGGCCAACGGCACTGATGTCGCCTCACCCCCGTCCCCTCTCCTTGGCGGTACTGCTGCTCAGGAGAGGGGTGAACGGCCAACGGCCGGCGGGCCTGGAGCCCCGCAGGCACGGTGGCTCTCACCACTATGTGCCCACGGCCTGAAGGGTGCTTGGCCAACGGCGCACGACCGGGGCCCGGAACGGCGACGGCCCGTGTCGTCCTGTAGGGCGCGGGCCTGTACCGCGCCGCCGTTCTCCTTGTTCATGTGCTCAGCCTTTCTCCGTGGAACTCGGTGCCCTCCGTGTCTCCGTGGTGAGACGTTGCCTTTCCCCGCCTTTCCCCGCCTTTCCCCGCCTTTCCCCGCCTTTCCCCGCCTTTCCCCGCCTT
>CAZXDD010000271.1:0-10063 GCA_964639415.1 uncultured Armatimonadia bacterium
GCGCTGAGATGATGTGGGCCGGCGATGATACGGGCCGCAGAGCGTTGGCGAGTGCCAAGGCGGGCGTTGAACCGCAACACGATGGCTCCTCACCCACGGCCGCGCCGCGGCCGTGACCTCTCCCGGACGCCCGCACACGGCGAGTGGTGGGAGAGAGATCGGCGGCGCACAGGTCGCCGCCCTACAACGGCAAGCGGCGGACGAGCCGAACACACGAACGATCGCGAGGTTAGAAATGAGCAAGCTCGGGTTCGGAGTCATCGGCTGTGGACGTATCAGCGAGGCACACCTGCAGGCACTGGATAGGCTCAACGAGGCGGATTTCATCTGCGCCGCCGACGTCAACGACGAGGCGGCACAGAAGCAGGCCGAGAAGCATGGCGCGCCGCGATGGGTTACCGACTACCATGAGCTGCTTTCCATGCCGGAGGTGGACGCCGTCGTGGTCTGTGTGCCCACCTTCCTGCATGCCGAGGTGGTTTGCGCCGCCGCCGAGGCGGGCAAGCACGTCCTGTGTGAGAAGCCCATCGCCATGAAGCTGGAGGATGCCCGTCGCATGACGGATACCTGCCAGAAGGCCGGGGTGCGGTTCATGGTGGCCTTCGTCCGGCAGTTCTCCACCGAGTGGGTGAAGATGCGGGAGGTCGTCCAGAGCGGGCGCATCGGACGGCCGGTGATCTGGCGCCACACCACGGCGATCCGTAAGCCGCCGTTGCGCTGGTTCATCGACCGCGAGAAGGGCGGCGGACCCTTCATCGATGGCTCCGTGCACGACTACGACTTCGCCCGCTCCATGTTCGGTGACGCCGAATGGGCCCTGGGCAGCCTCATGCGCTTCAGTGAAGACACCACCGCCCTGGACACCGGCAGCGCCATCATCCACTTCGCCTCGGGCGACGAGCTGGTGCGCAGCCACTCGTGGTGCATGCCGGGCCCCAACTGCAATGTGCCGACCACTCAGGATGTCATCGGCCCCGGTGGCGCCATCCGCTTCCCCACTGCTCCGGAAGCCGGAAACCTGTTCATCCTCAATGGTGACGGCAGCGAAGAGGCCGTGCCCTTCGAGCCCACCACCGGCCAGGACTGGTTCGACCGCCAGATGGCGCACTTCGTCTCCTCCGTGCAGGACGGCACCGAGCCCCTGTCCACCGGGGAACGCGGCGTGGAAGCGCTCAGGATCGCCCTGGCCGTCCTGCAGGCCGGCGAGAGCCACGAGCTGGTGAGGGTCTAGATGTGCGGTCGAGACCCCCGTCTTCGCCGGGAATGTCATTATAGGAGCGTCCGCTCCCGGTAAGAGCAGCTCGAGGAATCTCCTGGCATCCAACGAGATTCCTCGCTATCTCGCTGCGCGAGATGGACGCTCAGAATGACATGAAACAAACCGGCCGGACTCTTCGGCCGGACCTATAGCCTATCCACCGTGCCAGCGGGTCCCGCCGGGCGGGACCCGCTGGGTGAACCATCCGCCCGACACCGGAAGCCTGCATCGGCCGTCGCGCCGGTCGGACGGCATCCCTCCGGCCAATGACCGGGGGACTTCCCCTTCCCCGCAAGCAACCCGACGGGGCGTCCGGCTCTCCCGGGCGGCCCCTCGGGCCTGGGAGAGCTGGGAGGCCACCGGCCGGGAGTGACCATTCCCTTGCATCTGACCAAACCCACCGCAGAGCTGTTCGTACCCGACAACACACCCCTCGCGGAAGCCCTGGCCCGTACCACGGAGCTGGCCGTTGGCGCTCACCAGGACGATCTGGAGATCATGGCCTACCACGGCATCGCCCGGTGCTTTGGGCGCGCCGACCGCTGGTTCTCGGGCATCGTGGTGACCAATGGCGCCGGTAGTCCTCGCCAGGGGCACTACGCGGCGCTGTCTGAGGAGCAGATGCTCCTCACCCGCCGTCGGGAGCAGAAGAAGGCCGCCGTCTTGGGTGAGTATGCAGCGGTCGCTCTTCTGGACCATCCCAGTCCGGAAGTGCGCGATTCCACCAATCCCTCCCCGACGGAGGACCTCCTCGCCCTGCTGGAGGCCACCCGGCCTCAGGTAGTCTACACACACAACCTGGCCGATAAGCACGACGCACATGTGGCCGTGGCGCTGCGCACCCTCTCGGCGGTGCGCGGGCTGCCCCCGGAGATGCGGCCGCAGCGGCTCCTGGGCTGCGAGGTATGGCGCGACCTGGACTGGCTGGCCGATGGCGACAAGGTGGCCCTGGCGGTGGGAGAGCGCGAGAACCTCGCCGCCGCCCTCCTGGGCCTCTACGACTCGCAGATCGAGGGCGGCAAGCGTTACGACCTGGCGGCGGTGGGGCGGCGTCGGGCCCATGCCACCTACCACGACCCTCTGGCCACCGATGCCGCCAGCCAGCTCACCTTCGCCATGGACCTCACTCCGTTGGTCGCCGACCCATCCCTGGATCCTTGGCAGTTCCTGTTCGAGCACATCGAGCGCTTCCGTCAGGACTGCCGGGAGCGCTTCCAGCGTCTGGGCTCGCTATGAGCCGGGGAGGACCACACACTGGCCTTTGACTTCTCAATGGCCGACTTCATCCCCTTCCGCGATCGGGAGGCCTGCGCCCGGGTGCGGGCCATTCGGCGCGCGGATATCTGCGATCATCCCAACCCGGACTTTCGCATCCGGGTGATCGAGGATGCCGACAGCTTCTTCTTGGCCTTCGCCCTGGACATGGTGGAGCGCATCCGCCTGGCCGCCGAGGAGGGCCGGCGCATCGTGATGATCCTGCCGGTGGGGCCGATGGCGCAGTACGATCGGGCGGTGGAGATCATCAACCGCCTGCGCATCCCTCTAGGACACCTGCACAGCTTCAACATGGACGAGTTCGCCGACGAGGCCGGCAACAGCGCCCCGGCGGACTGGCCGGGCTCCTTCCAGCGCGCGATGTGGCAACGGTTCTACGCCAGGATCGACCCGGAGCTGCGCCCCCCGGCCGAACAGATCCATTTCCCCTCTTCGGCGAACATCGCCGACTACGGCCGCCGGATCGCGGACCTGGGCGGCGCCGACGTCTGCTACGGCGGCATCGGCTGGTGTGGGCATGTGGCCTTCTTCGAGGCCCATCTGGGCGCCGAGTACTCAAGCCTCGAGGAATACTGCCGGGCCTCGGCGCGGCTGGTAGACCTGCACCCCATGACGATCATGCAGACCTCATTGCACCACGGCGGCGACTGGTCCAACGTGCCCCCCAGGGCGGTCACCATCGGGCCGGCGGAGATTCTCGGCTGCGGGCTGCGGTCGTTCTGGCTGAATGTGGACCTGGGCGGCGTGAGCTGGCAACGGTTCATCGGCCGCCTGGTGGCCTTCGGCCCGGTGAGCGAGTGGGTGCCGGGGAGCATCCTGCAGACGGCGCGGACGGACTACACGCTGGTGGGGGCCGTGGCCGATGACGTCGTGTAGATGCGTGGCGCAGGAGTCCACATTCGCATGGGAGTGTCATTCCGAGACAGTCCGCTCCCCGCGGCAACAACTCGAAGGATCTCCTGGGACGTCGCGAGATCCTTCGGACAAGCGGCGCTCGCGACGCCGGCGCTCCAGGATGACATAAGCCAGGCCGGCCGGGCTTCTCGGCCGGACCTCTGGATGCCGATGCAGGCGCGTCTCGTGGCGTCTGACGGGGGGGCGGTGGCCGCAACCAGGCCTTACGCCACCCTCCCGCCCTGCGGGACCGGGCCTGCTCGTCCCGCAGAGCGCCTTCGCCGGCGGGCTCGCGTCCCCGTGCGCGGCCGCTCCCCCTGTCGCTGCGGCCGGACCTTCTCGTCTCGCCCCTCGCAGGTCATCTCCCCTCAGCCGGGGAAACCACCCGGCGTCTGAGTACACTCCCCCTCGCGAGGTCTCCCGATGAACGGTGCTCCGCTGCCCCAGGATACTGAGCTTGTTCAGGTCTGGATGGAAGACAACTTCTCATCACCGGTGGGCGAAGGACAGGTGGCCGGGCTGCCCTTCTCGTTCAAGGTCGATGGCGTCCCGGCCGGGGACTGCCCCTTTGATGTGAGCGGTGGCCCGGTGAGTCAGACCGAGGGCCGCCGGGTGCGGGAGGTCGCCCTGACGCACAGGAGCTCCGGCCTGCGCGTGCGCTGCGTGATGACCGCCTTCGAGGACTATCCGGCCGTGGAGTGGGTGCTGTACCTGCGCAACGACGGGGACGAGCCGACCCCGATTGTCTCGGATATCCAGGCTCTGGACTGCGAGTTCTCCTGCGCGCCCGAGGGGCCGTGCATCCTGCGTCACGCCGGGGGCAGCGACTGCAAGATCGACGACTTCCGGCCGCTGGAGGACGCCCTGGTCACGGGTGCGGAGCTGACCCTCGCACCCAGCGCGGGCCGGTCCTCCGATGGCACGCTCCCCTTCTTCAATGTGATGATGGGCAAGAGTGGCGTCATCGGCGCCATTGGGTGGACAGGTGGCTGGGCGGCCCGGTTCTCGCGGAGCGCAGACGGCCTGCGGGTGACGGCCGGGATGAGCAGGACGCACCTTCGCCTCCTGCCCGGCGAGGAGGTCCGCTCGCCCCGCATCCTGCTGCTTGGCTGGACCGGGGAGGCCCTACACGGGCACAACATGCTGCGCCGACTTATCCTTCGGCACTACAGTCCGCGCCCCAACGGGGAGCCGGTGCACGTGCCGATGTGCGATGCCGTGTGGGGTGAGAACAGGGTCCAGAACCAGATCGCGAAGGCCAAGTGGTGGGTGGACAACGAAGTGCCTCTGGACAAGTTCTGGATCGACGCCGGCTGGCACGGGGATGCCGAGTTCCTCGAGGGGTCCACGGTGTTCAACAGCGGCTGGGCGACACAGGTAGGCAACTGGTGGCCCAACAAGACCACCTATCCCGAGGGCCTAAGGCCCGTTGGTGAGGCCCTGGAGCAGATGGGACTGGGCTTCGTCCTGTGGCTCGAGCCGGAGCGCGTATTCGAGGGCACGGTGTTCTCCCGCGATCACCGGGAGTGGCTCCTGGGGCCGATCGGGGACAACTGGCTGTACAACCTGGGCCATCCCGAAGCCCGGGCTGCGCTGACGGACCTGGTCTCCAACCTCATCACCGAGGGCGAGATCACCTGCTATCGGCAGGACTTCAACATGGCGGCCACCCCGTTTTGGGAGGCGGCCGATGCTCCGGACCGCGTGGGTATCAGCGAGATCCGGCACATCGAGGGGCTGTACGCCTTCTGGGACGAGCTGTTGGCGCGCCACCCGGGCCTGCTAATCGACAACTGCTCCAGCGGTGGCCGGAGACTGGACATCGAGACGGCAAGCCGCAGTGTGCCGCTGTGGCGCAGCGACTTCCAGTGTTTCCCCGCTTTCGACCCCATCGGCATCCAGGGGCAGACCCACGGCCTTGGCCTGTGGCTGCCCTTGAGCGCGGGCTGCTGCGACCGTACTGACACCTACGCCTTCCGCAGCGCCCTGGGCCCGGGCATTGTCATCACCACCAACATCTACGAGGACGTGCCGGCCGAGGGGCCGGCGACAGACTGGCTGCGGGAGATGATGACCCAGCAGCGCAGGCTGCAGCCCTACTTCCACGGTGACTTCTACCCCCTGACGGCGTTCAGCCTCGCCACCGACGTCTGGGCCGCCTGGCAGTTCGACAGGCCGGACCTGGGAGAGGGAATGGTGTTGGCTCTGAGGCGGCAGGACAGTTCCTACACCGCCTTTGAGGCGCCTTTGCAGGGGTTGGATGCGGAGGCCACCTACGAGCTGGAGTGGCTGGACGGCGGGCGAGTGGCGGAGGCCACCGGGGCTGACCTGGCAGGCAGGGGGCTTGCACTCGGTATCGAGAGCCGGCCCGGCTCGGCGGTGGTGGTGTACCGCAAGAGAGCCTAGCCTGTCTCATGGGCGCAGTGCCTGACGCCCCAAACAAGACCGGGGGCGGGACCTGTGTGTCCCGCCCCCGACGGCCTCTAGTCCCACAGCAGCATCAGCTTGCCGCAGGTGCCTGCCAGCATCTGGTCGTAGGCCTCCTGGGCGTCGTCGTACTTGTACATTCCGGTGATCAGCCGGGGCAGGTCGAGGCCATTACGGAACGCCGCCAGCATCGCCGGATAGGTGCCCGGGTGCGCAATCCAGTTGCCCATCATCCGGTGGTTCTTCTTGATGATCAGCCGCTGCGGGTCGATGCTCTGCTGCCCGTGGCCGACCATCACGATAGTGCCCTCAGGTCGGGTGGCGGTCATCGCCCAGTCCACGGTGTCCTGTCGCCCGGAGCACTCAAAGGCGAAGTCCGGGCCGATGCCGTCGCTCATCCCGATCAGCTTCGCCGCCACGTCGCCCTCGGCGGTGGGGTCGATGGTCTGCCGGGCCCCCATCTTCACGGCCAGGTTGCGCCGGGCCTCGCTGGGTTCCACGGCAATGACGAACGCTCCCAGGTACGACTGCATCAGCACCATCCCCAGACCTACGGGGCCACAGCCGAAGACACAGGTGATGTCACCACACTTCACGCCTGCCCGGGTGGTGGCGCCGTAGGGCACCCCGATACCGTCGGCACAGAGCAAGACGGCGATGGGGTTGGTGACATCCTCGGGAAGCCTGACCATCGAGGTGGCGCGGGAAGTGACGTACTGCGAGTGGGTGGCCGCCGGGACCCGCATCTCGGCGCAGAAAGTATCCTGCCCCGCACGGCACCAGCGACACTTGCCGCAGCCCTGAAGGGTGAAGATCCCGACGCGGTCGCCCTCCTCCCATTGCGGATGGCCGTTGGGGTCGGCGACGATCCCGGCCACCTCATGTCCGGCATTGGCCGCCATCGGGGCGTCGCCGCGCACAGACCCCATCTCGCTACCGCAGACGCCGCTTGCGGTGACCTCGATCAGCACCTCGTCCTCTCTGGGCTCCGGCATAGGAAACTCGGCGATCTCAACCTTGCCTTTGCCAAGCACGTGCAGTCCAAGCATGGCTCTTGCTCCCTTTCAGTGACGCAAAGGCGCGCGGGGCCGGACAGGAACCGCGCGCGAGTTGTGGGCTGAAAAGGAGATTCGGCGCCAATGCGCGGGCACCTCCTGCGGGGTGTACCCAGGCCTCGGTCTGGAGGCGCGGCTGACAACCCCGCCTTCGCCGCGAATGTCATTCCAGGACCGTCCGCTCTCGGAAAGAGCAGCTTGAGGAGGCCCCTGGCATATGGCGGGATCCTTCGCCCAAGCGTCGCAAGCCCGGGCCTGCGACGCCGACGCTCCAGGATGACATGTTCGCGACGGAAACCGGCTTCTCGGCCGGACCGCCGGGCCCACGGAGGACAGCCTCCGCCTCCTGCCGAAGTGACCCCATGACCCGTCCCGCACTCACCACGGTCCTGCCATGGGCCGCATCCCGGAGACCAGCCATGGACTTCAAGATCGGCTGTCAGACACTGCCCTATTCCGAACTGCCGCTGCAGCGCGCCCTGGAAGGCATCGCCCGTGCCGGCTTCGAATACGTCTGCTTTGGCACTACCCATCAGCAGCAGCCCGTCCCCGATCCCGAGGCCTCCGACCGGGACATCGCCGCCCTCGGTCGCCTCGTGGCCGACCACGGCCTCACACCCGTCATGTGCTTCTTCCCCTCCGGTGGCCCCACCGGAGACAATGGCGTCGACCTGTGCAGGCGTCGCCTGGACCAGGCAAAGGCCCTGGGCATCGGCCATGTGCTGGCCTGGGGGCCGTGGGAGTACGAGAGCTGGCCGGGGAAGAAGTTTGCCAAAGCGGTGTGGAAGCAGACCACGGACACGTGGTTCGAGGCCATGGCGGCGGTGGCCAGGCATGCAGAGGCGGTGGGGGTCACAGCGGTGCTCAAGCCCCACACGGGCGTCACCGCCTACGGCAATGTGCTGCGCGCCACTATCGAGCGCATCGGCTCGCCCAACGTCCGGGCCTGCTATGACGGAGGCAATGTCCACTTCTACGAGGGCCTCGACCCGGCCCTGGACATCAAGGACTGCGCCGAGTACGTCAAGGCGCTGTGCATCAAAGACCACCGCGGCCTGCGTGGCAATCCGGAGTTCCCCTGTCCGGGCGAGGGCGAGGTGGACGACAGGGCAATGCTGGAGGTGCTGAAGCCCTTCGGGTTCGACGGTCCGGTGGTAGTGGAGCGCTTCGAGGGGCCACACAAGAAGGCCGAGATGGTCCCGGAGCTCATCGACGGCCTGGCGGCCCAGGCCTGCGCGTACCTCAGGCGGGTGCAGGCGGAGCTGACGTAGACGCGAGGGAGAGAAGGGGAGAGGGGGAAGAAGGGCAACGGCAACGGCAACACCTCACCGCGGAGACCCGGAGAGCACAGAGCCTCACGGAGAACGGCGGGACACAGGGAACGGAAGAGAACGGCCTGAGACGTCACGGGCCGTTGGTCGTATGGCGGGGCCGAGTGTGCGTCGTCTGCACACCCGGCCCAACCGTTGGCCGTCGTCCGCCGTGCTGTTCTCCCAGCTCCTGGAGGAGACGAGCCGGGGGTGAGGAGCGGTTGGCCGTCACCCGTCCCCCACAACCCTCCGGGCGCCGGGGGGTAGGACCGGCGCCCTACCAGGGCTCGCCCGGCTTGCGCACCCTGACCTCTACCGGCAACTCCTCACCCACGGCCACGCCGACGCCATCCTTCTCCGCCACTATGTCGAGCCAGGGCACCTTCCCGCCGGCCCAGTCGGCGTATGCCAGCAGCGGGATGCGCAGAGGGGTGCGCACCGGCGCCACTGAGACGCGACCGGTGATCTTGTCCACCTGCAGACCGGCCGTGGCCGACAGCATGCCGAAGGCCGCCACTCCCCGGGGATAATAGTCCAGGGAGATGCTGTCGCCGCCGTACACGTACACGTCTGTGAAGCAGCCGCGCTTGGTGGTGTTGATGTACTTTTGCAGGTTCCAGTACCGGCTCACATTGTCCAGGTAGTCCATGCCCAGGTAGGCTGCGGCCATGTCGCGCCAGATGTTCTGGGACACCCACATGTTGCTCTCATTGCTGGTGTGGGGGCTTCCGAAGCGCTTGAGTGTCGCTCGGGTGGAGGTCTCCAGGTCCTGCCTCATGCGGGCCAGGTCGAGACCCGGCAGACGGAAGCCCGACTGCATCGGGTACAGCATGCCGTTGGTGGCGTAGATGGAGTAGGCGTCCCAACCCGCCACCGAGCTGCTCGCCGCAGACCTGCCGTACCCGCCCCCGGTGTTCCAGTTGCCCCCGGGGCCGCCGATCGGATCGTCCCATTGCCCCGGACCATCGTGGCCGCCCATCTGTCTCTGGCGCGGGGCGTCGGCGTAGCCCTCGACCCTCTGCTCGAGGGATACCACGTAGTGGTCGTCCTTCCAGCCCCGGCTGTCCAGCGTATTGGCGATGAGGTCCACCTGCGCCCTGTAGCGCCGGGCATCCTCGGGCTCGGCGACGAGGTCGGCAATGTGGCCCCCGCACTCGAAGGCCGCCAGCGCCCGCACCGCCAGGTAGACCTGGTCCTTGGCATACTGCACCGCGGCCGACCCCTGGTCGATGGTGTTGTACGTCCCCTCCTCATGGAAACCGTCGCCGTCGGTGTCGCAGCGGATCACGTGGTCCAGCAGCACCCGCACGTGCTCATACATCCGGCCCACGAACTCGCTGTCCCCGGTTCGGAGCCAGTAGCGGTGCAAAAGAAGCACGAAGTTCGTGTTCTCCTCCACCTCCATCTCGTGCGGGTACTTCATCCCATTGGCCTCCAGCCCCATGCCCATGTCGTGGGAGAGCACCCCGTCGCGGATGTAGTGGGGCCACTGCTCCAGAGTGATCCTCATCAGGTCCGGCCAATACTCGAAGTACAGCGGCGCCACGTTGTACTCCACGTCCACCGTGGAGTGGAACTTGCAGCAGCCCTCCCAGACGCTGAACCAGTCCTTGCCCTCGAAGTCGGCGCAGTAGAAGGTGTTCTGAATCCAGCTTTGGAAGGCGAAGGCCAGGAAGTCCTTGAGCTCCTGCGGACCCGAAGCGTCGTACACGGTGCTCTCGAACAGGGCCACCTTCTCATCGATCTCCCGGCGCTTGCCGAAGGCGTAGCGGGCCACGTCGTACAGGTCCAGGAAGAGGTCGACGTACTTGAAATGATAGGGTGCGGAGCGCACCTCGATGATG
>CAZXDD010000272.1:0-10053 GCA_964639415.1 uncultured Armatimonadia bacterium
CCTGCAGTTTGGGCTTTGCCTTGGGGCGTCCCGCGACGTTCGGCCGCGAGACCCCGCAGGCGAAGGCGCACGGCTCCCGGCTACTGGGCGCCGTTCGCGGGCGGGTCGGTCTTGCCGCCGGCGTCCGGGGCCTTGCCCTCCTTGTCGGCGGGCCTGTCCGGAGCCGGAGGCGTGCCGCCGCCTCCGCCGGCCGTATCAGATCCGCCGGCCTTGACGCCCGGGTCCGGTGGCTGTCCGCCGCCGGGCTGCTTCCCGCCGGGTTCCTCTATCTGTCCCTCCGGTGGCCCTCCCGGAGTACCGCCTGCGGCCCCCGGCTGTGGGGGCCGCGGGGCACCCCCGGCGCCCTCGTCACGCCGCTCGGGCCCGGCCTTCTCCGAGCCGCCGCTACGCCTGCCGGAGAAGCCTCCGGGCCCGTGTACGGTGCAGTAGGAGGTGGGGCCCTGTCCGGGCCCTACTTGCCGCACCACGGTGGAAGGGCAAAACGGAGTGGCAAGCTGTCCGCTCTCGGCGCACACGCGCACCGCCCCGGCGCTCGGAGACGAGGGCGCTGTGGCTGCGTTCTCGGGCTCCGGTCGTCGGCCGTGAAGCGTGCACGAACCCGGCATGGCTGCGCCTTTGGCCAGTTTGACCTGCTTGGTCACGGGGCAGTTGGGGGTGGCGAGCAGGCCCGTGTCGGTACAGACCGTGATGGTCTTGCCCTCCTCCTCCTTGCTCGGCTCGCCGCTCTTTTCGCCCTCGATTCCGCCGCCCCGTGGGAACTCGCTCTTGCTGCCCAATATCTCGGTGGCGTTCTTGACAAACCTGGCCCACGCCGGGGCGCAGAAGCCGCTGCCGCTGCCCCGCGGCATGGGCGAGTTGTTGTCATTGCCGATCCACACCGCAACGCTCAGGTCCGCCGTCATGCCCACGAACCACACGTCCCGCGAGCTGTTGGTGGTTCCCGTCTTGCCGCCGCAGGGCAGTCCGCAGGCCCGGGCCGGCGTCCCCGTGCCGGACCGCACCGCAGTCTGCAGCATCGACAGCATGCTGGCCGCCGTGTCCGGCCGGACGACACGCACCTGATGGGGCGAGTACTCCTGCAGCAGGCGGCCCTCCTGGTCCTCGATGCGGCGGATGAGCTGCCGCGTGGGACGGAAACCGCCGTTGGCGAAGGCGCAGTAGCCGGAGGCCTGCTCCAGGGGGCTGACCTCCGAGGCGCCCAGCGCCATGGCCATCACGGGACGGATACGGTCCGGGGGCACATCAAGCATCAACGAGGCCAGCCTCTGCACCTTCGTGGGCGTGAGCTTTCGGACTATTCTCACGGACACGAGGTTCACCGAGGCGGCCAGGGCTCCGCGAAGCGTATAGTTGCCCGTCTGGGTGGTGTAATTCTTAGGTGACCAGTACGTGCCCCCACCCATCGGGATCGAGATCGGGTCCGCGCTGAACACCGAGTTGGGGCCATAGCCGTTCTCCAGCGCAGCCGCCCAGATGTACGGCTTGAACGAAGAGCCCGGCTGACGGCCGTACAGAGGCGGGCCGGGGTGGGCACGGTTGTACTGCACCTTCTTGTAGGGCCCGACGCCACCGACCATCGCCAGTACCCGGCCGGTCTGCACCTCCACACAGGCCAATGCGCCCTGTCCCTCCAGACCGCGCTTGATACTGCCGTTTCGGCGCAGACGCTCCACCTGCGCCGTCAGCGCCTCCTCGGCGACCTCCTGCACGCGCACATCCAGCGTTGTGTACACCCGCAGGCCGCCCTGGTAGACCGTCTCCGAACCGTACTGATCGCACAGCTCGCGGATCACCAGGTTGGTGAAGTGCGGGGCATGCTGGGCCACGACGCCGCGTTCCACCAACGGCTGCAGGCCCGCGGCAATCGGCTGCTCCTTGGCGTCCTGGTACTCCTTCTCGCTGATGACGCCCGTGCGCCGCATCCATCCCAGAACGGTGTTGCGCCGCTGACGGCAGGTGTCGGCGTGCCGGTATGGGGAGTACCGCGAGGGCGACTGCGGGATCCCGGCCAGCATCGCCGCCTCATGCAGCTTCAGCTTGCTCGGCGACTTGCCGTAGTACAGTCGCGACGCCGTCTTGGCCCCAAAAGCACCGTGGCCGTAGTACACCTGGTTGAGGTACATCTCCAGGATCTCGTCCTTGGAGTACTTGCGCTCCACCTCCAGGGCCAGCATGGCCTCCTTGACCTTGCGGTCAAAGGTGCGCTCCTTCGACAGCCAGACATTGCGCACGAGCTGTTGGGTGATGGTGCTGGCGCCCTGGAACGACTCCTCCGGGCTCAGATGCAAATAGTGCTTCAGGTCCACGAAGGCGGCGCGCGCCATGTCCCGGGGGCTGACGCCGGAGTGCTCTTCGAAGCGGCGGTCCTCGATGGCGATGGTGGCCTTCTTCAGCTCCGGAGCAATCTCGGACAGGTCCACCGGCTCCCGATCCTCGTTGAAGATCCGGGCCAGCAGTGTGTGACTCTCGGTGCCGTCCTTGTGCACCTCGGTGGAGTACACCTCGGTGGTCAGGCGCGGCCGATAGGCGGACAGGTCCTCGGCAGAGGGCATGATCCGGTTGAGCTGCTCCCAGGCGCCGAAGACGAACCCGGCCGCGGCGAAGCAGCCGATCAGCAGAGTCGCATTCAAGATCCTGAAGAACCCGCGGATGTACCGCAGATACGGGCGTTTGTCCATGCAGACCATCTCCGCGCTTGCGGTCGCCCGGGGCGACGAGGCACCGGGCGACACACTCTCACTGCGACATTATAGTGCATCAAGACGAGGCGGCGCAATTGAGGGCCCAAACCGGGCGCGAGCCTATCCCCGGATGCACTCCCACGGGCATCTGGTCTGGCACCGCCGCCTGCCATCAATCCCCGCCGCACCCGCGCTCCGAACCATTCAACGCTTACCACCCCGCCCGCGCCTCACCTTTCCCCCAACCCGCGGGCCGGACAGGGAGCGACAGGGAGGCCGAGCGGGCTGGGAGGTGGAAAAGCACCCTTTCAAACAGCCCCTGACAACGCGCCGTGATCGGATGTGTACGCCATGGATCGACCCAACCTGATCTTGATCACCACCGACCAGATGCGCGGCGATTGCCTGAGCATCAACGGCACTCAGCCGGTGGACACCCCCTACCTCGACGACTTCGGCGCCTCCGGTGCCCGGTTCACCGGGGCCTACTGCTCGGTGCCCTCCTGCATCGCCGCCCGAGCCTCGATCATGACCGGGCAGACCCCTGAGAGCCACGGGAGGCCGGGCTACAAGGACAAGGTGCCGTGGGAGTACACCACCACCCTGCCCGGCGAGCTGCAGAAGGCCGGGTACCAGACCTTCGCCGTGGGCAAGATGCACTTCTACCCGCAGCGCAAGGCCATGGGTTTCGAGCGCATGGTGCTACACGAGGCCAACCAGAACTGGAACGAGGGCTTCGTCGACGACTATCACGAGTTCGTGGCCGAGAAGACGGGGGGCAGCATCGTCAAGAGCGACCACGGGCTGCAGGACAACTCCTGGGTGGCTCGGCCCTGGCATGCCGACGAGTACCTGCATGAGACCAACTGGACCGTCACGGCGGCGCTGGACGTCCTGCGTAAGCGCGATCCGACCCGTCCGTTCTTCCTGTGGCTGTCGTTCATCAAGCCCCACGCTCCGGCCGACCCACCCCAGGCCTACTGGGACATGTACATCAACCAGGCCATGCCGCCCCCGCCCGTGGGCGACTGGGTCGGCGAGGACGCCCAAACCTTCGTGACCCATGATGTCAACGCCTCACGGGGCAAGCTCTCCGACATCCGCCTGCAGCGGGCCAGGGCCGGGTACTTCGGGCTCATCAGCCACATCGACGCTCAGGTGTCCAGGTTCTTCAACGTCCTGCAAAGACACCTGTTCGTGCACCCCAATGAAGTGTTCTCGGTTTTCACCGCCGACCATGGGGAGATGCTGGGAGATCACCATTTCTGGCGCAAGACGGTGGCCTACGAGGGCTCGGCCAAGGTCCCGCTTCTCATGCGCGGACCGGCGGAGATGGGCATCGGCAAGGGGACCCTCGTGCCCGGTGTGGTCGAGCATATGGATGTCATGCCCACCTTCCTGGACGCCGCCGGTGTCCCGATCCCAGCCACCGTCGAGGGCCGCAGCCTCCTGCCCCTGGCCCGAGGAGAGAGTCTCCCCTGGCGCGATTACATCCACGGCGAGCACGAAGGCCCCTTTGGGATGCAGTACATGACCGACGCCCGGGAGAAGTACATCTGGCACTGGAAGACGGATGAGGAACAGCTCTTCGATCTGGACGCCGACCCGCAGGAGTGTGCGAACCTGGCCGCCCAGGCCCGATGCGCCGCGAGGTTGAAGATGTGGCGGGAGAGGATGATCGCCCATCTGGAGCCAAGAGGCGGCGAGGTCGTGGAGCGCCTGAAGGCCAGGGCGTGACGCTCCGTAGCGTCGCGTGCCGTCCGCGGCACTACGTCGTCTCTTCGGCGCCCGGGTGTCCCGCCGGGGGCTGTACCAGCAACCGCAGCAGCTCTCTGGGCGCCTCGGGCACCGACTCGCGGGCCTCCATCCGGCTGTAGCCCGATCCCACTGCGAAGAGCGGCATTCCCAGCGCCAGCGCCAGTTCGCGGTGACGCATGATCTCGAACATCGGGCCATCCTCCGCCGCCTGACTGCGACGCAGGATCGCCTCCACCTGGGCCTCACGCCCCGTCGCAGCGAAGGCCCGACAGAGCGCCTCGGCATGCCCGCCGATGGGCGCGCGGTTCGGAGCGATATCGGCGTCCGGCGGGCGCGAGCAGTACTCATCCACCAGTTCCCCGCCCACATACAGCCGGTACTGCAGCAGCCCCTCTTCGCCATTGAGCACGCCAAGAGCCGTGCAGCCGAAGGTGGCGGCGAGATCCGCGGTCCGTGACCACACCCCCGTCGGTCGCTCCGGGGTGCAGGCGGTGTCGAACACCACCGTGAACCCACCCACGGTGGGGGAGATGTAGGCCCCGTGGGACATCTCCCGGATGTGCTCGGCGATCTGCTCGCGCTGTGGCCCCCACAGGGTGATGTTGGCGTAGGTGCGGTCCAGTGGGATCTCGTCGCCCTCGGGCAAATCGCCGCTGGCGGCGAAGGTCTCCACCAGCCACAGGAGCTCCTCATACCGTCGGCGGGCGGCCTCCTCCGGGTCCCGGGCGTGGGCCCCCTGAGGCATCTGCTCTTCGCCGTCCGCTCGTCGGGGATGTGAGTAAGGCAGGCCGAAGGCGGTGATGTTGGAGAGGAAGGCCTGCGCTGCCTGCCCCGGGGTGACACCGGCGCCTGTGATGGCGGCGGCGTCGGCGCCGTGCAGCATCAGCAGATGGGCCGTCTCCAGACTTCCTCTGGCGGCCGCCCAGTGCAAAGGCGAGGCCCCAAAGTTGTCCCTTACATTGGCCGCGGCTCCGCGGCTCAGCAGGCTTTGGGCGAGAGCGTCGTTGCCGTCCATCACCGCGGCATACAGCGGAGTGCGGCCTTGAGCGTTGGCGGCGTTTGGGTCCGCGCCGTGCGCGGCCAGCAGTTCCACGGCCTCCGGACGCCCCCAGAAGGCGGCTCGGCTCAGGGCCGTGGTGCCCAGTTGCGTGCGGCTATTAGGGTCGGCCCCGGCGGCGAGTAGTTGCCCCACCACCTCGAGATGGTTGACGCCGACGGCGATGTGCAGCGCCCTCTGCCCCTGGGGGCCGGCGGCATTCACGTCCGCTCCGCCGGCCACGAGGGCCGCGGTGGCCTCGGCGCGGCCGAGAGTAGCCGCCAGGTGCAGCGGGGTATTGCCGGCCACGGCATCCCTGGCCTCCATGCTCGCCCCGGCGCCCAGCAGCAGCTCGATCATCTCCGGCCGGTTCGCGGCGGCCGCCAGGTGCAGCGGCGTCTCGCCGAAGCGCGCGGCGGCGTTGACGTCCGCCCCCCGCATCAGCAGCTCCCTGGCCAGGGGCATGTCGCCCTGAGCCACGGCCTGGTGCAGCAGGGTGCGTCCGCGGGCATCCACGGCCCCGGGGTCTACCTCCACCTGCGGCAGCGACGGGCCGGCTCCGGACGGCGGGACAGCGCCCCGGGATGGCGAGGGTCCTGTGGTGGGGGCACTCGGGCGCGGCCCTTCGGGTGCAGGGCCCGGCAGGTCAAGGGATGCCGCCACATACTCGCCGATGATGCCGATGTCCGCCCCGTAGGCCAGCAGCAGCTTGACCAGCGCGGGGGCGTCCAGGCTCACGGCGCGATGCAAAGGGGTGAGGCCCAGCGCGTCTCTGGAATTCACGTCGGCCCCGCTGGCCAGCAGGATACGGGCGACCTCCTCGCGATTGGCGGTGGCGGCGATGTGCAGAGGGGTGCTACCGGCCTTGCTGGGTGCGTTGAGGTCTGCGCCGTGGGCGATAAGGGTTCTTGCCAGCTCAGAGTGGCCGATCATCGCGGCCTTATGTAGGGCCGTCTCGCCGTAGGCCACATCGCGGGCGTTCACGTCGGCCCCGGCCTCGAGCAGGGCCCCGGCGGCCTCCGGCTTCCCGGCGCGGGCCGCCACAAGCAGCGGGGTCTCGCCGGCGGCGTTGGGTAGGTCAACCGAGGCCCCGGTGCGGACAAGCTCGCGTACCGGCGCGGCGGCGCCGTACTCGGCCGCCCGGTGAAGCGGAGACTGTCCTGCGGAGTCCCGAAGGTCCGCGCTGGAGGGCATGCCCGGTGCCGTCCGCGGGGTGGTGTGTGTGGCGATCCACGCCGGCCGTTGGGTGTGGCTCGAGGGGCCGGCACCGCGAGTGAGCAGCAACTCCGGCGCCGACTGCTCCCGGGTGCGCCCCACGGCCGCCTCGGCTACCGGCCCTGGACGTCGCGGGGCCACTCGCGGCCCGGCGTCGGTCTGTTGGGCCCGCAGAGCCCTGAAGCTCGTGAAGGCCTCAGGGTTGATCCGGTCCGCTGACACAGGAAGACCATCGGGCAGCGGGCGCCCTGCAGGCGGACCTTCCGGGGGAACGGCCGGGCTTTGGCCCGTCGTCGACACGGCGCTTTGCGCCGCCATCCGCGCCGCGATCGCGTGCCGGATTGTATGGCGGACTCCGGCAGGCGGGGCGGTCTGCGGCTGTCCGTCGGGAACTCGCGTCGAGCCCGGACCACCGGGCGCCTCTGTCGGCTCCGGCCCGGTCGGCATCGCTTGCCCCGGCACTCGCCGCGGGACCTCCGCCCCCTGCCCATGCAGCGGCGCACCCGCCAACTGCCGAATCTGCGCCGCGGTGTCGCGGTGGCTCTCCAGCACCGTACGGAGCAGCACGGTCTGGTGCACGGGGCTCAGCGACCCGGCATCGGCGCCGGCGGCCAGCAGTCGGCCCGCCAGGCGCTGGTGCCCCTCGATCACCGATACGAACGCAGGCCGCGGGACGGCAGGATCGGAGGGCGGCACCGGGATACCGTTGGCCAACACCTCGGCGGCCAGGCGCTGGTGTCCCTGCAGCACGATGCGCAGGGCGGCCGGTCGATCGTGCTCGGCAAGCGCGCGCAGGTTCAGACCACTCTCCGCAAGCTCTCGCGCGATCTGCTGGTGCCCCTGGATGATGCGCCCGAAGGCCTCCTTGTAGGGGGCTTCCGGGGCGGCCGACGGCGCCGGCGGCCGTGGGCCGGGCGTCTGCGAGCTCGGCGCTGCGTCCGGTCCCGGTGTGGCGGGCGAGGCAGATGGTGCGGCACCGGGATTCCTCGCGCTCTGTGCCACGGGTGGGGGGACAACGGGTGCCGGTGTGGCGGGAGCAACAGGCGGGCGCGTCGTCGGACCCAGCGTCTGGCGCGCAGCCGCCGGTACCGATGGCTGCTGAGAAGTCTCTGTAAGCGTGGCCGCGGCGCCGGGAGCGCCGCGTGATGCCGGCCCGGCCGCCTGAGGCGTGCGAGGGGCTGCCCCCGCTCCGACGGCGCTATCTGCCGTCGGAGCGCCGGCCCTCGGCTCGCCTGCCCCGATGCTCAGCAGCTCCTCGGCCAGGTTGGCATAGGCATCCACCAGCGCCGCCACGATCGCGGCCCGTAGCGAGACGTCGACCGCGGCCTCAGGGGGTAGCCCTCCGGCCAGGGCCTGGGCCAGGCGCCGGTAGGCCTCGACCAGCGCGGTCTCGCCGGCCGTCTGGGTTGCAGGCATCTGTAGCCCTGTGGTGAGAAGCAGCTCGGCCAGGTGGTCTTGCCCGCGGGCGGCGGAGACCAGTAGAGAGAGCTGGCCGGGAGTGTTGGTGGGTCCCCCCGCAGGTGTGGTCGTCTGCGCAGCGGGCACTCGTGAGGCCGTAAGCTCCGGAGTGGGCACCTGCGCAGCGGTCGTCTGCGGCGCGACTGTCTCCGCGGGAACCTGGACCGCGGGGCGATCGAGGTAGACCTCCATGACGCGGCCTACCAATTCCCGGAGCGGGGCGGGGGGATCGACTGCTCGTCCGGCCGTAGCGGAGGCCTCCTGCTCCAGGAGCTGCACACAGCGCCGGAGGGTGTCCTCGAAGCCGGGCTGAGCGATCAGCGTCGCAACAGCCTCGCGGCCCAGCAGCGCCAGGGCGGCCTCCTCGGCTCCCCGTACCGGCCGGACCGGCGAGATCGGGGTCACGGACGCAGGCTGCGCCTCGGCCACCGGGAGACGCCCCCCCGCGGCGGCCACACGCTGCACGGCCTGCCCGTACTTGGCCAGAGCCAACCCCAGGCTCACGCCAACGCTCCTTCCTGCCCGTCCTCCGCGGGCGGCCGGCGTAGAAGCTGTCGAGGCGAAGATGTTCCCTTCTATTATGTCCCCGCCGGACCCCGACCTGAGTCTTGGCGCCTTCCGTTTACGCTCCCGTTACCGGGTCTTGGGGCCACAGGCGTCGTCGGCCCCTCCGAACACGGAAGTCGGAAGCCACCGGGAGTGGCAGCGGTGCTGTGGACAAGGCCGGGTCACGGCCCGGCAGGCGGAACGAGTCGCGTGTGGATGCTGTGTGGGCGAGGGCGACTGCAGAGCAGTCTCGCGGCAAGGCGATGGATACATGGCCGGGCGGCAAGTCGGAGACCCAAAAAAGCCAGGGCTGCCCACCGAAGTCGGCAGCCCTGTGGGAGGGAGGAATGCACCGCGTGCGCGGCACACTTGCGGCCGGTAGGGAGGAGACTGTCGGACGTTCGCGGGATCCCGAGCGTCTGCCGAGTGATGCCTACGGCTCAATCGGCAATCGTGCCCCGGGGAGCCTGCGGGGACCCCAGCACGCCCTATGAGCGGCGGGCGCTCATCGGGTAAAGCCTGGTATGGTTGGGCCGCCACTTGGGTCCCTTCGTCGTATGCCTACTGTAGGTATACCCCGGCAGTCGATGGCTCAAGCGTCCTTCTCCGTGCATTGTGGGAACGCCAGGCGGCCCGCCGTCCCCCCAGCACGAAGGTCGCGCGTCCGGGGTGATCGCCGGCTATGCCTGGCCGGGATAGGTGCTCCCACCGGTGGACCCTCGAGCTTCCAGACAGACGCCCGGCGATGGCCGCCATGGGTGCGCCCATGGGACGCTGTGGCCTCAGAGCCGGGCTCGCGCGGTGCCGGTGCCCGCGGATCTCGTGCTCCACAAGCGGCCACCGGCCTCGCGTCACCTGGCTCAAGGCTTGACCGGGGAGATGAATCTGTTCCCGAGCTGGGCGGTCTCCTTCATCCCCTGCTTGACGACCACGGCGCTGCGGTTGAGCTTGGACTCCACCGTGCCGCCGGGAGTCTCGCGCAGCCAGGCGACGCAGCAGACCACGAGTATGAGCATGGCCAACATGCGTGTCATCGTGCCCATCCCTTTCGCCGGTTCCTCGGTGCCGTCGTCCCGCTCCCCACTCCGCGGTTCGCGTGGAGGGGAAGCCCGATTCGACCCGGTGGGCGGCGCCGGCGGCCGGGAGTGCGACCCCGAAGCATCGCGCCTCGGTCTCCGGCGGCCCCAACGCTCGCACGGTGAGCGTTATCGGACCATCGGCATGCCCGTCTGTGGGCTGAAGTAACGAAAGTCCAATAAGTTGGCGCCCAGGCGGCGGACCACGGGAGTGATGTGTCGCGGCGCCTCCCGGCGGGCCCATCGCAGGGACCCGGCGAGTTGCGGCGAGCGCCTTCGCAAT
>CAZXDD010000273.1:0-10046 GCA_964639415.1 uncultured Armatimonadia bacterium
GGCGGCGGCCTTCCGGGCCGCCGTGCCCGCGGCTCTCCACCCCGCTGCTGCCGCCCATCCGTGCAGGGCCTCCGCTGCCCTACTCCGGCGCCCCCAGGAACCCCTCGTGGTAGAACACCGGCTTGTAGCCGTGCTCCGTCACCCAGCGGATGGCCGCCTCTACTCGCTCCGGGTGGTCCGGAATGTAGTTTTGGTAGAAGTCCCAGAAGTACTGCTCATGGGTGAATAGGTCCATGATCTCGGCGGTGTCCGGGTTCTGCGCCAGCGGCTCCAGGGTCGGCGCGACCTGCTCCACGGGGGTATTGTTGCAGACGATGTCCACGCGCGAGAAGACCAGGTCGCTTGGGAAATCCTTGATGGCATCATGCCGGTACAGGTACTCGCTGCGCACCTCGTCCATCCAGTAGTTCACGTCATAGCCGTGGCTGGTGGGGTTGGAGAAGCCCGACAGGACCTTGACCCCGGTCTTGCGCAGCTCCGGGAGCGCTTCGGGCAAGACCATGCCCCAGTGAATTACCGTCTCGGGGATCAGCGTCTGCTCGCCGGCAAAGCGCACGATCTGCTCGTGCACCAGGGCCCGATCGGCAAGCAGCTTCTGCGGCGAAGCGTACTGATAGGGGCGGTCCGGCAGATTGGCATAGGCATGGAAGGTCAGGCCGAGCCAGTCGGCGCAGCCCTCCCACTCGGCACGGTACCTGTCGGGGAACTCCATGAGCAGCCAGCCGTCATCGGCCTCGTAGTAGATGTTGAGCGTGAACTTCGTCCCATACTCCCTGTTCAGCCGTCGCAGCATATCCAGATAGAAGCAGTCGAACATTGACCCGTAGCCCTTGCGGGCGATGTCGCGCAGGAAGAAGCTGTTGTCATCGATGGAGAAGCGATAGCGCGGGAAGGAGTGCTTGTCCCACAGCACCCGCACGCGATGCTCCTGGTGCCCGTGGATGCCGTCATAGACGGCGACGATATCCGTCTCGCGGTCTGTCAGGGCCACCTGTGCCGAGAAGCCGTCCCCGGCCACGGTGGCGGGCACTCCGTTGACCTCAACCGTCCCGTGGCCCGGCCAGTTGCCGGTCACGGTGATGGTGAGCTGTCCGTCCTGCACGGCTCCATGGCGGTAGTTGAGTATGGCGCCGTGGAATGGGTCTTTGATGCGTAGCATGGTGTACCTCCCGGGCGCGAAGGCGCCCTATTGATGCGGAGCATCCCGGGGTTGCGGGCTCTCAGCCTGCTGCCCGGGGTTGTCGTCGTCGTTGGTGTTCGCCGTGGCGGTGGCCGTCGGCCGCCGCTGTTGGCCGTCGCCGTCCTCCGTCCTCGTCTTTCGTCGCCGTCCTCCGTCGCTGTCCTCCGCCGCCGTCTGGAGGGGCCCCTCCATACGGCGCACGGCCAAAACTCAACAGCCACCGATCACCTCCCAACATTCCCGCAAGGGATAAAGAGTCCTTTGTGGAAATAGCATCAAGACCACTCGCTGACGATGTCGGTCCAAGCATTATCCAACCAAGCTGGCCTACGGGAGGGAACTGCCGTGGACGCCAAGACCGGTGACCTGCGCAGGAAGGCGGCCGGTGGGACTTTCTGTATCATCCCCTACTGCCACCCGGACTACTCCTGGACCCACCACCGCGAGTGGCACGAGGAACGCTACGCGGTGAGCTTCTGCGACGCGCTGGACCTCATGGCCCAGCACCCTGAGTTCCGCTTCATCGCCGAGCCCTGGATTGACCACGTTGTGCCCTTCCTCCAGCGCTGCCCGGATCGGGTCGAGGAGCTTCGCGACCGGCTCAACTCCGGACAGATGGGGGTGAAGGCCTTCACCCTTACCAGCCCCCGGCCCACCACCTGCCCGGATGAGACCTTCATCCGCAATATGACCATCGGGCGCGAGCTGTACTCGGACTTCGCCCCCGAGGCCGACCTCACCGTGATGGCCTGCCCGGACGTGGGTATCGGCCACAGCCAGATGCCCCAGCTCGTCAAGCTCGCCGGGGGCCTGCTGTATCGCGGCTGGCGCTCGGACAGCGCCCTGTCGGCCAAGGGCGTGCCCCGTGAGTTCCGCTGGCGCGGCCTGGACGGCACGGAGATGCTCACCTCGCGCGGCACCTACGGGGGCCTGCACACCGCCGACTCTGTCCCCGACGACTTCCGTGACCGCTGGGAGGAGCTGGTGGCGCGCCTCCTGGAGGGTGAGATCGGCGGGGCCATGGACAACTCCTCGGCCAAGACCTGGTGGGTGCCCCAGGGCATGGATGACGCCCGTCCGCTCCGCGGCCATCCCACGGACAAGCCCATTCCACTCATGGAGTTCATCGCCGAGTGGAATGCACGCGAGCAAAGCAAGATGGTCCTGTGCACACCGGAAGAGTACCGCAAGCGCCTGCAACAGGAGAGGCGGGTCCCGCTTTGGGACGGCGTGCTGGACCCCGTGGATGTGGCCTACAACAGCGGCTGGCACGGGAGCCGGGGGCTGTGGCGCCTCCGGCAGGAGCTGGACGGCGCCATGATCGTGGCCGAGCGGGTGTTCGCCCAGGCGCGCCTGGCCGGCTGCGAGGGCATCCCCGGACCGGGGGAGCTGCGGGAACTGTGGATCGAGACCGTCAGAGTATCCTCTCACGCCCAGCAGTGGGCCTTTGACAAGGACTGGGAGTGGCTCATCGACGGCGCGCGCCGGACGCTGCGCCGGGCCAAGGACGAGACCGACGCGGCCATTACCCGGCTGTCCGGGGCCGGGCGGCAGTCCGGAAACCGGCGCCCGCTGGTGCTGTACAACCCTCTTCCTTACGAGCGCGAGGAGATCGTGGAGGTGCCCTGGGTCCAGCCGCGTCTGGATGCGCCGGGCTACTCGGTTACCGACGCCGCCGGCAAAGAGGCGGAGCTCCAGACAGGGGAGTGTTCGGGGGAATGCTGGGGCGGGTCGCTGGTGGAGGCGCCCCTGATCTTCCGGGCGACCGTCCCGGCCATGGGCTACTCGGTCTACACGGTGGGCGACGGCCCCGCGGCCGCCGGAACCGCCCCGCCCGAGGACGGCGTCCTCGACAACGGGGCACTGTCCATCCGCGTGGACGGCCGCGGCCTGCAGGAGGTCGTCGACAAGGCCAGCGGCACCACCTGGCAGGCCCCAAGAGGCTCGAGCATCGGCGACTGCCGACTCTTCGAGATGGGACCCGGGGTTCTTCACATCGGGCCGATCACCGGCGAGCTGGGGGCGCGTGAGGGCACCGGAAGCTGGGTGTGCTGTGGTCCCATCCGCTGGGTCTACCGCTGGGAGGCCGATCTCCACGGCCACCAGGTGCGGCAGGACATCATCATCGACCGCGGCGCCCGCCACATCGACCTCCGCACGCGGGTCTTCTGTGCGGGCACCAACGGCTTTTTCGCCCTCTGCTTCGAGCCACCCGTCAGGGGCAAGCTGCGTACCGACATCCCCTTCGGAGTCGAGCCCAGGGAGCTTGCGGACGAGCCCTATGCCCACAGCATGCCCCCCGGGTACCAGAATATCGAGCGTCACCGCGAGCACCAGTTCTGGGGCCGCAGTTTCGCCTCGCTCACGGACATGACCCGCGGGGTCAGCATCATCACGCTCGATGGCGACAGATACTGGACGTACGACGAGGCCTCGGGGACGCTGCGGCACATCCTGTTCACCGCGCTTCAGGAGGCCCGGGGATACTGGGAGGAGTGGACGACCAGGGACCGCCTGGCCCTGGGGTGGCACGAGTTTTGCCACCGCATCGTGCTGCACGACTCGGGCTGGCGCGATGCCGACATCTGCGGCGCGTCGGACCGGGCGCGACTGCCGCTGCGCGCCGTCAAGCCCGTCGGGCCGGCGGCGCCGCCCGCGGTGCCGCCGGGAGACCAACTGGCAATCTGGCCGCCCTCCGTGCGTCTGTCGGCCTTCTACGAGGTCCAGGAGGGATACGTGCTGCGGGTGTATGAGAGCCTGGGGCGCCCGGCCGAGGCGGCGATCATGGTCCCGGAGGGTCTGGCCAATCCCATCCGCACCGACCTCAACCTCGAGCCCGTCGTGGCGGCGGTGGAACTCGAGGGCCGCGCGCTTACCCTGATGCTGGAGCCATGGCAGATCGCCACGGTGCTACTGACGAAGGCGTAGACCGCCCGCATGCCGTTGGCTGTGCTCCCCTGCTCCCGTCCGCGCCGCCGTCTGGCGGGGTACGCGGGCCGGGGGTGAGGGCGCCGCCATTGCCGTTGGCCGTCAGGTCCGGAGGACCGCGTGGCGACCCGCTGACCCGCCGCACCGCGCCGGCGGGCCTACCTCTTCCACACCTGCGCGATGTGCTGCAGATCCGGGCGGTGCCGGGCGCGCGGCTTGGCCTTCCCCTGGGCGAGACTCAGTCGCGCAAAGGCCTTCTGGCCCTGCCCGGAAGCGGCATCAAGACGATCCAGTAGCAGACCCAGCAAGAACACCAGCACCAGCGCGATCGCGGATGCAAGCATCACAACAAGTAGCCTCCCTCAGGCCGCCCTTGGCGTCACCGGCAGCATGATGCCATGGGTCTTGATCCGCTCGGTTTGACCACTCCGCCCGGCACAGTCCACGCCGGGACATCCCCGCCGAAGAGGTGTGTACCGCATGTCCGGTGCCGGCATCTGTGCCTTCCTCCTGCTCTCGATCGCGCCCCTCACCGCCTTGGCTCAAGAGGCAGGGGTTCCCCTGCCGCCGGGTGAGACCGCCCTGGGCGACATCGGGCTGTACACTGTGAGTTACCAGTCCGAAGGCTCGCAGCCCGTGGTGATGCCGCCCTCGTGGACCGGGCACTTCGAGGGCCAAAGCGGCATCTCCTACGTGCCGCGCACCGCGGTCCTCGGGCGCGACGCCATCCTGCTGCACAGCCCCTGGCGGGTCCCGCCCGGCAAGGTCTGGGTGGACTACCGCCTGCAACTGCCCGACGTCCGCCCCATCACGTTGTCCTTCGGTATCGCCATGCAGCCGGATGTCGCCGTGCCCGGAAAGAGCGATGGGGTCACCTTCGGTGCCTACATTGTGCAGGACACCGGACCCACGGAACTTCTGCATACACACCACGACAGGGCCGAGTGGCAGGACCATTCGTTCGACCTCTCGCCGTATGCCGGGCGACAGGTCACGCTCCGCCTGCAGACCGAGCCGGGGCCTGCGGACGACGCCTCGTGGGACTACTCGTACTTCGGCGAGGCCAAGATCCAGGCCGGCACCGTCCAGAGCTCTCGCACCGCGAAGCTGCAGCGGCTCACCTCCACCCGCGCCTACACGGCCGTGGCCGGGGCCGACCTGCAGAAGCTCGCCAACGACCCGACTGGCGGAGTGGTGCCCGGGAACCTGCTGGCCTTCCGCAACTCCGTCACCCAGTCCGGCGACGGCGACTACGTATTCACCTACGAGGCCGACGACTGTCGGGTGCAGTACGTCTATCGACCGCAGACCGGGACTCTGGATGATGTGACGGCAAGGGTGGATGACGGCACCACACTCCGCCCGGCGCAGGGGGGTGGCTGCACGGTGGTGCAACAGGCTGGAGACCAGACCGTGACCTCTGCCCTGACCGAGGGCACGCTGTCATCCTCCGCCCTGAGCCCCGACGGCTCCGGCCTCCACCTGGTGTGGACGTACGCCACTGCCGGAGGCCCTGTGGACGTTCACTGGGACCTCGGCATCCGGGGCAAGGCGCTGACGGTTGCCGTGCGGTGTGACGGCCCGCAGGTCTCACAGTTCAGTCTCGGCCACGTGGGCGGTGCCCCGCTGCGCACCACCTACTCGGTGCCCTACATGGTGGGCAACCTCGAGTACCTCCCCGACCAGCAGCTCTACGTCTGCAGATACCTGGATTGGACCGTCTCCCACGCCTCCACCTGCCCCCAGGGCGTGGCGAGCTATGCGCCCCGGACCGACGGTACCCGCAACACGCTGCTTGAGTCCGGGTATGTCTCCGTATCGCCCAGCGTGCACGAGGTGCTGCCCAACATTCCCAACCCGCCCTCGCCCTATCTGGAGCTGCTGGCCCCCCGCATCATGCTGGACATCTGGGACCACCACAAGGGCACCTACGAAGGCGATGCCGAGAACCTGCGCGCCCTGAAGGACAACGGCGTGGATCACATGGCCATCATCTCCCACGTCTGGCAGTGCTACGGGTATGACGTGAAGCTGCCCGACCATCTCCCGGCCAATGCGAGCTTCGGTGGCGATGAGGGGATGGTGGAGTTTGGGCGCGCGGCCAATGACTGCGGCTACGTGTGGTCCCTGCATGAGAACTACATCGACCTGTACCCCGATGCCCCCTCGTACGACCCCTCGGCGAGGGTGCTGCGTGCCGATGGGACGCCGTCGCCCGCGTGGTTCAACGCCGGCACCGGAGTGCAGAGCTTCGGGCTCAAGTGCAACCGCGCGCTGGGGTACGCCAGGGACAACTCGCCCGAGATCCACCGGCGTTTCGCCACCAATGCCGCGTACCTGGATGTGCACACCTGCGTCCCGCCGTGGCACCAACTGGACCACGAGGCCGATCAGCCCATGGCGGCCATGGCGCTTGCCAAAGTGAAGTACGACGGCGAGCTTTTCCGGTACATGCGCGATACCCACGAGGGCCCGCTCTTTGGCGAGGGGGCCAACCACTTCTACTGGGCCGGCAAGTGCGACGGCGTCGAGGCCCAGGTCGCCGGCGGCGAGCACCATCAGGCGTTTGTGGACTTCGATCTGCTCAAGATCCACCCCCAGATGGTGAACCACGGCATGGGCTACTACGAGCGCTGGTTCGAGCGGGGCTACGACCACAGCCTGGGCCTGGACACCGGCACGGTGGAGCAAGTGGACAAGTACCGCGCCCAGGAGATCGCCTACGGGCATGTGGGCTTCATCGGCTCCTCGCAGACGGACAACATCCAGTGGGTGGCCAGGGAGCACCACATGACCCACCCGGTGCAGGCCCTCTACGGGGCCTCCCGAGCGGTGGAGATCGTGTACGAGGTAGATGGGCAGTTCGTCACCGCGAGCGTCGCGCTCCCCATGAACCAGCGCGATCGGCAGCGCATCCGCTACGCCTCCGGGCTCACGGTGTGGGTGAACTGGGCCGAGGAAGCCTGGGAGGTCGAGGGCCGCATCCTGCCCCAATGGGGCTATCTGGCTCTCGGGCCAGACACCGAGGTCTGCACCACGCTGCGCGACGGCGCCTTCGCCGACTACGTCGAGTGCCCCGAGTACCTGTTTTGCGATGCGCGGACTCACTTCCACATGCCCTATCTGAAGGCGCGGGCCGCAGTGGAGCCGCGCATCCGCGACTTCGAGTATCTGGGTGAGGACAAGATCCGCCTCACCTATGAGTGGGATGTGCAGACTGCACTCGAGACCGACTACAACTGCTTCGTGCATTTCACCAACAAGCAGAGGGAGGCAGGCAACCAGGACATCGAGTTCCAGCAGGACCACGGGTTGCCCAAGCCGACCAGCCGGTGGCGCGCCGGCGAGACGCTGGTCGACGGGCCCTACGAGATCCAGGTCAAGACCGACAGCTTTGACACCTTCGATGTGGTCATCGGCCTGTTCAACGAGGGCGGACGGCTCGCCCTCCGTGGCAGGGAGGCCGGTGGGAGCCGGATCCTGCTGGGCCGTCTGGTCTTGGCCCGCGAGAACGGCGAGATCACCGACATCCGCCTCATCCCGCCTGACGAGCTGCCCGCCTCCACCGAGGTGCAGCAGGCCGACTTCACCGCCCACCTCAACCCGGCCGGTACGATGGTCGACTTAGGCAAGATCGCCACCGATGGTTCGGTGAAGGTTGAGAAGAGCGACGGCAAGCTGGTGGTCTTGCCCTATCCGCGGGACAGGGAGTTCAGCGTCCGGCTGGATGTGACCCAGATCGTGCCCGGGGCCCGGGTGGACCCGGAAAAGGTCAGCGTCCGCGCCCTGGCGGCCCTGACACAGGAGGACATGGGAGCGGTGGAGGCACAGGTCGAGGGTACAGCGGTGAGCTTCAAGGTGGGCAAGACGGGAGCGGGCCGGTATGTGGTAGAGTGGGAATAGCCGGAGCGGGGAACGGCGAACGTCTCACCACGGAGACACGGAGAGCACGGAGTTCCACGGAGAACGGCAGACGTCTCACCACAGAGACACAGAGACGCGGAGAACGGCGGAGAACACCGAGAGCGGCGAGGAAGGAAGTGGCCGCCTTCTGTGGGTAGGCAGCGTCGATCAGGACCCGCAACCGTGCCCGCGGTCTTCCGACTCAGATTATGCAGGTTCCGGGCGGGCGCCGAATCACGTCGCCTCACCCCCCCCGGCCCCGCCTCTCGGCGTCTCTTCGAGCCGCTTGTACTCCGCCAAACGGCCGGCGGAGACGGGAGGAGGGGGGAGAACGGCAGTACCTCGACCGTTCCGAACGTGGCAATGGCCAAATGTGTCTCCCGGGCGTTCATGCATAATGTGAGTTCCAAGACGGCAACGGACACCACACACCCCTCGCCGTGGAGGGGCACCGCCATCTGCATGCCGCCCCGCACAGCTAGCCGGTCCCCGCGTACGCCCGGGCATCGTCCCGCGTGCCCCTGCTGCAGGCCTTTGGCAGGTCCTCAATGGCACAGGACAGCGGGAACTCGCCCCCCTGGTCTGCCGGTGCGGTCCATGTCGTGGTCCAGTCGCCCTGAGTGACGGTACCGCCGCCGGTGGACCACCGGCATTTGCTCTCTTCCCAACCGGCCCAGGTGTCCGGGTCGTCGCCCTCACCCTGCCCCAGAGACTGGTGAGGATCGATCCAGTGGTCGGAGTCCCGCGGGTTACAGGTCATCGTGTCCGTCGAGGGGCCCTCCAGGCTGATTGCCAGCACGATCTCCTTGTACTCCAGCTCCCCGTCCATCATGATCCCCGTATCCCATATGGGCTCGGCCATCACGAGGCCGGTCATCCCGACCCACAATGCAACCACCACAAACGCGGCGTGTCCCTGTCTCATCATACCCTCACTCCCCGGGCAGATGCTTCCCGATCTCCGCCGGCATCCGCCTGGATTCCTCGGCCGCCGGGCTTCCATCTCGCCTCCCACGGCCGTCCCTGCCCGCCTACTGCCCACCCTCCGCCCAGTACCCCTCCCCGGTGAACTGCCCCGCCCAGGTGGCAAGCTCCGCCCTGATGCGCCGGGCGGCCACTTCGCTGTCGGCGGTATTGGCCGCTGCCTCCAGCCACGCCCTGGCGTAGCGCCCGAGCATGGTCGCCAGTACGCCGGCGCAGTTGGTGCGCAGTTGGGCCTCGCCATGTGCGACGGTGTCCACCATCAGCGGCGCCTCGGGTACGCCGATGCGGACCAGCGCCAACGCCGCCGGGGTCTCGGCCTCGGTCAAGGGCTTGCCGGGCCGCAATCGCTCCTCGGCCAGGAGAGCGAGCAGGGCAGGGCCCTCGGAGCCCCCGCCGGCCACCGCGCGCATGCGGCCCAGGGCCGTCGCGGCCTCCGCCCGCTCCCGGCGGGCACATTCCGGATCACCCACGAGCTTGGCGAGGGCCCGGATGTCGGCATCGCGCCGATGTCTCAGTCCGTCCAGCGCCGCCCGGCGTGTGGCCTCGTCCGGGGAGGCGATCCCGGCAGCGAGGTCGTCGGGCGGAGGCCCCGCGTTGCCCCAGGTGATCAGCGAGAACAGCATGCGTCTGCCGGTGGGCGGGAGCGCGGGCTCGTCCCGTAGGCTCTCCGCCGCGGCCCGCAAGCGCCGCGCAGCGCCTGACTCGGCGGGCGCTTCGGCGGCGGCCTGTTCGTACCAGAGGGTCGCTTCGCGCTGCAGCATCTGCTTGACGGCCTCCTCGGCTCGCGCGACCTGCAGCTCCGAACTGCCCTCGGACGCGATCACCGAAAGCAGCGCCGGAAGCGCCGGGAGGCCGATGCGGGCCAGGGCATACGGCGTGGGCCGGTACTCCTCGGCGAAGCGCACGCCGTCCGCATACCGCACGGAGGGAACCCGCTCCTCGCACGTGAGCCGCCCAACGAGCAGCCTGACACTCCCGGCATCCTCGGCCCTCGTGTACCCAATAGCAGATCGGAAGAGCACACGTCTGAACTCCAGTCACCGCTCATTAT
>CAZXDD010000274.1:0-10046 GCA_964639415.1 uncultured Armatimonadia bacterium
CGAGATGGAATCTCGTGACTGGAGTTCAGACGTGTGCTCTTCCGATCTGTTAGCTGGAGGGCCGTGTGCGGTAGAGTCTGAGCCTGAGCACTGAAGGCCACCGCCGCCTGCACCAGGACCTGAGCGGCCGCGGTCTCCAGCATCTCCTGGCTGAAGCTTGGGCCGGATAGCGTGCTTTGCGATGCGGCAACGTTCTCTCGGGCCACCGCGAGGGCCTGGCTCCTGACCTCCAGTGCCTCGCGGCGGTAGTTGGAGACGCGGGAGATGTCGCCGCTGACGCGATCGAGAGCGCGCTCCACCGTTCGCACAGCGTCGGCGGCACCGTCGGCTGTGGAGAGATCGGCCTCTGCGAGCCCCAGCGCGTTGCTGGTGACGCTGTTGATGACGAGGCCGGGAAGCTCCTCGGTATCGGGACCGGTCTGCAAAGTGTATCCTCCGGGCTTGAGTGTTGCCACAGTGCCCAGATCGGTGACGGTTGTGCCGGCGCTTTCGGTCAGCTCGATGGTGTCGCCGGTGGGGCTTTTCAGGGTCAGGCCGGTTCCGGCATCCCACAGGGCGTGCTCGCCGCCGATGGTAACCCGGGCGACGGCATCGCTGCCGGCGGCCTCGGCCGTTCCGGGCGCGCCGAGCAGGGAGCCTCCGGGGTCCCGAACCGTGATGCCGTTGGCGGCCCCGTAGTCGACGGCCTCCAGCACCACGCGGGGGCGGGCGGCCCCGGATGTCTCGAGGCGGGCCGTGACGCCGGTGACGTCGCTGCGGGCGTTGACGGCCTCCACCACGTCGCCGACGGTTGAGGCCCTGGTGAAGCTGCCGATAGGGGTGTCGTTGACTGTGACCGGGCCGGGCGCCACCGGGGCGGCGGGCCCAGGGATGTCGGGCAGGACGATCTGGGCCTTGCTCGCCGCCGCGACGACGTCGACGCGGATCGCTCCCGCCTGGAGACCGGCGGTGATGATGTTGAGCCCGACGAGGCAGGCGGGCTGTGTGTTGTGGACGTCGTTGCCGATTCCACCGGTGAGCAGCTCGTGCCCGGCGTATGCGGCCATGTTCGCCACACCGTCGAGACGGTGCATCACCGCGTTCCACTCAACCTGCAGACCACGGCGCACGATGTCGGTAAGGGCGGGTGACGTGGCCTGCACGGCCAGACTCTGTGCCTCGCGCAGGGCCTTGGCGGCATCGGATAGGCTGACTTCGGCAACCTTGGTCATGTTTGCGGCGTCGGAGATGCTCCGCTGAACCACATCCAGGTCCGAGACGACCGTCCGGAGCGTCTCGGAGAGCCGGCCCTCCGGCGCGCCCTGAGCCGCCCTGTCGGCCCGCACACCTTCACTCAGCTTCACCGCGGACTTCGCGAGCTTTGCGCCGATGCGCTCGGGGTTCCATTGGCCGGCGACTTCCACCGGGCGGAAGCTTACGTGACTCGCCATGGGTCTCACTCCTCCTTGAGCGACCGTCCGACGCCCCGGCTCGGGCATTCCGGCAGGCGGGAACGCTGTCTCGCCGGGCCGCCACCCGTCTGCGGTCGGCATCTGCCTGACGGCAGCTACGGACAGCTTCGCCGGGCATCATCCTCAGATAGACTAATGGCTATATGCCCGCGGAACTTCAGCCCCGGGCACGTAGCGGATACCTGCGCGTTGTGGCCTGTTTACGGCCATGGCTCGGTCCGCCCCGTGACCGCCGGTGCCGCGGCAGGCATGGGCCGCGCCGGATGCCTCCGGGAATGTGGGGGGGGCAAGCGAAGTGGACTCGCGCAATGTCGTGGACTCGCAGCACGTTGCTCCTCATTTCACTTCGTGGTATAGTGCGCCTGCTCGTGGGGTTGCCCGCGGGTGGCACACAGACCGGAGGGCGCCTGGCCACCCGATCGAGGGGTCAGGCGTTGTCTTTGAATGAGGATGGTCCACAGTGAAGATGCGCACGCTGGGGCGCACCGGCGCCCAGGTCAGCGAGGTCGGCTTTGGGGGGATCCCCATCATCCCGATGGAGGACCTCGACGAGACGGATCAGATCATCAACCACGCGCTGGATGTGGGGATCAACTACCTCGACACCGCCGAGGCCTATCCGACCAGCGAGATGAAGATCGGGCGCGTGATGAAGGACCGTCGTGAGGAGGCATTCCTGGCGACCAAGACCACGGCTCGCGACCGCGACGCCGCCATGCGACACCTGGAGCAGAGCCTGGAGAACCTGCAGACCGATCGGGTCGATCTGTGGCAGTTGCACGACATCTCGACCATCGCCCTGTGGGAGCAGGTGACCGGACCGGGTGGTGCTCTAGAAGCGGCAAGACAGGCTCAGGAGCAGGGCATGGTGCGGTTCGTGGGCCTCAGCGGGCACAACAACGAGACGCTCCTGCGGGCCGTGGATTCGGGGGAGTTCGACACGATCTTGTGTGTGTACAACCTGGCGGTGGACTCCTCGGGCGAGCAAGTGCTGCCGCGGGCGCAGGAGGCCAATGTCGGCGTCGCGATCATGAAGCCCCTGTCCGGTGGTGTGTTCTTCCGCCGCGAGGAGACCTACATCCCGCCTGAGAAGGCCTGGCACTATGTACTGGCGCGGCCGGAGGTCTCGGTCGCGCTGGCGGGCACCAACTGCCTGCGCGACATCGACCAGGCCATCGCCGCCTCGGAGAGCTACGCACCGCTGAGCGAGGCCGAGATTGCGCAGTACGCCGAGAAGGCCACTATGCTGGGTGGCGATATCTGCCGCAACTGCGGGTACTGCGTGAAGGACTGCCCGGCCGGGATCGACATCCCGCAGGTGATGCGGATCCACGACGAGGCCCGGCGCTTCGCCTACGAATGGCCCAAGTTCCGCAGGGCCTACGCCGCCCTGGAGACGAAAGCAGACCAGTGCTTGGAGTGCCGCAAGTGCGAGGAGGCCTGCCCCTTCGATCTGCCCATCGTCGAGCGGTTGCAGAGCGTCCATAAGAGGTACAATCAGCCGGTATAGGCCGTCCGGGTGTCGCCTGCGACCATTACGGCTCACCGGCCGTCGGGGGTCTCCCGACGGCCGGTGTCGTCGCCGACGGCCGGGAGGCGACCGGCCGCCGCATGACGAACAGTCCTCACACCGCACCGGTGCGGCCGACAGGCGAGTATGCGCCCTTGGAGCGTGCAGGCCTTGCCCCACCACTTGGCCAGGGAGTACCGCGAGCAGTTCCCCATCCGCGACCGACTGGTGTTTCTCAACCATGCCGGCGTCGCGCCACTCCCCGCGCCAACCTACGAGGCAGTGGTACGCACCGCCGCCGAGCAGCGGGACCGGGGCCATACGCTGGCCGCCCGTTGGGAGCAGAGAACCCACGCGACCCGCCGTCGCGCCGCGGAGCTGCTCGGGGCGCGGGCCGCGCAGGTCGCCTTCATCAAGAACACCACCAGTGGCCTCATCATCGCCGCCGAGAGCATCCCCTGGCGTGAGGGGGAGAATGTTGTCACTTCCGCCATCGAGTTCCCGGCCAACGTCTACCCCTGGCTGCATCTGGCGCGCCGGGGGGTGGAGACGCGGATGGTGGAGCCCACGGACGGCCGCATCGGCATCGACGACATCGCCCATGCGATGGATGACGGCACGCGCGCCGTGGCCATCAGTTGGGTGCAGTACTCTAACGGTTACCGCAGCGATCTGGGGGCCCTGGCCGAGCTGTGCCGCAGCTATGGGGCCTTCCTCGTGGTCGACGCGATCCAGGGGCTCGGGGCCATTCCGTTCGCCATGGAGGCCTCCGGCGCGGATTTCGTGGCGGCCGACGGCCACAAGTGGTTGCTCTCCACCGAGGGCTGTGGTGTCCTGTGTCTGTCCGAGAGAGCCCTGGAGCGCACGGATGCCGTGAATGTGGGCTGGCTTAGCGTGGAGGACGCGTGGGACTTTGGCAGTTATGACCTCCGTCTACGCCCGGAGGCCGCGCGTCTGGAGGAGGGCTCGCTCAACACGCTGGGCGTCCACGCACTGGGGGCCTCGCTGGAGTTGCTTCTGCGGGTCGGCCCGGCCGCGGTCTGGGAGGCCATCGAGGCACTCACCGGGGTGCTGGTGGAGGGGCTGTCGCAGCGGGGCTGCAGCATCGTTTCACCCCGCGGCGCCGGGCAGACCTCGGGCATCGTCTGCTTCCGCCATCCGTGCGTGCCGTCGGATGCGATGGTGCGCCGGTTGGCTGAGGCCGGGATCGTCGCCGCCGACCGCGGCGGGGCCGTCCGGCTCTCGCCACACTTCTACAACGATGCCGACGATGTCGCCGCTGTTTTGGACGTGGTCGCAGGAGCTTAGCGGCACGAGCCTCGCCGCGACTTCCGTCCTCAGCGGGCGCTCTTCCTGGGGAGTGGGGGAGAGGCGGGCGCGAGCCAAGCGCCCCCGACTGCGGTTGGCGCCGACGCGGCGACCCGCGCAGTGCCGACTCACTTGACTATCCGGCGGTCTTATCGGCCCATGATCATCTCGGATCTCATCACAGTCAGGGACGCCACCAGAAGCATCGACCTCGCCGCCGTGGACGAGCTCTCGCAGCGTCTGGAGGCCGAGGGTGCCGATCTGACCCTGGGCTCCGTGGGGGACTTGCAGGAGCTATTGGGGGAGTACGTCTCGGGGCAGGATGCTCCCGTGGACGTGTTGCGCGTGCTGCTGGGGTCGCTCACGGCCCATGTGGAACGGGGCGGCGCATTCCTGGTGCGCGGTGCCGGCGGGGCGGGCAAGTCACACCTGCTGGCGGCCCTTGCGCTCCTGCTGCGCCATGCCACGGCTTGGCCCGTCCTGATCCAGGGCCACCCCGGATACTCCGATCTGCGGACGGCGCTCAAGGGCAGGCGGTTCGTCGTGGTCCCGATCGCGCTCTCGGAGCATCGCGGTCACGACGAGCATCTGGAGGACGTGATCTTCGACAAGACGGAGCAAGTGCTCCGAGCGGCGCCCTTCGAGATTGCGCTCCCGCTGTCCGATGAGTCGCACGCCCTGGATCTGGTCATCCGCCACATCGTGCCTCGCTACAGCCAGGAGCTGGACTCGTATACCCGCAAGCACGTGCACCCCCGCACCACCTGGGACGCCCTGCGCCGGAAGGCCCCGGGGCAGGCGGTGCACACCGCCCGGCAGTTCGCCCAGGAGATCGGGTATCCGCTGGACTTCCGCCAATCCCGCGTGGAACGCCTGTCCAGCCTTCTCGAGGTGGTGCGCGAGCGCGAGCTTTCGGGCATCGTGTGGCTCCTGGACGACCTGCACCACTTCCTCAGCGGCGTCTCGACCAAGGCGATTCATGGTGACTGCTCATTTCTGGACTTCATCGGTCAGCGCGCCAAGATCGGCCCGCTGCACCTGATCGCCACCCTGGGCGAGGGCCTCGACCAGGTAGGGATGATCGAGCCGTACCTTCTGAACGCGATTCGCTCCAGCTACCGCACCGACGTGGTGCTGAGCGCCGAGCAGATGCGCACGGTGGCCCGCCGGCGGCTGGTGGAACGAGTGGACGAGGCGCAGTACGAGGTGGCGATGGCGAAGATCCGCACCGCGTATTCCGAGGCCTTCGGTTCGGTGGCATTCACCGGGGAGGATCTGGCCGAGGCCTACCCGCTGCATCCGCTGGCGCTGGAATGCCTGGAGAGCATCGCCCAGAGGTTCTTTGGGGCAGCCGACTCGGTGGCGGCGTTCCTGCACGATCTTCTGGACCAGACCCAGATGGCGGGCCTGCTACACCGTGACTTCTGCCGCCTGATCACCATTGAGGACGTGTTCGACTATCTGCGGCCGCGCATCGCGTCGCACCCGGAGGTCGCCGCCTACATCTACGACGCTCTGGACTTCTACGACAGGAACGCCCATGAGATCTGGGGGGAGAGGCCCGAGCTGTGCTCACAGATGATCCGTGCGCTGATCCTGCTGCGGTTGTCCAATACGGCGGCGTCGGTGGGGCTGCTGTGCCAGGCTCTGGGCCTGACGGAGGGGGGGGCTGCGGTTGTGGATGCGGAGACCGCCGGGGCCGTGTTGGAGGCCATGCGGCTGGCAGGGACCTTCGTGGACAAGCGCCGTCGTGGGCCGGATGGCCCGCCGGTGTACGTCGTGGACGTGCAGACCAGCGTCACGGAGGCGGTCCGTCGTCGGATCGCGGCGAAGAAGACGGCAGTCAACCTCGAGGACCCCGGAGCGTGGCTACGTGTGCTCTCGGCGTGCGATGAGGCCGCTTTCCCCCTGGCGCAACTGGTCGAAGCCCGGACGCTGGAGGTGCAGTGGCAAAACAGCTTCCGCTGCGTTTCGGCGCATATCGCCAATGCCCAGGACCTCTCGCTGTCGGCCGTGAGCGGCTATGTCTCAGACCTGGGAGACCCGTCCACCGTGGAGGACGCCAATCTGCTCCTGGGCAGCCCGGTCAACGTCGAGAGCCAGGCGCGTGTGTGGAGTCAACTGCGGGAGACGGCGCTGTCCGGGCGCTGGGCGGCGGCCGTCCTGCTCTGGCTGCCACGGGGTCTGACGGCCCAGGAGCTGGATGCGGTGAGGGAGTTCGTGGCGGTGGAGGAGGGTCTGGAGGAGGAGGGCGCCGCCGGCGAGGACAGTGGTGTCCGGGACCAGTTGGTGGAGCTTCACGGACCGCTGCTGGCCCAGACTCGTCGGGCCGTGCGCGACGCCTACTACGGGGGCGAGGTGATCTCGCTGGCCGGGCAGAGCCTCGCGGCGGGAGAGCTGAGCTCGGCGGAGGGCAACTGGTCGGCCACGCTCGAGATCATTGTGGCCCCGGCGCTGGCCCGCGTGTTCCCGGACTTCGCGCAGATGGCGCCGCGCAGGCCGCTGGTGACAAGGGAGCATATCGACGCTCTGGTTGACCAGGTGATTCGCCCCGGCGCGGTCACCCTGCCTCCCGGAGGGCCACTGCGCGACCTGGTGGACAGCTTCCTGGTGCCTCTGGGGTTGGTGACCATCACGGACGATCAGTGTGCGGTGGACGTCAGCCGCAGCAGGGTGGCCGCCGATATTCAGGCCAAAGTGCGCGTGCGTGACCAGACACCGCAGTACGAGACGGGGCGCGCGGTGTCCTGCTCGTACCTGGCGCAGCACCTGGTCAAGTCAGGGCTGGGCCTGCCTCCGGAGCTGTTCGAGCTGGTCATCGGCGCGCTTCTGGCGGCGGGGTATCTGGCCGTGGTGCGAGACGAGACGGAGCTGGTCCCCGTGGAGCAGGTCGCTACGCCACTCAGCGGGTCGGTGCAGTTCGTGGCCCGGCCGCCGCTGATGCCCCCGACGCAGTGGCAGTTGCTGTCGCGGGTGACGCGGGTGCTTCTCGATCTGGGGCTCTCCGGCCCGGAGCACGGCGCTCAGGTGCGGGTCTGGCGTCGGCTGGTGGCCGCGCGCGCCGAGCACCTCCAGCGTGTGGCGGAGCTGCGCCGGCGTCTCGAGGCTCACATCGAGGCTCTGGGGCAAGGCGAGGCCCACTGGCGGCAGATGCTGGGAGTGCTGGACGATCTGGTGCGCTGCCTGAGCTGCATTCGGCCGGAACTCCATCCGGCCATCGGCCTGCAGGAGTTCATCAACGACGTCACGGAGTTCCTGAAAGAGGAGCAGGGAACCATCCGTCTGGGGGTTCTGTTTCGCCTGGCCGACCGCCTGGAGCACTATCTGGACAATGTGGCCAAAGAGGTGGTGGGGCTGCGGCGTTACCTGCTGTCGGGAGACCTGAGTATCGCCGACCGTGCGGACCTGGAGACCCGTCGCCAGACGCTGCTGCAGATGGTGGGGTCGGGCGAGGCGCTGCTGAGCGAGGAGATGGCGCTGCGGCGCCAGGTGCAGATCTTCCTGGCCTCCTACAAGCGCCACTACATCTCCTGGCATGGCCGGGTCTATCGGGCGCCGGTGTTCGATCAGTACCGGGCCGTGCACCAGTCGCCGGAGATGCGGGCGGCCCTGCAGCTCGGCAAGCTCCAGGTGAACGTGCCGGTGACGGCCCAGGACATGGGGATGCGAGTGGAGGCCGAGGTGGGGAGACGCTGCAACGCCACAGACCTGTCGGAGACCTTGGACCGCTCGCCGGTCTGCACTCACTGCCGTCTGCGCCTGGACGAGGAGCCCAACCTCACCCCGGTCGACGCCCTGCTGGAACAGACGCGGGAGGTGATGCTGGGCTACGTGGCGGCCCTCGGCACCGAGGAGACCAGGCAGCGGATTCGTGACTATGCCGGCGCCATGCCTCGGCGCGGCGACCTGCCGGCGCGCCTACTGGCCATCGCCGACCTGGGAGCGGAGCCCGGCGCCCGGGAGCTGCTCAGCCTGTTCACGGAGGATGCGGTAGTCCACATCAACCGAGTGCTCTCAGGCAAGACCCTGGCCCCCCGGAACTTCGGGGAACTGCGGGACGCTCTGCGGGGGCGCACGCTGACGAGGGCCGAGGCGCAGGAGCTGTTCCAGCGGTGGATGTCCGGCGACGGCGGGCCGGACGGCGACGAGTTGCTGCAGATCGACGACTGAGCGGGCACCACGTGTGCGGCGGTGGCCGCCGCGGTGCAGCGTCCACCGTTACCCCCTACGCCGGATTCCCCGGAGATGCGTCGCCCCTCGAGCCACACCGACGGTCAGCCGCCCGTGCCTTCGGTGGTCCGGGTGCAGGGCTCCGGCGCCGCGCGGCCGAATCGCAGCCGGCCCGAGGTGTGGCTGTCCCACACGTACTTGACGAGGCTCGCGTTCACAAGGCCCCAGAACGCCGCGGGCCAGTAGAGATAGTGGGGGCCCTGCACGTGGAGGATCGGCACGTGGATGGCGGCCAGCATCGCCAGAAGGGCCCAGGTGGGGCCGCTGCGCACGTGCAAGAGGACGATGATCCCCAGGAGAAACAGGGTCATGGTGCCGATTGCCGCCATCTCGCGCGGGACGGTGATGATGGCGAAGTTGCCCGCCAGCGCCTGAGCCAGTGCGCCGGCCCCCAGGAGCATCACCAATGCCGGCCATACGACCGCCGGCCGTCGGGGCAGCCGGGCGTAGACGTACAGGCACAGGGCGAGGAACAAAGACACCACCACGACCCAGGCCCCGCGGGCGGTGATGATGGCCTGAGGCAGCTCGGCGGCGTACCACAGCACCTTTGTCAGGAAGTACCCGGCCTCTCGGGCCCGGGGACCCCAGGCCTCCGGCACCATCGCCCGTCGGGCGAGGAGGAAGCCTCCGGAAAGCAGCAGGCCGGGCACCGTGAGCCGCCACAGTAGCCCGAGGCTCAGCCGCCGGACTCCCTGGCTCCGCTCCCACAGGCGCAACGCCTCCGGCCCACGTCGCAGCAGCACCAGGAGGCCGGCCGGGACCGGCATGGTGATGGCCATCTCCTTGAACAGGAGGGCCACGCCCCACAGGGCGATGGCCCAGCCCAGATGCCGGCGGTGGCGCTCGCTCAGCCAGCGATCCAGCAGGATCAGGGCCGGGAGGCAGCAGGCCAGGCAGAGCTGGTCGGTCTGCCCCGGCCACCAGGCCACCACGCCGTAGGCAACCGGCGCCGGGATCCAGCCCGGGCCGGAAGGACCGCGGCGGACATTGAACAGAACCACCGCCAGAGCCGCGAACACCGCGCGCTCAAGGGGCGTTCCGGGGAGCAGGCCGTAGGCGAAGCGGAACAGGAACGCGCAGATCAGCCCGTGCAGTAGCCACGACACGATCACATAGCCCTGGAAGTCCCACCCGAAGGCCTTGTACTGCAGCCAGAAAGCCATGCTCGACAGCGGCCGATAGTACGGGGAGCCGCTCTGCACCCAGGTGCCCGACCACCAGCGGAGGATGTCGGGCCAGGTGGCCTTCTCGGCACACTGCGCGATGTCGACGCTGTCGGGGCTGTCGGAGTACACCTCCAGGGTATGAGGGTCGAAGACCCCGTATCCTGTGGCCGCAAGCCCCACGAGCACCGAGAACAGGAGCGCTCCCCGGTACGCGCGTTGACGTGTTGAGACGCTGGTCATCCGGCAGACCTCCGGCAGGTGTGTACGGGGACGCGGTGGGAAGCGTTGGTGCGAGCGCAGGTGGTCGGGTCAGGCCCCCTCGTGCTCCAGACGCAACTGGAAGTCGTCACCATCGGGGCCTGCTTCGGGGTTCACGAC
>CAZXDD010000275.1:0-9315 GCA_964639415.1 uncultured Armatimonadia bacterium
CCTCCTCGGCCTGCTTCACTGTGATGCCCTTCATGTAGATCTCGTCCAGGATGCGTTGGGTGGCCGACTCGATCCCGATGTGCGCCACCCGTAGCCCGGCCTCCTTCATCATCAAGAGGCTCTCGCGGTCCACCAGATCGGCGCGGATGTTGCAGCCCCACAACAGACCGAGCCCGGCCTCGACCATCGCCCCGCACAGCTCGGCCATCCACTTGCGGTCCACCAGGAACGTGTCATCCAGCCACATGACCCCCTCGATGCCGAAGCGCCCCTTGAGCTCGGCAAGCTCGCCGACGATGTTCGCCGGCGACCGGCGCCGGATCTTGTTGCCGAAGATCGTGCGCAGCGTGGGCTGGCAGTAGGCGCAGTTGAAGGGGCAGCCGCGCGAGGCGATGATCGAGGTCCCGCGCAGGTCGAGGGCCACCGCGTCCAGCTGGTACCAGTGGGCCAGATACCTGTCCATCGGGAGCAGGTCCCAGGCGGGATAGGGGATCTCGTCCAGGTCCGGCACCGCCGGCGCGAGGCCGCCGTCGACGAAGTCGCAGTGCTCGCAGTACGAGTAGCCCTGCAGGCCTCGGTACTGCAGTCCGTTGGCGACCAGCGCCGGAAGACTGACCTCGGCCTCCCCCACGTGCACCGCATCCACGCCCGGCAGACGCGCCGTGCTCTCCGGCTCTACGGTGGCGTGTGGCCCTCCCACGACCACCACCGCGTCCGGACAGACGTGGGAGACCACCCCGGCCACCGCCGCCACGTCCTGCACCATGGAGGTCAACGCCGAGATCGCCACCAGGCCGGGTCTGCAGCGGAGCAACTCCTCGGCCAGCCTCTCCAGCGGCCGGCGATGGAAGGTGGCGTCGAAGATGGAGACGCTGTGGCCCGCCCGCCGCAGGCAGGAGGCCAGATAGGCGACCCCCAAAGGCGGGTCGCCTGAAGGGTATCGCATTCGCGGGAACACAAGCAGGGTATGGTCCATTAGCCCCAATACCGTCTCACTGCGCGGCCCCCGGCACCGCAGCGGATCGTGTCACACCGGGCCGTGACGCCGGCTCAGTGAGTCAAAGACCAACAGCGACGCGAGAGTTCCGCACGCCAGGCAGAACGCAAACAGCCCCACGTGCACCACCGCCGGCACATAGGCCATGAAGAGCTTCGCCTCCGGTCCCGGAGCCAACCTCAGGCACTGGAAGACCCCGCCGATGCCCCGGACCGGCACCTTGGTGCTCTCACTATGCGCGCGCCACCCGGGATAGTACGTGTTGGTCACCACCAGGCTCCCCGCGCCGGCGCGCTTTGGCACCCGCAGCCTCGCCGTGTTCGCGATCGCCGGAGCCCGGAACTCCGGGGCGGGGAGAGCGGCCGGGTCCAGTCGGGCCAGAGCCGTCAGTACCGCATGGCCCCGCTCGTAGTCGCTCTGTCCCGGCTCGGGCTCAGGCAGCGACGCCTCGCGCACGAAGAAGGCCCGCGGGAACGCCCGGGGCCTCTCTATCACCCGCACCCCCTCGATCTGTGCCGCGCCCTCATGGGTCCCCTCCGCCGCGTCCACCAGTACGTGGCGGACGCCCGCCAGGTCCAGCAGGGGGGAGTCGATGTTCTCCAGTAGCAGCATGTTGCCGTTGGATGGTGGGGAGGGGTCCTGCCCCTCCTCGACCATGGTGGCGAAGAGTCGGGAGTTCAGCGGGTACAGCGAGTCATAGCCCTGGACGCTCTCAAGCTTGTCATAGGCGGTGCCCGCATTGGGCGGCAAGAGCGCGCGCGGGCGCCGCACGAGGCACTGGGCCCAGGAGCTGCGCCGCGTCACGGCCAGCATCCGCTCTCCGGCGGTGGTACTCACCTTCAGGTGGCGCGTGAGCTGCGTCTCAGGATACAGCCGCGAAGCGGGCCCCGAGGGGATCGTCCGCCATCCCCACGGCATCAGGTCCACGCACAGGAGCGCCACGGCGGCGACGGTGACGAGGCGCAGGATGTCTTCGCGGCCGGCATCCCGCGCCCTGCGCCGCACCGCGTCCAGGCCCATCCCGCCGAGAACCGCGACGCAAAGCGTGTACACCGACAAGAGACGCACGAAGCCCGCTCCCAGGGCCTGCCTGGGCACACAGTAGTAGAGCACCGCCGCGGGCGGACCGCCCATGGCCGCCCAGATTAGCACCGCCGCGGCCGCGGCGACGCCCCACAGGCCGGGCCTCTTGCCCAGCACCAGCGCACACACCGCCAGGATCAGCGTGAGCAGCCCGACGTAGCCGCACCGCTCGCCGTATGAGATGGCGGCATAGTTGTGGTTGGCCCGGCTGCCCAGAGCGTCGGGCCACAGCAGCCGGATCAGCTCTATGGGTTCGAGCCCCCAGCTCGCGCCGAGGCGGAAGCCTTCCGCCGTCGCCTCCGCATGGCCTCGCGGCGAGTGCTCGGCCAGCTCCAAAGAGGGCAGAAGCTGCGGCAGTGCCAAAAGCACACCCAGCGCCGCGCCTGCAAGCAGGTACTCCAGGCCCGGTCTCTCGCACCGCCGCACCGCGCCCGCCCAGCGCACCAGCGCATACGCGGCCGTGGCCAGCCACACGTACAACGCGATCTGCAGATGCCCGGCCAAGAAGGCCATGCCAACACAGACCGCCAGCATCACCACCCCCTGGAGACGCTTCCCTCGCACAATGCGCTCCACGCCCCACAGCCCCCCGGGCAGCCAGGCGATGCAGTTGACCAGCGTGGGCAGCGGCACCATCCCGATCATGAACCCGCCCAGGGCGAAGGCCAGGGCCGCGTACATGGCGGCGGCCGGGCTCAACTGGATCTCACGGCAGAAGCCGAAAGTCAGGAGCGCGGCCAACAGGAAGTGCAAGAGGGCACTCAGGCCCATCCCGATCCGCGGGTGAACGAGGCCGTAGAGCCAGTTGAGGGGGTAGAAGATGGCCGACTGCCCATTGGCCACCAGCGGGTAGCCGCAGAACTGCTGGCTATCCCAAAGCGGCCACTGCCCGGCCTGCAGACCCCGGTGCAACTGTAGCCGCCACGGGTAGAACTGGGCCACCCCATCCCACCAGAAGGCATCCCACTGCTCCGTGCTCTTGTCCGGCCATTGGGCACCGGCCCACGGCAGCATCCAGGTCTGCTGTCCCACGGGCACGGGAACTCTGCCTCTGGCCAGCCACGGCGCCCAGAAGCAGAGGATGACAAGTGACAGGCCGACGACGTACCGTGTGACGGCTCTGGGCGTATCTGAGCCTTCAGCGCGCATGCGAAGGTGGACCCTCCACCCGACTGCAAGAAGAGCTGGTCGCTAGAGGTCTCATTGTAAACCACGGGCCCGATGCTGAAAAGTGGGGAAGGCGGAGAGGCGGAGAGGATGCGTTGCGGCGCAGCAGGCAGGCACGCAGTTCCAGACGCCACACCGTCGGGGGCCCGCGGCCGCGGCTCGGCCGACGCGCCCTGCTCCCCGGCCCCGGCCGGAGCAGGGAGAACCAAGGGGCCGCGGGGAAGGACAAGGGTGCACCAATTTGGCCGGGAGCTTCGCGCGGGCTCAGGTCGACTGGGCGGCCATTGCGACCACGGTCGCCTCCTGGAGGGCCTCGGCGGATTTGCGCAGCAACTCGTCCAGCGTGAAAGGCTTCCAGAGGAACCCCGTGGCCCCCATCTCCCCGAAGTCCCTGGCCACTCGCTCGTCGATCCTGCCGGTCATCACCAGAACTCGTGGGGGCCTGAGGCAGCGCGCGGCGGCCTCCAGAACGACCCTCGCGCCGCCTCCGGGCATCATGACATCGGTGAGCACCAGGTCGAACTCGTCGGCGGCCATGAGATCCGCCGCTTGACCGCCGGATTCGGCGCAGCGCACATGGTGCCCCACGGTGCGGAGGGCGTTCGCCAGGCAGCGGCGCAGGTCATCCTCGTCGTCGACCACCAGCACTCTGCGCCCCTGGCGGACCCAGGTGGTCCGGGCCGTCTCGCACTCCGGGGGCTGCAGGTCGCACTCGGCCCGGCAGGCCTGCAGGCCGATGGTGAAACGGGTGCCGCCGTCCAGCCCGCTCTCAACCGCAATCCGCCCACCGTGGGCGGTGATGATCCCGTGCGACACAGACAGGCCCAGGCCCGTTCCGTGGGTGTCACCCTCGCCCAGACGGCCCTTGGTCGTGAAGAAGGGCTCAAAGACGCGTCCCAGATCCTCCGGGGCGATGCCACAGCCGGTGTCGGACACCTGCACCCAGACCATCCCGCCGTTCTCGTCGGGAGAGAACTGAGTGTCGAAGCGCAGTTGCCCGCCTTCGCTCATCGCGTGGCAGGCGTTGATGATGAGGTTGAGGAAGACCTGTTCCAGTTGGTTGCGGTCCGCGTACACCGACTGCCCGCGGGAAGCGTAGTTGCGCACCACCACAACCCCGGCGTTCTCCACCTCACGCACCGCCATCGTCAGTGCCGCTTCGATGGGCGCCTCGATGCTGATCGACTCCCGTTTGGGCTCCTCGGGACGGCCGAATCGCAACAGACTGCTGCAGATGTCGGCGCCCCGCAGGCTGCCGCGCAGCATGAGCGCATTGGCTTCGCGGTAATCCTCAATGTCATCGCTGAGGCCGCACAGCTCGGCACTCATGCGCAGGGAGGCCAGGATGTTGTTGAACTCGTGGGCGACGCCGGCCGCCAGTTGGCCCACCGCGGCCAGCCGCTGGGTCTCCTCCACCCTTACCTGTTCCGTGACATCCTTGCCCACTCCCCGATAGCCCGAGAGGCTCCCATCGGCGGCAAAGACCGGGACGCCGCTGAGCTGAACGTACACGCGGCGGTTGTCTTTGGTGGCCGCCCACACCTGCAGATTGCGCATGCTCTCGTGCTGCCGCATGGTGGTACGGACCGTCTGCTCCAGGAAGGCCACGCTGTCGGGAACGGCAAGCCACGACAGCGGGCGCCCGATGCACTCGGCCGGGTAATGGCCGAGCACCTCGTGGATGCGCTCGGAGACGTAGGTGTGCCGCCCCGCGGCGTCCAGTTCCCAGACCCAGTCCGAGGCATTCACGGCGATGTCGCGGAACCGCGTCTCGCTGGCCACCAGCCTCACCTGCGCCCTCTGCAGCGTCTCCAGCATCCGGTTGACCGCCATGCCCAGGGACGCCAGTTCATCGCCCCCATCCACCCGCACTCTGGCGGATGGGTCCACGCTGTTCTCGATAGACTGCACATCGGCCATCAGCCGCTCCACCCTGTCTACCACCACCCGCTCCAGGATCCACAGCGCCGCCAGACCGAAGGCGGCGATGACCAGGACCAGAGAGAGCACGAAGTAGCGCGTCCCTGCCAGACCCTCGTTGTACATCGTGCGCGGACGGTCGACCCTCAGCACCACTGCAGGTTGCCCCTGCAAATCGCCAAGCAACGCGTAGCCCTGGATGCGCTCCTTCCCCAGCGCACGAACACACGCCCCCTGTCGCCGCAGGGCGCGGAGTAGCGGTCCCCCTCCGCTGTGCTCCAGGATCGACGCCGGTGTCATCACCGTCAGGGCGGACAGCGGCCGCTGCGCGGGGTCGGCCAACCTGTCGGCGGTCACGCGACGCGCCAGCACCAGGACACCGACCACGGCGCCGCCGGAGCCGGCGGATCGGATCGGCGACGAAGCCACCGCGTACGGAACGCCTCCGGCCGTCACCAGGCCCCGCACGCCCAGGCGGCGCAGGCCACCGCGAACCAGCGGCCCCGTGGGCGCCAGGTGCCGGGTCATGTCGGCGCGAGTCTGTGGGCTCATCTCGGTCGGTGAGCCGCGCTGATGCAGGCAGGACAGCCGCCCCGCGGCATCGGCCACCGCCACGATGTCTGCGTCGTACCGAGCGGGCAGCTCGCCCGCCGCCGCGCCGGCCGCAGCAGGACGACATTGCGGCGCCACCGCGAACTCCGCCGACGAGGCCGCACGCGCCTGCATGCTCAGCTTTGCGGTCTCCCTGTGCAGAGCACTCGCCGCCCCGGCGGCGCTAGCCTCAACGGCGTGGGCCTCCAGACGCACCACGTTCTCCAGCCACACGAAGCGCGTCACGGCCCACAGGGCCAGGACGGCTCCGGCTCCCACGATCGTGGCCAGCATGATGGCACGATTCCGCATGGTACTCGGGCTCTCCGAACGGACACGCTCTCGGCCTGCGGCGGCCCCGCAGGCCTCGTTGGTTGCGCGACGCTTCGCCGCCGTCAAGCAGGCCGCGTCTTCTGGCCGACGTCCCAATGTACCTACGGCAGCCGCGGGGGCGGCCTGCATCAAGTCTCCCGGCAAGAAGGTAAAGCTTTGGAAAAGGTACGTGGCTCCGTCGTGTCAGGAGAGCCGTTTTCATGTACACACTGCCCTCTTTTCGCTTATCGATGGAGCCATGGATGTATCCGGGCCGGCGGGACTCGAGGGGGCGCGCATGACGACCGGCCGCGGCGGTAGCGGCCGACAGGAATCCGGGCAGCGTCGAGATGTCTCACGGAGCATGTCCGCGCCTAAGGAGGCGGCCTATGCAGAGGTCTGGTACCGATCCGACGAGGGCTTGGGGCTGTGGTGGCGCGCACGCAGAGCCGCTGTAGTGGCAGGGCTGCGGAGAGGCCGGCCCAGAGGTCGTTTCGTCCCGCAGGCCGGGCTCGCCGGTCCGTCTCAGCGGGCAGCGGTTCCCTGCCGTCGGCCGCGGTTCACGACGGCCTCGGCGCGGTCCGCGGTATCGGCGCGGGCTAGCGGTCGAGGCTGTCGGAGGGAGAGCCGGGCGCTGTGGTCGCGCTCGCGGGGAGCGATTGGGATGACTGGGGCAGCGCGCGCTCGTAGCTCAGTGCCATCATGACCACGCCGGTCAAGATAACGCACAGCGCGGCCACCCGCAGCGGCGGGATGGTCTCACCGAAGATGCGCCACGAGAGCGTCACCACCACTACATAGCTCAGGGCGATCATGGGGTAGGCGTAGCTCAGGGGGAGGTTCTTGAGGGCGACCAGGTAGATCAGCGAGCTGATGCCGTAGCAGGCAAAGCCGAGAAACACGTAGATGTTGGTGAAGATGGATGACAGGATGAGGCCTACAGGAGCATTGGGAGGCAGGAGCGACAGTCCGGTCTTGAGCAGGATCTGCCCTGTCGCCCCCAGGGAAATGGCCACCAACAGCAGGAGAAGAAACGGCAGCATCTTAGTGTGCTCAGCCTCCCGGCACGTGAACAGCAAAGGGCCGAGTCGGCCTGTCCCCGTGCGGGTCAGGCCCGACTCGGCCGGCAGTTACGGACCGTCTCGAAAGCGGCCCCGGGCGCGGCGGTCGGCCGGCACCGGTGTCCGGGCCACTAGCCGATCAGGGCATTGGCCACATCGACGGCCGACGCGGCGTCGGGCGCGTAGCCATCGGCACCGATCTCGTCGGCGTAGTTCTGCGTCACCGGCGCGCCACCGATCATGACCTTGACCTGGTCGCGAACGCCGGCCTCGGCCAGGGCATCGATGGTGTCCTTCATCGAGGGCATGGTTGTGGTCAGCAGAGCCGACAGGGCCACTATCTGCGCCCCCTGGCTCTTGACGGCTTCGACGAACTTCTCCGGCGGAACGTCGACTTCCAGATCCAGCACGCTGTAGCCGCCGCCCTCAAGCATCATGGCGACCAGATTCTTGCCGATGTCGTGCAGGTCGCCCTTGACCGTGCCGATTGCCACCGTGCCTCTTGGCTGGACCCCGCTCTGGGCCAGCAGCGGCTTGACGATGTCCATGCCGGCATGCATGGCCCGGGCGGCGATGAGCACTTCCGGTACGTAGAACTCGTTGGCCTTGAACTTCGCGCCGACGACGGTCATCCCGGCGATGAGCCCCTCGTTGACGATTTGCTCCGCCGACACTCCCTCATCGACGGCGGCCTGCGTCAGGTTTGCGACGTCATCGCGCTTGCCGCTGATGACAGCGGCTGCCAATGCCTGCAGATCCGCCATTGTCTGCTTACCTCCCGTGTGCTATCGTACCGGCCGGCACGCCGGTGTGTGCCGTCACTGCATACTATCCGATGAGCCAACTCGTCCGCAAGACCTACGGGAACAAAATCGTCTCCATGAACGCCATCTGGAACTCGGGGCGCCGAGAAAGCTCCAGGTGCCGGGCGCCGCGGGCCAATTCCACCGCCCGCCGGCGCTCCTCCCGCGACAACAGCGCCAGTAGAGCCCCGGCCCCGGCCGCGTTTCCGACCCCCCGGATCCGCTCGGTCGGCACAGTGGGCAACAGGCCCATCCTCATGGCGCTCAACGGGTTGATGTAGTTACCGAAGGCTCCGGCCAGGAGCACCTCTCCGAGCTCATCAGCCTTCAGCCCGGCCTCCTGCAGCAGAAGGTCCGCGGCGGCTTTGACCGCCCCCTTGGCCAACTGCAGCTCGCGCACGTCGCCCTGGGACAGGCAGACCGGGCAGCCTGCGTCCACATCGCCCAGGAGGAAGCGGCGCTCGCGCCCCTCGCCCACCAGCCGCCGTCGGATCGCCTCCGGAACGTCGGGCGGCAGCTCATCCTCCCGGAAGCGCCCCGAGGGCTCCACAACGCCCAATTCCAGCAGCACGGCCATGGCATCGAAGAGCCCTGAGCCACAGATCCCCGCCACGGGCCGATCCCCGATGGTGGACACTTCGATATCATCGGTGCCGATGCACACCCTCTCGATGGCTCCCGGGGCCGCGCGCATCCCGAATTCAAGCTGAGCGCCCTCGAAGGCCGGCCCGGCCGCGCACGAGGCAACCAGCAGCTCCTTGCCCGACCACAGCGCCAACTCCCCATTCGTGCCGATATCCACGGCCAGCACCGGGTGCCCTCGCTCGGCGATGTCGGTTGCCAGCAACACGCCCACCGTATCGGCACCCACGAACCCGGCGATACTGGGCAGCACGAAGACGTTCCCCCGCGGGTGCATGCTCAGCCCCGCTTCCGCGGGCCGCAGAGCCTGCGCCCGCACGCTGACAGGCACGTACGGCGCCTCGGCCAGGTGCCGCGGGTCCATCCCGATGAACAGGTGGGCCATGGCGGTATTGCCGACCACCGTCACCTCGTAGATGTCCTCGGCCCCGCATTCGCAGCGCCCCAGAGCCTCGGCCAGAGCACCGTTGATGCTCTGGATCGCCAACTGTCGCATCTGGTTGAGCCCCGAGCCGTTCTTGTTGCAGTGCTCGATTCGTGAGATCACGTCGGCCCCGTGGCGGCCCTGCTCGTTGTACGCGGCCGCCGCCGACACCAACTCTCCGGTGAGCAGATTGGTCAGGTACACCACTACCGTCGTGGTGCCGATATCTACTGCGGCCCCATAGGTGCGGGGCGGCTCGTCGCCGGCCACCACATCCACCAGCCGTGACCCCACCAGGGCGGCCGTTATCTGGAA
>CAZXDD010000275.1:9325-10042 GCA_964639415.1 uncultured Armatimonadia bacterium
TGGAGGTCCGGAACCGTCGCCGCCAGAGCGTCGGCCACGCGGTCGAAGTCGCTCCTTTGATCCTCCAGACTGGGCTTGCCCAGTGCCAGCGGAACCTGTCGGGCCTCGGGGTCGAGAGCCACCGGCCGGACGAGGTCGCCGTTTAGCGACTTGGTCCCCACCACGTGCGCCTCCGGCGGCAGTTGCACCACCACATCTCCGGCAACCTTGGCCTGACACGACAGGCGCACACCGGCGGCCAGCTCCTCGGCGGTCAGGGCCGCCACTTCCGCGGGCTCCGGAGCGCTCACCTCCCCCGACACCACGTTCACCCTACACTTGCCGCAGCGCCCCCGGCCGGCACAGGGCAGATGCAGGCTCAGTCCTGCCTCATGCGCCGCATCCGACACCAGCGTCCCCGCGGGCACCGTGCACTCACGACCATCCGGCTCGAACCTCACGCTCACCATAGCTGACACCTGAAGACACCCACCCAGTAAGAAAACCGGCGTCCGGGCGGTGCCGGACACCGGTCAGGAATTCGACGACATGCGCTTTGTGGCACAGGACGGCGGACGGCCCCGTCTCGACGGCGGCCCGCAGAGGCGGGCTCTGTACTGGAAGTCCGGCCGAGGAGCCGGTTCTGCCGTCAGTACGTCATCCTGAGCGTCCGTCTCGCGCAGCGAGATAGCGAGGAATCCCGCTGAATGCCGGGAGATTCCTCGAGCTGATCTTGCC
>CAZXDD010000276.1:0-10009 GCA_964639415.1 uncultured Armatimonadia bacterium
TGGCGCGGCACAGGTCCGCGCCCTACAGGACACCGGCGCCCCACCTTGGCGCGGCACAGGTCCGCGCCCTACAGGACACCGGCGCCCCACCCTGGCGCGGCACAGGTCCGCGCCCTACAGGACACCGGCGCCCTGCTTTGACGCGGTAAGGGCCGGTCGGCCTACAATGGCTGCTCGCAGTAGTAGCAGCGGCTCTGGCCGCCCCTGTCGAGCACCTTCATCTGAAGAGAGCTTTCGGTCTGCGTGATGCACTTGGCGTTGGGGCACCTGCTGCCCGGAGCCGCGATGGGCTCCGGGGTGCCGACCTCCTCCTCTATCTCCGCGACGACGGGCGTCTTGCCGCCCAGATGGAACGAGCCCTTGCGCTCGGGGGTCTGCTCGGCCCCCAGCAGGTGCGAGATCAGGGCCATGCGTACCGGCACGCCACCCGCGGCCTGCTGGAAGTACCTGGCCCTGGGGTCCTCATCCACCGCCGGAGCGATCTCGTCCACCCGCGGCAACGGGTGCAGGACGATGGTCTGCTCGCCCGCCTGTGCCATGACCTCCGGGGTGAGGATGTGGCTCCCCTTGACCCTCTCGTAGGCGGCTGGGTCGTCGAACCGTTCGGCCTGCACGCGGGTCATGTACAGCACATCCAGCTTCGCGATGGCCTGCTCGAAAGTGGCCACCTCCGGCGGCCGCTCGCCGCCGATGGCCTCCACCTCGTCCAGGACCTCCGGCGGCATCTTGAGCTCCTCGGGGGAGATGCAGACGATCTGAGAGCCGAAGCGCGCCATGACCGGAGCCAGCGAATGCACGGTGCGCCCATACTTGAGATCTCCGCACAGACCGACGGTGAGCCCCTCGAGGGTGCCCTTGTTGCGGCGGATGCAGAACAGATCGGTGAGCGTCTGGGTCGGGTGTTCGTGGGGCCCGTCGCCGCCGTTGATAACGGGGACGGAGGCATGGTCGGCGGCCACCTGGGCCGCTCCGGCCGCCGGATGGCGGATGACGATGATGTCGCAGTACGCAGCGGCCATGCGGATGGTGTCGGCGAGGCTTTCGCCCTTGCGCGTGGAGCTGGCCGAGGCGTCGGCAAAGCCGATCACCTGTCCACCCAGGCGCAGCATGGCCGATTCGAAGGACAGGCGCGTGCGGGTGCTGGGCTCGAAGAACAGGGCGGCCATGATCCGATCCATCGGCCGTGCGGCCACGCGGTCTCCGGGGTCATCGAAGCCCACGGACTTGGCCATCTCGTCGGCGGTGTCGAGGATGCGGACGATATCGGCCTTGGAAAGGTCGCGCAGTGAGATGAGACTGCTGCCTGCCAGTGACAAGCCCAAGCCCTCCTGTCGGCGTGGTGCGCCAGGCGCGGGTGCGGGCGCACCTGCGGACACTTGACGCAGGTTACGGGGCCCAGCTAAGCCGTTCGCCGGCGTCGCGCCTCTCGGCCGGGCCTCCAGCAAGGCTCCGCCTCGAACCGACGAGCACGGCGCGGAGATTCGCCCCCGGTCGGTGCCACGGCCGAGCGGCGATCCCGCCCTGCGGGGTCGCCGAGTCGGGCTGGAAAGCCCCACCTACGGGGTCGCCAACGGCCTGGGTGCGGCCGCTAGAGGCCGATGGCCCGGTTGATGGCCGCGGCCATGTCGGCCGTGGCCGCCGCCGCCGCCGCGGCGTACCCGGCGGGCCCGTATCGCGACGCATAGGGTTCAGTTCGGTACGCCACGATGATTCCCCTGGAGGAGTTCACAACCGCCCCGAGACCATCGTCGTCAAAAGCCCCGGCCACCTCCGCAGCGCCCGCGCCCTGGGCGCCGTACCCGGGAACGAGAAAAGGAACCGTCGGTACGGCGGCTCTGAGCTCCGCTAATTGCTCCGGGTACGTGGCTCCGACTACGGCTCCCACCGCCGAATAGCCACTCTCTCCGACACCGGCCGCCCCCCACTTTGCGATGAGCTCGGCCATTCGCCGGTACACCGCAACACCGCGCTCCGGACCTTCCAGGGTCAGGTCCTGCAGCTCGCCGGAGGAGGAGTTGGAGGTCTTGGCCAACACGTAGATGCCGCCTGCGACCTTCTCCGCCGCCTGTACGAAGGGCCGAATCCCGTCGGAGCCCAGATACCCGTTGACGGTCAAAGCGTCCACAGGAGGCAGGTCGGCCGGTGGGGCGAAGTACGCCTCGGCATACGCCTCGGCCGTGGAGCCGATGTCCGAGCGCTTCGCGTCCAGGATGACCACCAGCCCCAGCGCCCTGGCGTAAGCGATGACATCCCACAGTGCCTGGTAGCCCGCGGGGCCGAGGGCCTCAAAAAACGCCGCCTGGGGTTTGACTGCGGCGGCGCAATCGGCGACTGCATCGGCTATCTCACAGCAGAAGATGCGGCAGGCCTCGGCCGCGCCTCCAGGGCCACTTCGGGCCATGTCACTAAGTGGCGGCGGCAGGCCGTCCACTCGCGGATCCAGTCCTACACAGACCCGGCTGCTCTTGGCCCTGATCGCGGCGGAGAGACGATCGGCATAGTTGGCCACATGACACCTGAAACGGCGGGAAATCCCCTGTAGTGGCGGGGATTATACATGCTCTGGTTCGGCACTGTCAAAGCGGTGGGAACGGCGGTGGGAACGGCGGGGCGGTGGTCGCCGGACTTCTGCCTCACAGCCCGAACCTGTCGCGCAGATAGCGCCGGCCGGCGATCGTGTCGCCCAGTGGGTCTTCTGTATCCGGGTCCTGCTCCACCACGAGCGCCTGCAGGTTGGGCAGCCCGCCGATGGCCTCGATCTGGGGCGCCAGGTCGATCTCGCCCTGCCCCAGTGGCCGCGAACTGCGGCCGGAGAAGTCTCTGAGGTGTACAAGCCCGATCTTCTCCGCATGGTCCCGCAGCAGGGCGACGGTGTCGACACCGGCCACCTGCGCCCAGCCCAGGTCCAGGCACAGCTTCACCCGCGAGAAGTCCAGTTCCTCCAGGAGCAGGTCCATGCCGGTCCTGCGGCCATCGACGGCCTCGAACTCGAAGTCGTGGTTGTGGTAGTGCAGGGTCACTCCGTCCCGGCCATACTCCGCGGCCAGGGCATTGATGGCCGCGCTGCCGGCGATGTAGTCCTCCGCGCGGCGCCGGTCCCATTGCGGCAAGCCCGAGTTGCAGATGGCCCCGGTGCCCATCGTGCGGCATACCGACAGGACCTCCTCGCGGGCCGACAGCCGTGACGTGCCGCAGTGGGTTGCGAAGCACTTCAGGCCCGCCGCCGCCAAGGGCTCGGGCCCCTCGGGTGGGTGCCCGATCATGCCCTCAATGCCCTCGTAGCCGGCCTCGGCGAGGCCGAGCAAGATCCCCGGCATCCGGGCGGTCAGGTTCGGCAGCTTGGTGAAGACGTAGATCTGCGCGGCGATGACCATTGCATGCCTCCGTGCGTCGGGGGTGAGATCACAGACGTGACCCCACGCGGAAGAAGTCGTCGGCCCCGAAGTTGCCGCCCTTGAGTGCCAGGGTGAGGTTGCCGTCCGGCAGTGAGCGACACAGGGGCACGCCGGGGTCGATCTCGGCCACAATCTCCACGGCCCGCAGGCCCAGAGCCTGACACACCGCCCCGGATGTCTCGCCCCCGGCCACCAGCAGGCGGGTGACCCCCATGTCTTCCACGGCCATCTTGGCCAAGCGCCCCATGAGGTCCTCGATCTGTAGGCCCAGGTCACGGGGACTGAGACCGGCCTTCTGAGCCTCGGCCGTGATCTGCTCGCGCTCCTGTGCCGACCGGCCGGCGACCACCAGCGGAGGCCCACCGGACTGGAGCGAAGCCTCCATCCGCGCCGCGAGGTCCTCCGCCACCCGCGGGACGCCGTGCTCCAGCAGCGCCCGGACATCGACCCCCAGCGCCGTGTAGCCCCGGGCCTTCTCGATCTGCCGCAGGGTCTGTGCGGCACAACTGCCGGAAAGCGCCGCCACGCGCTCGGTCGCCGAGCCGCCGGCGGGCTCGCGCCGCTTGCCCGGCTGGAGGGCGAGCACGCCCTCCTCGCTCCAGATGCCGGGGAGCTCCATGGCCAGAGCCGAGGAGCCGGAGATGAAGGACAGGTCGGCCACCGCCCGGGCGATGTGGTGCACGTGGCTCTGGGACAGGCAGTCGATCACGACGTAGGCCACATCACTGCCCCAGAGGTCCTCGAGCATACCGCGGATGGCCGTCGGCCCCTGCTCCACGGTGTCATACGGCACCAGACCTGTGCGGCGCTGCGTCTGGCGGCCCAGCCACCGCACCAGATTGGAGTCCGTCATCGGGTTCAGCGGGTGGGTCGCCATGGGCGACTGGCTGAGCGGCACGCCGAGAACGAAGTGGTTGCCCATGTATGTGGTGCGCCCGTTCACGGGCAAGGCCGGAACCACAATGCAACCCACCTGGGAGAGCACCGCGCACGCCACGTCGAGACAGGGCCCGATATTGCCTTCCGGGGTGGAGTCGAAGGTGGAGCAGAACTTGCACTGGACCATGAGCGAGGCCAGGTCGTCGGCGCGGGAAAACAGCCTTTCCGCACACCGGCGGGCCTGCTGAACCGGCAGGGAGCGCAGGCGGGAGGCGAAGGTCACCGCATCCCAGTCGTCTCCGGGGGCGAAGGCCTCGTCCAGCACCAGTACCGAGCGGACACCCGCCCGGGCCAGCATGCAGGCCTGATCGGCGGCGCCGGTGAAATCGTCGGCGATGGTGACAAAGCCGGGCATGGAGCAGGGCTCCTCCGTTGCGCCGGCGAGACCTCACCTCGGATCCACGAGCACGGCGAGGGGGTTCGCCTCGAGTGGGTGCCAATGCCAAGGGGCGGTTCCGCAAGGCGGGAGCGCCTCCCCTGTCCTGTCTCTGCCGTCTGGCGGAGCAAGCGGCCCGCGGTGAGCGGCCGTTGGCCGTGCTCCTTCCCCGCCTGCGGGGAGGGCCAAGGTGGGGTCCCGGCCGTTGCGGGCCGCCGGCCCTACGGCGCCCCGCGAGGCCCCCGCAGGCGGGGGGAGGCACGACCCGGCGGCTCGCCGGAAGCAGACGTGGGGGATCAGGCGATGTGAGTCGGCGCCTATCCGGACCCCGCATACTCTGAGCGAGCAGCCCGATCGCGCCCTGCGGGACGCCATCGAACGACTGCGATGCCCCGCCGGAACCTGCTCCAAACGCCGGTAAGCGCGCCCGAGTAGGCGTCTACTCGGCGTACAGCCGCAACCCGTGCAGAACCTCCCCGGCCCGAGCGATGCCGCTCCTGGGACTGGAGAGTATCGGTGTCGCGTTGGGCTGCGGCAGGAGGTCGGCGACTCGGGCCATGGAGGCCTGGGCCAGGACGATGGCGGAGGCCTCTGCGCTCAGCAACTCCTGCAACCCCGCGAGCACGATCTGGTCGTGCTCCTCGTGGCGGCCCGCTGAGGCGGCCTCAAAAGCCCCCCGGCACAGCACCCGCTGGACGTTGACCTCGGTGCCCGCCTTGTGCGCGCAGCGTTCCACGATGTCGGCGGTAGGACCCAGCGTCGAGCCCAGGGTCGCGATGACGCCCACCCGGCCGCCGATGGCCGCCGCCCCGCGGGCCATGGGCTCATCGATCCGCAGCACCGGTGCCTTCACCATGGGGGCCGCCGCCTCGGCGCAGGGACCGATGGAGGAGCAGGTGACCAGCACCGCGTCACAGCGCTCCGCGGCCAGAAGCACGAGCTGCCCGACACGCCGGTAGATGTCGGGTGAGAGCCCGTCACGGGCGATGGCGTCCTGCAGGACGGACTCGTCCAGATAGTGAAGCTGGGCCACATCGGGCAGCAGCTCGCCGGCTAGCCCGGCCAGCGAAGGGATCACGCGATGGACGGTATGGACCATACCGAGGGTGGGCACAATGATGACCTCCCGAGCGGGTCGCAGGGCGCCGAGATGTACCGCTGGCCGTCTGCCGTTCCCCTCCGCATCCCCCAATCCGCTCCCCCTCAGAACACCATCGCCTCAAAGGCCTGCTGATAGAGGAAGTGGCCGAAGTCGTTGGGGTGGTTGATGTTGTTGCCCAGCAAGGAGGACTGGTCCTTGCGCTGCAGCACCATGTCCCAGGTACCGTACACATCGGCATAGGCGCAGCCCGCCGCGGCGGCCGCCTCCTTGACGGCCTCGGAGAACAGGCCCATCCGGTGGCTGCCGTAGTGCCAGTCATGGTGGGGCGGGAAGGCTGAAAACAGGATGACCTCGGCGCCCTTGTTCTCCCGCACCATGTTGACGATCTGCACCATGTTATCCCTGTAGGCCTCGGGCTCCGGGCCGCCGATGTTGTGGTCATTCATGCCGAAGCCCACCAGCACCAGGTCGGGGCTGTCCACCTTGCCCATGTACTTGGGGTCATCGAACCAGTCGATACCCTGTCGGGTAGCGTAGCCGGAGATGGAGGCATCCACGACCTCGATCTGCGCCTTGGGGAACCTGGCCTGCAGGTAGGCGCCGAAGCGGTTCTGGAACCGGAACCGAACCTCGGAGGCCTCGCCCCCGGCGGCGATACTGTCGCCATAGGAGACAACCTGGAAGGGGCCCCCGGCCTCGAGCTTCTCGCGTACCCTGGCCAGCTTCTCCGTCTGCTCGTTGGGCTCGGCCCAGGGCTTGCCGTTATTCGTCTCATAGTCCGCCCAGACGAACCAGGCGTGGTTGGAAAACCCGGCGAACTTGGTGTGGTCGAAGTCCTTTTGCCCGTAGAGGCAGTTGGTGGAGTAGTCGGGGATGGTGGAGGCCTCGGTGCGGGCGATGGTGCCGGCCGCGTAATCCACCACGTAGTCTTGGCCCTCCTCATACACCACAGAGCCCTCCTTGTCGGCCACGTACGTACTGCGCAACGTCAGACTTCCCGGCACGATCTGGTCGAAACACAGGTTCCCCGGCACAGTCTTTGCCAGGACGAGACTCTCTCCCTGAACCGTCATGTTGCCTCCCGGTTGGCCGATGCATCCGGCCATGCCCCAAAGCGAGCAGATGAGAATGGATACCGGCACGTATGTGCGATGCATTGCGGATCTCCTGTGTGGCTCAGACCTATGAACGGCGGTGCAGGGGGCCTATTCCGCGCCGGGTGTGGAAAGACCTTGCGGGAGGTCCTCGCCGCCTCGATGGCTAACGGCAGGGGAGAGACGACAAGTCCGGCCGAGAAGCCCTGCTGGCCCGGCTCATGTCATTCCGGACCGCCGGCGTCACAAGCCCGGGCGGCGCAAGCTCGAGCCTGTGCCGCTTGGGCGAAGAACCTCGCTGGGTGTCCAGAGATTCTTCGAGCTGCTCCCTGCGGGAGCGGACGCTCTCAGAATGACATTCGCCTGAGGACGGGCTTTTCGGCCGAGCTTCTATCCCCACGACGCCGTGCTTGCGCCCTGACGATGGAGGTCTGGTCCATGATAGCGCGACTGCTGCTTCTGGCGTTGCTCTGCGTGACTGCGAACGCCGCCGAACCGACACTCACTCCCAGACCGAAGGCGTTGCGGGTCGAGGCGGGCGTCCTCCCCGTGTCTGCCCCGACGTGGTCGACCTCCGGACAGACCGCGCCCTGCTCGCAGTACGCGCTGGAAGTCCTGGCCCGGGCGCTGGGCGAAGGGGCCGGCGAGGCGGAGGAGGCCTTCGTGCGGGTGTCTTTGGCCCAGTCGGCCGATGACCTGGCATCCCTGGCATCGGAGCTCGGCCTGCCCTCGGCGCCGGCGGACAGGTGGCGGGAGGCCTTCGTTTTGGATTGTGGCGTGGGCGAGCCGGAGCGTATCCGTCTCGTCGGCGGTGAGGTCGGGCTGATCTACGGCGCCTATACGCTGCAGCAGTTGTTGGCGCAGAGTCCGGACGGCCCGCCCCGATCCGCGATCTCCGACTGGCCCTCGCTGCTGACAAGGGCCTGGACCGGCGTGCCGCGAGACCCCGACAGCCCCGCCTTCAGCGCCCGGCTGGACTGGTTCTCCCGCTGGCGGCTGAACGCCTGCTACTACGAGATCTACGGCGACCAGGGGCAAGACTCTGCTCCGCCTGAGGTGGCCGTGATTCGGCAGGAGTGCGCCCGCCGCGGCATCGCACTCTACGGCCAGATCAGCAACTGGCGCACCGATTTGCTGCTCAAGCGCGAGCTATGCGCGGCCAATCCCGAGGATCTCGCCCGCATCCGCCGCTATTCCGAGGAGCTGCTGGATCGCGGCTGTGACGGACTCATCCTCCTGTTCGACGACCTCACCCAGCAGGCCGTGGAGCACCCCCAGACCTGCCCGCTGTGCAGGGAGCGGTTCGGCAACCTGGCCGCCGCGCAGCTCGAGCTCATGCGGCCGATGATCGAGGTGGCGAAAGAGCGCGGGATCCAGCGGCTGATCGTCTGCCCCACACCGTACTACGCCGGGTGGCAGGACTCCTATCAGGGCAAGCTCGACGGCGAGGAGTACTACCGGGTATGGAGCGGGGCGCCGCTGATGGAGGGGGTGCAGGTGTACCACTGCCTGCTGCGGGAGCAGGACCTGGCCGAGGTGCAAGAGGCGGGTCTGCGCAACTTCATCTACTGGTACAACGGCAACCGGGAGTACGAGGCGTGCACTCCGGGCGGGCAGAGGATCGAGGGCTTCTGGGGCGGTCTGACGGAGCTTGCCTGTGGCTGGTACGGCTACCGCTGGGACGTGGAGCGCGGCCCCGTGGCCCTTCCCGACACCTATGAGGCTTTCCGCCGTCTCCCGGCGCTGACGCAGCATGCGTGGCTGTGTGGGGGTGGGGACTACCCCTTCGCGCTGTGGGGCGCCTACTGCTGGGATGCCGAGCGCTTCGAGCCTCAGATGGCCGAGCGTGATATCCTGCGGGCCATCTACGGGGCCGAGGCGGCGCGGGACTACTCTGCCTGGCTGCCCATCGCCCGCAAATGGTACCCGCGCCTGCTGGCGCCGCCCGCGGGGCTCTCTGACGAGGCCCGGGAGCAGTACCTGGCACAGATGCGGGCCGACGCCGAGACCGCTCTTGGGGCGGCAGAGAGCTTTGCGGCTCACCGCGACCCTGCCGCCGCCGAGGACCTCGCTCCCCGCATGCTCGCCACGGCGCGGACGCTTTGGCAGACCGCCGAGAACGCCGGAAGCAGCATCTGCTCGGCGCACCTGGCCGGGTGGACCGAGCGCGCCGTGGCCGGCGGGGTGCAGCGCGAGCGCCGCATGGAGCTCAGCGACTTCTGGAGCCGCTACTCCCTCCGCTACTCGCAGACCACCGATGAGGACGGCACGAAGCATCGCAGCCAATGGCACTTCGGCAGCGGCCTGGGCATGACCGGCCCCAGCCTGCGCAACTGGTATGACGCGGGCTTCGTGGACGTCCTGCTCGACGGCCGGTCGCTGGAGAGTACCACTCCGGAGTTCTCCACGGTCTCCCTGCCCACGGGCGAGGCGCTCCTGGCCACCTGGGACACCCCCGAGGGGGCCCTGCGGGTGACCTTCACGCTCTGCGAGGGAGGGCTCAGGCTGTCCGGGGAGTTCGCAGGCGAAGCCCGGCTTGCCGTGCGGCTGTTCGCGATACCCGGCGCCGGTCAGGGGAGCTGGGAAGACATGGACAAGTACGTCGTCACCGCCGCGGGGGAGGCGGCCCACGGCACTCCGGTGACCCTCAGGCCCGGCGACAACTGGCTCTTCTTGGCCGACCGCACCTACGACGTGCCGCACCCGCACGCCGAAGGCCCCTGTGCGGTGCTGTTTGCCACGGCCCCCGAGCAGGTGCGGTGCGACAACGGATCGTACGTGGTGCAGATCGACGCGGGATACCCCGCCGAGAGCCGGCGGTTCGACCTGATCGTCTGGGACCTCCATGGCCGGACGAATGCCGAGGCGCTGGGGGATCTGCCGGCACTCCTGGAGCGAGCGTCGCGGGTCCGGTGAGGGACGAAGGCGGATTGGACGGCCGGTAGGGCACGACCTGGCGGTACTCCGGAGGCGTGGGCGAGAAGCACGCATGGCCATGGGAGTGTCATTGTGAGAGCGTCCGCTCCCGGAGGGAGCAGCACGAGGAATCTCCTGGCACTCAGTGAGATTCTTCGCTATCTCGCTGCGCGAGATGGACGCTCAG
>CAZXDD010000277.1:0-9965 GCA_964639415.1 uncultured Armatimonadia bacterium
CGTCGCCGTTGTCCCCTCCTCCCGTTCCGCCCGTCGTTTGGGCGAATAAGGGAGAAACGACAGCGCCCGCTTGCGGTCGCAGGGGTGAGGTGCCGTCAGTCGTTCGCCGTTCCGCGCCACGCGCCACGGCCGTTGCCGCTGCTACCTCTGTGCGCCAATCCTCTCCGCATTGCCCTGCAGGACCGCCATCCGCTGCTCGGGTGTCAGATCGGCCTCCACCATCTTGAGCACGGCGCTTCTGGGGATGAAGAAGGGCGCGTGCGAGCCAAACAGCAGCCTCTCGGCGCCGACCGACCGGGCAAGCTTGCCCACGGCGCCCAGGCCGTCCACGTGGGAGATATCGAAGGTCAGGTTGCTCGGCGAGGCGGTTTTCAGCGCCGCGGCGACCTCGGCCGTCGCGGCGTTCAGAAGCGTCATGGGAAGCTCGGGCATCCCCGCCGCCAGCCGCGCCACCCCCTGCACATCCACCGGTGGCACCTGCGCCAGAGGGTGGTGGAGCCTCTCATCTTGGATCCGCGTCACTATCTGGACGAAACCACCGGCGGCGGCCACGATCTCCAATAGCCTCAGCAGGCCGGGGTGCTGCGCGTCGTAGCCGTGGTAAGACGGGTACAGCCTGACGCCGCGCAACCCCAGGTCGGCACACTCGGCCAGGTCATCCTCCCAGCCCGGGAAAGCGGGGTCGATCACCGCAATCTGCAGCAGGCGGTCTCCATGCCCGGTCAGGGCGGCTGCGAGGTCGCGGTTGGCCGGCTGCACGCCCTTGTAGAACACCGCCTCGAAGGGCGCCACCCAGGCCCGGCCGGTACCCTCGCGATCCATCAACCCAAGGAAGGCCTCGGGGGTGTTGTGCCGCAGCGGATGGAAGGGCCAGTGGCCCAGCGTCACATTGCAGTCGATGGTCATAGCCCGATGATCCTCGTGATATTGCCGTGCAAGATGAGCTGCCGGTCGGCCTCGGGAATCTCGGCGCTCAGCACCTTCGCAAGCTGGGAGGCGAAGCTCCGCCCGCCCGCGTCGGAGCCGTAGATCACCCGCCGCGCCCCGAGTAGCTCCACGGCAAGCTCCGTCTGCCCCTGTTCCGGATGGCCCCCGCACACGTCCACGCTGATGTTGGGAAGGTGCCGCACGATGCGCAGGCCCTGCAGCCAGTCGCCGCCGCTGTGGGCCATGATGAACTGCGCCTGCGGGTACCTTGTCGCCAGCGCCGCCAGATGCCACGGAGTGGACTCCGTGGGGTAGTTCCCGGTGGCCTTGATGAAGGTGTGCTGCAAGACCGGCACTCCAAGTTCGATGGCCCGCTCAACGATGGGGAAGTTCCGGGGGTCGTCGCAGTGGCGGCAGATCCACAGCTTGATCCCCCGCATGGGGCCGTCCCGCACGCAGCGGTCGATCTCGGCCAGGGAGGCCTCCACGTGGGACGGGCTGGCGTAGCAAAAGCCTTCCATGCGGTCGGGCCGGTGGGCCATCGCCGCCAGCACGTAGTCATTGTCCTGCCGGAGGTCCTCGGCGGTGGGCTGCGTCTTGAGCCGGTCGCCCAGGCAGGCGATGAGCCTGCTGATACCGAGCCTGTCGGCATAGTGCAAGAGCTCGTCGGTGCGCTCCTGCACGCCGCCGTGCTCGAGGATGATGTGCACGTGGGCATCGATGATCATCGTGATCGCTCCGCAATGGCCGGCATTTGGCGGCGCCGTAGGCGTTGAGGCCGTTGAGTCGGCAGTCAGTCCGGTAGCACTTCCACCAACGCCTCCAGCAGGTCGCCGGCGATGAGGCCGCGGGCACCGCTTTCGGCGGCGGCATCGCCCGCCAGGCCGTGGTAATACACCCCCGCCACCGCCGCCTCCACGGGGTCCGCGCCACCGGCCAGGAAGGCGCCGATCATGCCGGTGAGCACGTCACCCATCCCTCCGCTTGCCATCCCACTATTGCCGGTGCGGTTCACCCACACCCGCCCCTGGGGCTCGGCGATCACCGTCGCGGCGCCCTTGAGCACGACGACGGCCCGTGTGACCTCGGCGGCATGGCGTGCCGCGGCGACTCGGTCCTCCTGCAGCGCTTCGGCCCTCGTCTGCAGGAGCCGGGCCAGCTCGCCGGGGTGCGGGGTGATGACCGTCGGTCGCGTGCGGGCGGAGAGCAGTCCGACATCGCCTTCCAGACAGTTGAGCCCATCGGCGTCCAGCAAGAGCGGCCGGATGATGTCGCGGATGGTGTCGCGCACGAACTGGGCGGTCTCCGCGTGCTGCGAGAGCCCCGGCCCGATAGCCACCGCATTGCAGCCCTCGCCGAACTTCAACACATCCAGCCGGGCCGCCGGCGCGATGCTTCTGCGCTCGGTCTGGGCCACCGGCAGGGTCATGACCTCGGTGCATTTGGCCTCGAGGATGTCGTTGAGGCCCGCGGGACAGGCGATGGTCACCAGCCCGGCTCCCGCCCGCACCGCCCCCAGGGCGCACAGCGCCGCGGCGCCCGTCATCCCCTCCGAGCCCGCCACGAGCAGCAACTTCCCGGCGTCACCCTTGTGCATCGAGGCGAACCGGGGGGGTAACATGCTCGCGGCCAGCTCCGCGGTGACGAGGTTCGCCTTGATGGACTCGCTGCAAAGAGGGCCGCGGGGGATGGAGATGTCCGCGACCCGCAACTCGCCGCAGTGCTCGGCGCCGGGGAACTGCACCAGCCCCAGCTTCGGCAGGCCGAAGGTCACTGTCACGTCCGCCCGTACGGCGGCCCCGAGCACCGCGCCCGTATCGGCGTGGATGCCCGAAGGGACGTCCACGGCCACCACGGCCGCACCGCTCTCGTTGATGGCCTCCACCGCCGCTTTCGCGATACCATGCACCTCGCCGGAGATACCGATGCCCAGGATCGCGTCCACGATGATATCGGCCCGCGACAGCCGCATCCGCACGGCGTTCTCGTCGGCCTGCTCGTCCATCGGCACACCGATGTTCCGCGCCACCCGGTAGTTCACGGCCGCATCGCCCTGCAGCGCGGAAGGCTCCACCAGCAGCACCACATGCACATCCACACCGCGATTGAGCAGATGGCGCGCGGCGACGAACCCGTCGCCGCCGTTATTCCCCTTGCCGCACACCACCACCACCCGCGCCGACGGTCTCTCCTGCAGCATCTCGCAGACGGCGTCCACCACATGGCGGCCCGCGTTCTCCATCAGAACCAGACCGTGGATGCCAAACTTGCCTATGGCCGTGGAGTCGATGCGGCGCATCTCCTCGGCGGTAACGAGCTTCATGGACCTCGCCTCATCCCTCGGCGCTGGGCCATCGCGCCGAATTGCGCAGGCACAGTTCGCTGCAATGGCCTCCGGGACCTACGTCGTCAGCCGCACCCCTCGATTGCCGCTCTCCGCCGTTCTCGGGGTTTCTGTGTCCCTGTGTGTGTCCGTCCCCCGTCAGTCGCCGTTCTCCGCCGTCCTCCGTGTTCGGCCGTTCTCCGTGGAACTCCGTGCACTCTGTGTCTCCGTGGTCTGACGTTTCAGACGTTGCCGTTCTCCACGGCTCCCCTCCCAAGGTCCTCCGCTCCCCCTTGCCGAAGAGTCGCCCACCGACAGGACTATTCGATAGGAGAGATGGACACGATGCCCAGTCCCGTGAAGGTCGCGATGATCGGCAGTGGCGGCATGGCGCAGGCTCACCTGCCCGGCCTCAAGGCCATGGATGATGTGCAGATCGTGGGGTTTTGCGATGTGAACCTGGAGCGCGCCCGGGCGATGGCCGATGACAATGACGCGAAGGCCTTCTCCACCGCGGCCGAGATGCTGGATGCCACCGAGGCCGACTGCGCCTACGTGCTCTTGCCCCCCTTCGCCCACGGCGAGGCCGAGCACGCCTGCATCCAGCGCGAGGTGCCGTTCTTCGTCGAGAAGCCCATCAATAAGGACTTCGAGCAGGCCTGCGGCATCGCCCGGGCGGTGGCCGACAAGGGTCTGATGACCTCGGCGGGCTACATGAACCGCTACCGCAAGGCCATCCGGCAGGCGAAGGCGGCTTTGGCCGAGGATCCGGCGGTGTACGTCACCGGTGGCTGGATCGGCGGCTCGCCCAACCCGGACCCCTCCCGGCCCATCAGCGTCTGGTGGGTGCAGAAGGACAAGAGCGGCGGGCAGTTCGTGGAGCAGGTCACGCACACCGTGGACATCGTCCGCTTCCTCTGTGGTGAGGCCACCGAGGTCGGCGCCTTCGCGGCCCGGGGCTTCAATGTCGGCGTCCAGGGCTACGACATCGATGACGCCATGGCCGTGTCCATCAAGTTCGCTTCGGGTGCCGTGTGCAACCTGCACTCCTGCTGTGCCAGCAATGCCAGGGGCGGCGTCTCGCTGGACGTGTTCGCCAAGAAGACCGCCTTCGAGTTCCGCGGCTGGGACCACGCCTGCAAGGTGTACGAGCCCGGCAAGGACCCGGTGGAGATCCCCGGCGAGCCCGACATCTTCGTGGTGGAGGACCGCGCATTCATCCAGGCGGTGGCTTCCGGCGATCCGAGCGGTATTCTGTGCACCTACGGCGATGCCCTCAAGACACTGGAGATCTCGCTGGCGGCCAATACGGCCGCGGAAGAGGGGCGCGTGGTGAAGCTGGGGGCGTAGGGGCGCCGCAAGGATAGATGGCCGGGTGTGCGGGGACGCTTGCGTCGCGCCGCCGCCGCCCCCGGCTTCTCCGTGCGACAGAGGCGCCCCACTCCCGGCGGTGGCGACGCCCCGTGATCGTGAGGCCCCTTGCCTTCCACCTCTCGGAGGTTCCTATGCCCAGTTCGCAAAGCCTCGCCGTGCTGATCGCCCTCTTGCCGGCTACGCTGTGCCTGGCTCAGGGGGCCTTCGTCGACGACTTCGACGCCCCTGTCCTCAGTCCCCGGTGGGAGTGGTACACGCCCCGTCCCGGCCCCACCGCCGACTGCGCCGCCAATCCCGGCCACGTGCGGCTCACCATGCCTCAGGTCAACCGCGGGTTCAACCACTGGACGGGCGAGAACGCCGGGGACGCCCCGCTGCTGCTGACCGGGGCCCCGGAGGGCGACTTTTCCGTCCGGGCCCACGTCAAACTGGCCTCCTTCGGGAAGGACAGCAACTTCCACGCGGCGCTTGTGGTGGCGTTCTCTCGCCGCTATGTGGTGGGCTGGGGGCCGTTCTACGCGCCCTCGCTGGGAAACCCCAGGGAGGCGCCGGAGGTTTGGTGCGAGGCCACCGGCGAGCCCCATCTTCTGGTGCGGCCCATGGACTGCGGCGACCTCTGGCTACGCATCGACCGCCGGGGCCATGAGTACCGGTTCAGCGTCCGTGACGACATCGAGGCGCCGTGGGTGGAGGCGGGAGTCTGGACCTCCGCCTGGCCGCCCACCGAGCTGGGCTTCATGGGCAAGACCTTCGGCGACGGGCCGGCGGTGGTCTGGGACATCGACTCCGTCGAGGTGGCCCAGGCTCCTGCCTCCGAGCTCCGGGGCCTGCAGGCGAGCATAGACGTTGACACCGACGCGGAGCCCTGGCCGCTTAGCCCCATGCGCTTTGGCCACTTCATCGAGCATCTGGGGGAGTGCATCTACCCGGGCATCTGGGCCGAGATGCTCCGGAACCGCAAGTTCACCGGGGCTGTGAGCCCCGAGGGGGTACTGGAGGCCTGGGCACCCTACGGCGCGCGCGAGGGGGTCTCCCGGTCGGGTGATAACGAGATCTACTACAGCCCCTCCCAGGCTCAGCGGGTGGCGATTGCCGAGGGCGGCGAGCCGGCCGGCATCCGCCAGGACAAGCTGAGACTGCGGCCGGGTGTGGCGCATGATCTGCGGGTGGTGGCCAGGCAGGAGGGGCTGGCCGCGCCACTGCAGGCCGCCCTCGTGCAGGGAGACGAGACGCTGAGTGAGGCCACGATGGAGATTGGCGGCGACTGGACGGTGTGCCGGGTCAGGCTGGATGCCGTGGGCGAGGAGACCGAGGCCTCTTTGGTGCTGAGCACCGCCGGGCCGGGGACCCTGTGGCTGGGGGCCGTGTCGCTGATGCCCGCGGACAATGTGGAGGGCATGCGGGCCGAGGTGCTCCGGGCCATCTCGGAGATCAGGCCCCCGGTGCTGCGCTGGCCGGGGGGGAACTTCGTCTCCGGCCATGACTGGCGAGACGGCATCGGCGACAGGGACAGGAGGCCCTCGCGCTGGGACCGGGCCTGGGGCGCCTGGGAGTGGAACGATTTCGGCACCGACGAGTTCATCCGCCTGTGCCGGCTGGTGGACACCGTCCCGTACATCTGTGTCAACTGCGGGGAGGGCTCGGCGACGGAGGCCGCGGCGTGGGTGGAATACTGCAACGGCGCCTCCGACAGCCGGTTCGGCTCCCTGCGGGCCGAAAACGGGCATCCGGAGCCCTACGCGGTGCCGATCTTCAGCATCGGCAATGAGATGTGGGGCAATTGGCAGCTCGGGCATCTGAATGCCACCAACTACGGCATCAAGGCCATCGAGTTCGCCCGGGCGATGCTGGCGGCGGACCCCTCCATCAAGCTCATCGGCAACGGGGTGGACGGTGATGCCTTCGGCGGCTGGAACAAGGAGGTCTGTCGCATCGCCGGCCGGCAGTTCGACTGGCTCTCGGTGCACTACTATCTGGGCCTGCCCCGGGACTACGACGATGTCCTGAGCTACAGCATGGCCGTGGGCGACCCCGCCCGCATGGAGCGCACCCTGGCCTACACCTACGACATGGCCAGGCAGGCCTCCGGCAAGCACCTGCCCCTGGCCTTCGACGAGTGGAACGCGGTGCCCGGCAGGGGTGCCTACGCCCTGCGCGACGCGGTGTTCTGCGGGCTTTTCTTCAACGCCTACAACCGTCTGGGTGACAGGGTCACCATGGCCAATATGGCGCTGCTGGTCAACGTCCTGGGGGTCATTCGCGCGGACAAGACCCGGGTGGTGCGCACCGCGCTGCACCAGGCCTTCGAGCTGTATGCGCCCACGGCAGAGGGCTCTGGGGTGCCGGTGGAGGTCGCTGCGCCGACGTTCCACTTTCCCGGGGCCGGGGCGCTGACGGCGCTGGATGTGACGGCCTCCTTGTCGGAGGACCGCCGCACCCTGTATGTGGCGGTGGTGAACCGCATGCCGACCGAGGCCGTGCAGGGGGACTGCTCGTTGGGGAGCTTCCCCGCGCGGGAGCAGGTGCAGGTGCGGTCGCTTTCGGCAGACAGCTTCATGGCCCAGAACACCTTCGAGACGCCCGAGCAGGTGTGGATCGAGGCGGAGACCGTGACGCTCGAGGAGGCCCTCACCCGGAGCTTCCCGCCGCACTCGGTGACGGTGCTGCGGTTCTCGGCTCGGTAGGCTCCGGGGCGGGGGCCTGCGCGGGTACCCTCCGGTTGAGGTCCTGGGTTCAGGCCGGGCGAGGGGCGGTCGGGAGCTCGAAGCTGAAGGTCGTCTCCACCCCCGGCCGGCTCTGCAGCCAGATGCGGCCGCCGTGGGCGGTGACGGCCAGACGGCAGAAGGTCAGCCCCAGACCGGTACCCACCGCCGCGCCGTTCGCGCGCGCCTCCACCTGGGCATGCCGCTCGAAGACGCGCCCGGCCCAGCGGGGCGGTACACCCGGGCCGCGGTCGGTGACGTCGAAGCGCACGGTGTGCTCGGAGGCGGGCCGAACTCCCACGGTGATCGCGGCTCCCTCCGGGCTGTGCTTGATGGCGTTGCCCAGCAGATTGGCCAGCACCCGTCCCACGGCGGCGCCGTCGGCGAGCACGGCCGGGAGACCTGCCGGAGCCTCCACGTCGATCCGGAGCCCCTCGGTCTCGGCCCAGAACGAGACCTGCTCCACCGCCGACTGCACGATCTCCAGCGGATCGGTGGGCCGGAAGTCCAGCGGCATCCGGCTTCCCTCGAGACGCGAGACGTCCAGCAGGGAGTCGACCATGGCCGCGGCACGGGACGCCGAGGCCCGGGCATTGGCGATGAGACGGCCGTGACCGTCCGTGGTGTCCGAGTGCTCGCGCCCGAGGATCCGCAGCGCCATGCCGATGGTCACCAGCGGCGAGCGCAGGTCGTGGACGAGGAACTCCACCAGGGCCCGCTCCAGGCGGCGTGCGGCGTGTACCTTTGCCAGCAGCGAGGTGGCCAGGAGGTAGAAGCCCAGGTCGGCCAGCGCATTCCAGTACGGGATGAGGTCGTGGCCGTATGGGGGCGCCGTGAGCTTGTCGTCCACAAGCGCGAAGGCCGTGGAGAAGAGCGCTATCGCCACCCCGGGGACGGTTCCGCCCACCCACGCGGCCAACGCGATCGGGAGCAGGTAGAAGATCGAGAAGTCCAGCTCCGGACCTGTCGCGTAGTCCAGTAGGCCGATGATGACGACCAGCAAGACGGAAGCCAGGATCGCGAAGAGGCCGTCTCGTCTGGCCAGGAACCTGGTCAGACAATGCATGGTCCACGCTCCACACTCGTCGCATCCGACGCTGAGTTTGGCCGGTCGAGGTTCATAACGCCCCGTGACGGACGCGGGTTTCCCCACGGCGGCCCGCCCCACACATATCGGCAGGAGATGATCGTCTTGGCAAACCCCCTCCGCGTCGGCGTCGTCGGTCTGGGCATCCGCGGCTTCTGGGTCTCCCACCTGGCCCGCGAGTGCCCCGACATGGAGCTGGTCGCACTGGCCGACATGAACCCTCAGATGCGCGCCATCGCCGCGGACAAGTTCCCCGGAGTGCGGCTCTACGACTCCGGTGAGGCGATGGCGGCGGCGGATGACCTCGAGGCCGTTCTCGTCACCACCGGTGACCGCTTCCACGCGGGCAATGCCCTCGAGGCTCTGAGCAACGGCAAGCACGCGCTCATCGAAAAGCCCATGGCCCAGAGCTTCGAGGATATCACGGCCATCGCCCGAGGTGCCCGGGAGCATGAAGCGGTAGTGGGTGCCTTCTTGGAGCTTCGGCAGGCGCCGCTGTGGCGGCATGTGAAGCAGTCCCTGGACTGCGGGGAGATCGGTGAGGTTCTGGCGGCGCAGGTCATCGACCACGTGGGACGGGACAAGTCGCAGTTCTTCGCCCGCAGCCGCACACGCACCCGGGATACCGTGGTCAGCCTCGTGCTGCAGAAGGGTGTGCACACCCTTGACCTGCTCAACTGGTTCATGGGCGCTGCGCCCATACGGGTCTCGGCTGTGGGCAGGCTGCTGTTCTTCGGTGGCGACAGGCCCGCCGAGAAGCGCTGCCGCGATTGCGAGATCAAGGACACCTGCCCCCATGCCGCCTCGGCCACGGGTGGCCTGCCAACGCTGGGGATCGAGTTCGAGCACGGCGAGGACTACTGCGTGTTCGCGCAGGCCTGCGATGTGGAGGACGCAGGCTTCGTCAACATCGAGTACGCCTCAGGGCGGCTTGCCACCTACTCCGAGATCCACTTCGCCCCCTACTACGGGGTGCACTTCACCCTCTACGGGACGAAGGCACAGCTCGACGTGGAGGCCAACCACGATACAGGGCAGGCCTTCATACAGATCACCGAACGCTACAGCCGCCACCAGCACATCCGGCGCCCGACGCGAGACACCGGGCACGGCAATGCCGACGGCGATCTGCTTTCGGATTTCGCGACCTCGGTGCGCGAGGGCGAAGAGCCGGTATCGGGGCTGAGAGCGGGTTTCGAGAGCGCGGCCATTGCCATCGGCGCCCGCCGGTCCATGGACGACGGCGCCTTCGTGAACCTGCCTTTGCTGGACGAGGCGTAGGCGGCAGAGGGTGGCACGGGGACGGTCACTGTAGGGCGCGGGCCTGTACCGCGCCAAGGGAACCAGCCAACAACAACGGCCAACGGCGGCGGCGCACAGGTCGCCGCCCTACAACGGCGCCGCTCCCTGCAGGCCCTTCGGCCCCGCTTTCCCTCCCGGCGTCACTGCGAGACGCTTGGGCGATACTGCCGCTCAGGAGAGGGCTACGGCAACGGCGCACGGCTCGGGGCGCCGCCGCTTTGTAGGGCGCGGGCCTGTACCGCGCCAAGGG
>CAZXDD010000278.1:0-9955 GCA_964639415.1 uncultured Armatimonadia bacterium
CGGGCAGCGATGATCCTCTCTTGGCTGAGATGTGCGCTCCCGGGCCGCGGAACCCAGTCCCCGTCGCGCCCCCCGGCGTGTGGGCCGACGCTGCTCTGCGTCCTGGCCCTCCTTCCGGCCGCCGCGACACTGTGCCAGACTGCGCCGGTCTTCCAGGATCGTGAGGCGGCTCTGGCCGCCGCTTCGGATCTCCTGGAGCGCGGCGAACCCGCGCAGGCCGAGGAGCTCCTCCTCGCCCTGGTCGGCGCCGCGCCCGCCGACATCGAGGCGACTTTGGCTCTGGCGCGGCTTTACGAGGCCACCGAGCGGCGGGAGGAGGCCGTGGAGCTGTGCGGTGGCATCCTGGCGCGTCTCGATCCACACCATGAGCCCGCCCTGCGGCTCCTGCGCCGTCTGTACTATCGTGGCGCGTTCCCCAGACGCCTGAGACTGGAGTACCTCAAGTACGGTCCCGTCGACTTCGTTGTGGATAGCTGCAGGCTGTCTGCGGAGCACCATGCCGGCGGGCCGGACAGCCGCCTGTTTGCCTACACAACGTCCCTGATCTTCCCGGCCGAGATGACACAGGGGAAGGCGGCGCCGTGGATCCGCCTTCCGGCCGGCAGCGGGGTGGGCGGAAACCTGATGTACAACCGCGTGGCCTACGGCCTCATCGCCGACCCGGAGACCGAGCTTCTGCGCACGGACTGGCAGATGGGCTTCCCCTCGGCCACGGTGCTGCTCTCGGCCCGCGACTACTCCCCTCTGGGCGGCAGGCTCCTGCACGCCCTGCTGCGCGGGCACATCTACATCCGGGAGTACCTGGGCATCGATCAGGACCCATGGAATGCCGACCTGCTGCGGGCCTTCCTCACTGAGGAAGGTCCCACGGGGGCCGAGCAGTACGAGGACAAGGTCTTCTTCTATGATGTGGGGCAGGACAGGGCGGCGCTGGAGTGGCTGCGTGAGGCCTTCCACGAGCTGGGCCACCTGCTCCTGCCGAAGCTGGGCCCCTACGAGGTCGGTGAGAGGTGGGCCGAGGGCGATCTGGGAGAGCGGCTCTTGCTGGGCTGGCTGGCCGAGGAGGCCGGCGCCGTTGCCGGCGACCCCTGGCCCAGCGGCGCGGCGCGGGACGTGCTGGACAAGCTCTGGAGCACGGGGCACGTGGCCTTGAGCGAGTACCTCAGCCTCAACTGCCGCACCCCCATCAGCGCCTGGCTGGCCCTGCCCCCCGGCGACCTCTCGCCCGCCGACGGCGTCGACCGGGCCCTGGGCTTCTGCCTGTGGATCCAGGCCGCCCACGGTCGCCGCCTGCTGGGCGATGTGCTCAGGTCGGTTTCCGGGACCGATCCGCAGGGCTTCCTGGCGGCGTACAAGGCCGCCGTGGCCGGGGCAGTGGCCGAGGGCCCGATCACGCTGCACGCAGGCGGGCTGACCCTCATCAGAAGCTCCCTGGCCGCACCGCCCGTTGAGGGCCCCGTGCGCCTGGACCGCATCACCCTCGGCCCGGATAGCCACGCAACCTGGCGCATCTACCTGCCACAGGGACGGTGGGCCATGACCCCGCACACCCGGCACGACGAGCCACTGTCGGCCACGCTCTCCATCGACGAAGGACAGCCGCTGAGCGCGGACGATGAGGGGCGGTTCTGCCTGGGCGAGGTGGCCGAGGGCTGGCACGAGATGGTACTGAAGAGAGATGGCGGTCAGACGGTGGAACTGCTCCACCTATCGTTGGAAGGACGGAACGGCTGATGCGGACGATGGGAAGCCGACGGTGTCCGGAGCGGCTCCGGGGTGGGGCCGCCAAGGCCGACCTACGTCGGGCCGTGGTCCGGGCGGCGCTGCTGGCATGGCTTGCGGCGGCTCCGGCCTACTGTGCGGCCCCCTATCCGGCCGGTCACCGCACCCGTCTGCACGGTCACATCGTGATGCATCTTGCCGGAGACGGCGCTGAGCTGGGCGCCCAGCACGCGCGCCTGGCCGGACGGCTCGTCCGCCGGGTGGTAAAGGACGTCATCGTGGAGGGAGAGGGCGCCGGACGCTATGACGAGCTGATCCGTGGCGCCATGGTCATGGAGCGCTACCTCCCACAGGAGTACAAGGATGAGTTGAAGGCCCTGGCCGAGGGGGCCAGCGTGCCCTACGAGCAGATCGTGGCGCTGCAGCTCTTCGGTGACGTGCAGCGGGGCCAGCGCTGCACGTCGTATGCGGTCCTCGGTCCGGCCACCGGCAATGGCGAGTGCATCGTCGGCCGCAACATGGACTACTGGGACCACGGTGTCACCCGCTACGCGGCCTGCCTGCTGCACTACCACCCCAGGCACGGCATTCCCTTCATGACCACCTCGTGGACCGGCATCACCAACGGCTGGACGGCCATGAACGAGTACGGCATCGTGTGCGCCAACAACTCCTCGTACGGCGGCAAGGACAGCATTGAGGGGCTCTCCACCTGTTTCATGGTGCGCAAGGTGGTGCAGTTCGCCAGGACGGTGGAGGAGGGTGTCCGGATCGTGGAGAGCACTCCCCGGGCGTGTGGGACGAACCTGATCATCGCCGGCGGAGATCCGCCACAGGCGGCCATCGTGGAATACGACCACGACCGGGTCGCCGTGAGGTGGGCCAAGAGGGGTTACGTCGCCGCGGCCAATGGGTTCCGGACTCTCGGACGCGAAGGGTTCGAGGAGGACGAGACGGAGGAGCGCGACACGATGTACAGCTACACCATGGCCCGGGACGACATCCTGCGCAGGCTGATCCGCCAGAACTACGGCCGGATCGATGAGACGATGAACTTCGCCGCCGCCGAGGGTGTGCCGATCCGCTCCATGAACCTCCACAGCGCCCTGATCTTCCCCCAGCAGCGGCTGTTCCGAGTCTCGATGGGCAAGTGCCCGGCCGCGGACCATCCCTACCTGCCCTATCGCCTGACCCGGCGCGGCATCGTGGCAGAGCGGTAGGGGGCCGCTCCAGAAGGCAGGCGACGAACGGCGGACGGCCGGGCCGGCTTGCGTGGCCTCAGGGCGTTGCCATGGGCGTCGCTCCCGGCACCAGGGGCGGCCTATTCTGTGGCTGGCCCGCCTGCCCCGGGATGACCCTCGGCCCCGTCGAGGTGCCCTGGTGGGTGGTGACACCGGCGGCCATCCTCGGAACGCTGTAGGTGCCCTCGGCGACCAGCTTGAGGGTCTCGAGGTCAAGCTTCATGATCTTCCCGTCCTGGGCGATGTACAGGTAGTCGCCGTGGACGACCATGGCCGGCTGCGAGACGATCACCGTCGGCGCTGCGGGACCCACTCCCGCGCCGCCACCGAGAGCCCCCAGGCCACCCATGCCGCCGAGAAGCCCCATCAACTGGCCGGCTCCCACCCCGCCGCCTCCCAGCAGGTCTCCCAGCCCCAGATCGTCCATGTCCTGGCACAGGCCGGTCCCGGCAGTAAGCACAATGAGTGCCAGCACAACGAGTCCCGCGGACGCCTTGTGGCTGCGTCGCATCTCAACCAGCTCCTCGGGCCGCTCCGGCGGCCACCGATGTCCCGGCTACATCAGGCCGGGGTGCTTGTAGTACTTGACCTCGCCCAGCTTCTTCAGTGTCCTGGCCTCGAAGGCACTCAGCGTGCCCTCGGAAGCGACATAGACAACTCCGTCCGCCGTCGTCAGTGCCGGTGAGGGGCTGGTCACGAACGTTGTCGGCGGGCCACCCATTCCGGCCATGCCGGGGTTCGGCTGCCCCGGCGCCGGATTGGCCGCACCGGCCGGGCCCATCCCCTGCGCCCATGCCCTCGACCCCGGCCTTTGGCCGATCCAGCACACTCCCAGCAATGCACAGACCGCCAGCAGCATCGCGACCCACGACAGCCGTGTCGCCATCTGAGCATACCCCTTTCCCCATCCTCATACGCGGCGTTGCGCACTACGGTCTTTGACGACCGCCGTACAGAGCGGTTCGCCTCTGGAGATCGCTCACCCCACCTCCGCAGCATCGAACCACGCCGTCGCGGTGCTGTCCACGTTGTACAGGTAGAGCATGGCACGCTCGACGTCCTCAGCCAGGCTGAAGGTCGCCTCGTACCGGTTCCACTCCGCATCGGGAGCATCACTCACCTTCTTGAGGTGCACGTACCTCTCGCCACCTGCTTTGAGGTACAAGACGACGCAAGGCCCCACGATGCGGCCCGTGCCCTCGGAGCGCCGCATCTTGCAGCGGGCTGTGTAGGTGACGCCCCGCTCCAGGTCCAGTGTCTGATGGGCCTCGAGGAAGGCGCCGGGCTGGCCCGACAGCTTCAGACACCTCAGACCCTCCGCCGGGTCCACGTCGTCGCTGGTGGCCAGCTCGGCCTGCTGGTACTCCCACGCCGCCGGACGGCCTGTGGCGGCCGTGAGCTCGAAGCCCCCGTTCACCAGGGGAGGCCGCACGTGGACGCGGAACGTCTCCGTCTCGCCTGCGCCCGTAACGACGACCTCGAGGTCCGTGGGTTCCGTGAGCGCGCGCCGGGCAGCGCACGGCACCGTCACCGGCGCCGTCTCCCCGGGCCCGACGGTGAAGTCCGTCTCCACCGGCTCGGTCCAGAGGCTCCCGGTCACGCGCAGGCGGCCGTCGTGCCGGATACCGGAGGCGTTGGCAACCTGCAGTTGCACCGCATGCCGGGCGGCCAGGTACTCGCCGTCCAGGGCAAAGGGGCCCCTCACGAGGACTTCCACCGGCCTGCGCACCGAGAAGCCCTCTCCCGTGAGCAGCAGGTGCCCCGTGAGGCAGCCGCGCGGCGTGGCGGCGGGAAGCTTGAGAGCCAGTTCGACCCGGGTGGAACACCGCGGCGCGAGACGGATCTCGAGTGCCGAGAAGCCCTCTCCCGCCGCCTCGCCCTCCATCTGCACAGTGCCCCGCAGGGGCACCGGTCCGGTGTTGGTGACCGTCACCTGCAGCAACGCCGCATCGCCCGCGACCACCTCGGCGACAGGCACCTGCACCAGCGGCTCGCATCTCCGGGCCACGATCACCGTCGCGGCCCGGGAAGTGGGGGCCGTGAAGCCGACGCCACCGGCGGTGGGCACCAGCTCAGCCTGGCCCTCTTCCCCATCGATGTCGAAGTAGTACGCCCACAGCCCCTCGGCCGACTCGGCGACCGTGACCGTCGCCCCCTCCACGCCCTCGGGGTTGGTGACATTCACGATCTGCAGATCGTTGGCATCGTCCCGGAGCACGTTGGTCTTGGCCTGCACCGCCGGGTCGTCGGTGGCCACCCCGATGTCGTCCATGAACCGGGCGCGGTAGAGGACCTGCTTGGTGCGCTGACGCAGGGCCACGTAGGGCACGGCCTCGGGCTGGCCGAAGGAGTCGTAGCGGTGTCCGATGAGATGGACGCTGGAGAAGACCTGCTCGGAGCCAACGCCGTAGGTGCCGTTGGCCACACCGTCGTAGAGGATGTAGTCGGGGAAGGTGTAGTGAAACACCTGAGGCATGAAGATCCTGTTGGGCCCCCACTGCCCCGGCTGCTTGGCCGAGGCCGGGGAGACGAGGTTGACGTCGGCGAACTGGCCGATGGCGTCATTGCAGCCTTCCATGGCGAACATCCAATTGGGGTCTGCCGCCCGGCCGTCGGCCACCATGCGGTCCATGATCCGGGCCAGGGAGGCACCCCAGATGCCGTGGTGCTCGTGACCGTGGCCGTCGGAGAAGCAGATGCGCTCACCGGCGGCGCCGGTCTCGTCCAGGTAGATGCCGTTGGCGCCGTAGCTCTCGCCATACTGCGAGACGCACCAATAGTGCAGATGGCGATTGGCCCACGCGTCGGTGAAGGGGCACGGCACCGTCCGGCGCCAGCGGGTGCCGTACTTCTCCTGCTCCTGCGGCGACAACTCCGTATCGCCCGAGCACTCCCCGGCGTAGGAGCGGATGGCGTAACCGCGCCATTCCCCCCAATCCCAGGTGGGCACACCGGGGGGTAGCAGCGCCCGTGGGGTGCTGCCGATCATCTCGCCCTCGCCGTAGTCGACCTTCCAAAACTGCGAGGAAACGTAGAACGTGATGTGGGCGCCCCACTTCTGCACCTCGGCCACGGCCGCCCTGAACTCGTCCAGAGTGCCCAGCACCGGATTGGGGTAAGGCAGCGAATCGCAGTTGGACCCGCCCGTCATCTGGCCCCAGACCTGGATGTAGTTGGTGCCCAGCTTCCGCATGCTCCCCAGGAACTCCGGGATACGAGAGAACTTGATGTGGTTGGAGTCGGCGGAGACCACCAGGCCGTACCATCCGTCCGCCTCACGTACCCACTCCGGCGGTTGGGGCTTTGCCATCCACGTCTCGGCCCACGCGCGGTAGGCGTCGGCCGCCGCATGCCAGTCGCCGGAATGCGCCCCGATCACCGCCACCGGGCTCTTCCAACGTGTGCCGGAGCGTACATGGGCGTACTTTGTGACCGCGAAGGTCAGCGTGTCCTTTTGGGCCTCACTGCGGGCGCCGATCTGACAGCCCATCAGCGAGGTGTCATGGCTGCTGAGGTACAGACCGTGCGCCGGCTCGGTCTCGTACAGGTCCAACCACGCCATGCCCCCGCCGGCGGGATAGGAGACACTCCCGCCCCCCGACTGAGCGGGATGCAGGATCTCCACGCCGCCCTGCCAGTTGGGGGTCAGGAGGCGGTCGTCTTCTGCGCTGTCGCCCAGGCACACACCATCCACGACGGGGCAGACCACCTCGACGATGTCCAGGCTCGAGCCGTTGTCCACATCCAGGCAGAAATCCAGCTCCGCCCCGCGCAGCCGTACAGAGAGCACCACCGCGCCGCCCTCGGCGAAGCGGTAGCGGGCGGTCAAGGAACTCCCGGAGACCTGCATATCGGTGAGAGGCGTCTCTTCGGCGCCGATCGCGTCGGGAGCCGTGTCCCCCGGCGTGAGATGGCGCAGGGAGAAGGGAGCCGTGGCACGGCCGCTCCGGGTGCAGGCCACGCCGGCCGCCTTGTCCCACAGCTCCACCAGCCCTCCCGTGGCCCGCAGGAAGGTGGCCTTCAACCTATCGTTCTCGAGAACGACGAAGGCCTCGGGGTCCAGGCTGTAGCGGACCGTGGGCCCCCCCAGGCTCGGCCCGGCGCCCTGCCCGGCTGTGAGCTCCGCCCGGAGCTGCAGGGCGGCACCCGGAGCGGGCTCCAGAGGGCCGTCACCCAGGGGCCGGAAGCTGCGGCCCGAGTCTACGGATGCCAGAACCTCCACTTCCCCGTCTCCGGTCTCCGCCGGCCACCGGGCCTCGGTAACCTGCCGCAGTCCCGGCACCGAAAGCAGCGGCGTCAGCGCCCAGCCGGACTGGGCCGCGGACCGCGACGTCGCCTCCGGACCGATGCCTTCGGGAGCCTCGGCCCCCTCCGGCAGGAGCGCGATCTTGTCCAGCTTCGCCCCGCCGTGCCAGTTGTGCAGCCACAGCAGATGCACACCGGCCGAAAGCTCGTACGTCGGCCCGGAGACCCATACCCAGCCCGGCGCCGGCTCGCCCTGGCTGTCGGTGTACCAGCGGGGTTCTGCGAAGTCCATGGACTCCTGGTGGATCCAGGTGCCGGCAGTGGGGAACTGCGCCCGCACCCAGCGCCGGTACGTGCCGGGCGTGGCGATGCGTACGGGGAAGACCAGGCGGTCGACCTTCGCCAAGTAGCGGCCACCGGAAGCGGCGGGGTCCTCCACGCCGCCGGCCAGGTCGGCGATGATGTCCAGCCCCTCCTCGGCCTCCATAGCCAGGGCGCCCGCGGTCGGGGCGGCGAACCAATCACCCAGGGTGATCCGGCCCTCAGTGACGCGGCAGGCGGCGAGGCTCAGGGTCTGCAGGTCGAACCGGCGGACCTCCTCGGCCCCGGCGCGGCCCCAGGTGACGGCGAGGACCAGGATGAGCGGCAGCAAGCTGGGCCGAGCAATGGCTGTAGGCATGGCGATTACCTCTCCGGGGAAGAGCGCAACCGAGTGCGCGAGGCGAAGAGGACTGGCGGCCCCGACGCGGAGGGCGCCGTGTCGCCTTTGTCCCTCGCTTGTCTTCCTGGGGGTGCGGCCCAATAGCCGGTTCTGCGGTGAGGATGTCATCCCGGAGCGTCGACGTCGCAAGCCCGGGCTTGCGACGCTTGGGCGAGGAATCCCGCCATTTGCCGGGAGATCCCTCGAGCTGCTCTTGTCGGGAGCGGACGCTGTCAGAATGACACTCTCGGCGAAGGCGGGCTCTTCGGCCGCACCTACAGACCCTCGCCGTCCCCCGGGGAACTCCGTGGTCTCCATGGTCTGACGTTGCGGCCGGCGGCCCTACTCCTGCCCCTCCACCACCAGCAGCATCCCCTTCCCCGGCTCGATGGGGATGGCGTCTCCGGGAGAGAAGCGGGCTGCGGGCTGGAACCCGGCGATCTGCGGTGCCGTCAGGATGGCCTTCGTCGCATCCAGTCCCAGAGCCTTCCAGTCAATGCCCAGTCGCACCGGCACGGTCCGCGGCCCGGCCTGCTCCCCGGTCTCGCGGGTGGAAGGATCGGCCGTGGACAGCGTGAGGCGGCCGAAGAGCGCCGTGTTGTGGAAGCTTCCCGACACCGGCGACCAGCAAGAGGTCCGGGCCGCAGGGACCTGCTGGTCGCGGCAGACGTTGAGGCCGATGGTAGTGTCACCGGCGCCCGGCACGATGCCCAGCGAGGCCAGCGGGATACTCAGCTCACCGCTCCAGGAGCCCTCCGCCATGGAGGTCTCGTACGTCCAGTCACCGTCCCAGGCGACATCCGCGGTGCCTCGGGAATCGTAGATGGCCCCGGCGCTGTTGCCGATGAACTGGTAGTAGTCGTCGGCGCGGCAGTCGGGCTGGATGAACAGCTCGATCGCGTCGTCCTCCCAGAGGTGGCCGTCGCGGGAGGTGATCTCGGCCCTGGGCCTTCCGGCCGACTGGGCACACTCAAAGCCGACGTAGAGGCGCCGCTCGTCCCAGGTGACGAACACCTCGGTCTGGTCGGGAGCTTGACTGTCGGCTTCGTAGAGGGTGAAGCCCGTCAGCCGGGCGGCGGCGTCCCACTCTCCCGGCGCGAGCCGCCCGTCGATGGTGGGTGGCCCCGAGGTCTTCTGCGCCACGGCCGCGCGGCGCTCGCGCTCTGCGGGCCAGTGGGCCAGGGCGAGCAGGGACTTGCCGGACTTGCGGTACACCGTGGCGAGCACCGACGGCTCATCAGTCCTCACCGGGCAGCGCCTGTCCCAGTATCCCAGCCACTCGGCATCCTGTATGCCGAACTCATCCCAGAACCGCCACATGCCCGGGGCCGAGGGGTGCTGGCGGCCGGACATGCCGAAGATCATGCCCCGGTACGGGTTGCCCCCGTTTTGGTAGTTGAGCATCTCGCCGGTCAGGCCGAAGGGGATGCCGGACATCTCCACCAGCCAGTAGTCCGGCGGCATGTTGTAGTCGTACAGCTCCCCAAACCAAAGGTTGCTCAGGTACGGGAAGTGCTCGAGGTATGAGTTGGCGGTGCTCACCAGGCGGTCCGGGTCCCAGGAGGGGGACCAGCAGTCTCCGCCGTGGCACTGAATGCGGCTGCGCGGGTCATTGCGGAGCATGACCTTGGCCACACGCTTGGTGATCTCCCGGTCGTAGCTGATGCCATCGAGATACAGCCCGTCCAGGCCGGTATTGCCCATCAGCCAGTTGAGGCCTTCGATGTAGTAGTTGTGCCAGCGCGACAGTCCCTGCATCTCGATGGCGGCGTCGGTCTCCCCCAGCCACGGCAGCGGCTGCCGCCAGCCGGGCACATAGTCGCTCACCAGGTGCTCGCGCAGCCAGGCGTACCCGCCCCCCTCCTTACCGAAGGTCGCGCCACCCACCTGAGTGGGGTTCACGTCCGCCACGCGCATGATCTCATCGCCGAGGCTGCGGATGATCCACAGCTCGGCGGCGTAGTTGCTCATCTGCCCGACGTTGTCGTACAGGTTCACCCCCAGATCGGAAGAGCACACGTCTGAACTCCAGTCACCGCTCATTATC
>CAZXDD010000279.1:0-6086 GCA_964639415.1 uncultured Armatimonadia bacterium
ATCGTACTTCGTGCGCCACCGCAGCAGTCTGCGGCTGTTGCCGGGCGCCACCGAGCCCACTTCCACGGCCGCCCAACTGACCCCGGAGTTCATGGCCCGACTGCTGTCCACCCTGCGCCGACGGTTCAGGATCACGGTTGTGGACATCCCTCCGGTTCTGGATGAGGTCACCGCCCACGTGATCTCACGCTCTCACCAGTTCGCCGTCATCTGCAACCTCTCGGAGTTGACCACTCTGCGAGACACCATTCTCCTGCTCCATGCCGTGTCGGGGCGCTGGACAAGCCCGGAACGCATTCGGGTCGTGGCCAACCGTACGGCGGCCAAGACCAAGTACGCCCTGGAGGACTCGCAGGAGGCTCTGGGGCACGCGATCGCCCATCAGATCCCCGAGGCCACCGAGCTGGCCGTCAATGCGCTCAACAGCGGGGTGCCTTTCGTCCTCAGCGACCCCGACGCGCCGGTTAGCCAGAGCATCGCGGCGCTGGCGGAGATGGTCACCTCGCGCAACGGCCTGCCGAAGCAGGCGGAGTTGCCGACCCCGGCGCCGACCGAGAGCATCTGGAACAAGCTGGTCACCGGCGTGCTGCGGGGCGAACGCCAGTAGTGAAGCCGCGGGTGACCGCGGGCGACGCAGAAAGCCTTGGTGGGGCGGGTCCCGCCGGTCGGGGCCCGCCCAGTCGTTCCTCGGATGTGTCTGGCTCCCCAGTCCGCCCTCGGGGGCCGGCCGTACCCCGTCTGTCGCACGGCCCGCAGGGCCATCGGCGCGGCGCAGCGGCGCGCCTCAGCGATGGTCCCGCCGGGCGGGACCGTCGACTCGGGCCACCAATCCCGCGGCGGGACCCGCGAATGCGCTCGCTGTGCCGCCTCCGACCCCGCGAAGGGCAAGCCATTGGTGAGGGCGAACCTCGTCCATCGGCTTGGGACGTACCATCACGCACTCCCGGGGGAACCCGATGGCAAAGCTGACCGCAGGAGCCGCGCAGATCGACATCACGCCCGGCCTGGGCGCCCATCTGTGCGGGTACTTCAACGACCGCCGGGCCCGGGATATCCTGGACCCGCTGCACGCGAAGGCCATTGTCCTGTCTGATGGCGACACTACCCTGGGCCTGGTGATCTGTGACCTCATCGTCGTCCCCGGAGACGTCGTGGACCGGGCCAAGGCGCTCATCACCGAGCACACCGGGGTACCGGCCCACAATGTCCTCATCGCCGGCACCCACACCCACACCGGACCTGCCGTCCGCAGCGCGCTGGGAACCCCCAAGGAGGAGGGCTACGACCGTTGGCTGGCGCCGCGCATCGCCGATGCCTTCTCAATGGCCCTGGCGCGCCTGGAGCCCGCGCAGTTCGCCCACGCCGCCGGCGCCTGCCCGGGAGAGGTGCACAACCGCCGCTGGCGCATGAAGGACGGCTCCGTCCGGATGAACCCGGGCCACCTGAACCCCGAGGCGATAGAGCCCGCCGGGCCCACAGACCCGCAACTGGGCCTCATTGTCCTGCGCTCGCCTCAGGGCCGTCCGATCGGAGCCATGGGGAACCTGAGCCTGCACTACGTGGGCGTCGCCGGAGACGGCTGTGTCATCTGTGCCGACTACTTCGCGGCTTTCGGCCGTGCCCTGAACCGCTGCGCCGGCGTGCAGTTCGTCTGTCCCCTGGCCAACGGTACCTTCGGGGATGTGAACAACTGCGACTTCTCCCGCCCGGCACGCACGAACCCGGCGCCCACATTCCAGATCGAGCGGGTGGCAAACGTGGTCGCGGGAGAGGCCTGGCGCATCTGGAACGGCCTGAGGGAAGACGACTTCAGCGATGAGGTGCAGTTGGGAGCCTCGTTGGCCCGAGTGCCTTTCGAGGCCCGCTGCCCCTCGGCCGAGGAGTTGGCCGCCGCCAGGGCGCTGTACGAGGGCGGCGAGCAGTGGGACGACATGGAGTGGATCTACGCCCGCGAGCTGGTCCTGTGCGCCGAGGCGCCCTCCGAGTGGACCGTACCCATTCATACGCTCCGCATCGGTGACCTGGGCATCGTGGGACTGCCCGGGGAGGTGTTCAGCCAGATCGGCCTGGACATCAAGGCCGGATCGCCCTTCTCCCAGACCATGAACATCGGCATCGCCAATGACACCGTGGGCTATGTGGCCACCGACCGGGCGCTGGACGAGGGGAGCTATGAGACCCGGCTGTGCCGGCACGTGAGGGCTCCCAGGGGGACGGGGCCGCGCTGGACGGAGGCCGCCCTGGAGGGACTGAGCAAACTGGCGGAGCGGTAGAGAGAAGAGGGGTGCCGGAATCGATGGGGCGGATGCCGAGAAGGCATCCGCCCCTTTGCTATCCAAAGCCAGATGAGCTACGTGCCCATATGTGCGCACTTGCCGACGTCGGAAGGAAGTCTCTGGGCCGCGACCCGGGGCGGACCTCCGTGCCGTGCTCGTCGGTTTGGGGCGGGGCCCGGCTAGTCGAGGCTCTCCATGAAGGCCCGTCCCAACGCCGTATTGGGGGCGCGGCGGCTGCGCGAATGCTGCTTGGGCGGCTGCTGCTTGCCCCGCTGCTTGGCCTGTTTCTTGCCGTGGGAGGCGGGCGTCTTGTCCTGCTCGGCCGCCGCCGCGGGAGCCTCTTGTCCCTTCATGGTCAGCGAGATGCGTTGGCGCTGCAAGTCCACCTCCAGAACCGTCACCTGCACCTGCTGGCCGACCTTCACCACCTCATTGGCGTCCTTGACGAACCGGTCGGACAACTGGCTGATATGCACCAGGCCGTCCTGGTGCACACCGATGTCCACGAAGGCACCGAAGTTGGTGATATTGGTGACCACTCCGGGCAGCTTCATGCCCGCCTCGACGTCCGAGATCTTCTCCACGCCCTCGGCGAACTGGACGGGCTCGAACTTCTCGCGCGGGTCGCGCCCCGGCTTGGCCAACTCATCGAGGATGTCGTTGAGTGTGGGCAGGCCGACGGTGTCGGAGACGTACTTGCTCAGGTCGATCCGCTGGCGCAGGTTGGGGTTGCCGATGAGGTCGGCCACATCACAGCCCAGGTCGCGGGCCATGGCCTCCACAACCGGGTAGCTCTCAGGGTGCACCGCGCTTGCGTCCAGCGGGTTCTCGGCGTCTCGCACGCGCAGGAACCCCGCGGCCTGCTCGAAGGCCTTGGGTCCCAGGCGCGGCACACCAAGCAGATCCTTCCGCGAGCGGAAGCGGCCGTTCTCGGCGCGGTGGCGGACGATGTTCTCGGCCAGCTTCGGCCCCAGCCCGGACACATAGGACAGAAGTTGCTTGCTGGCGGTGTTCAGCTCAACGCCCACGAGGTTGACGCAGCTTGTGACCACGTCATCCAGGCTCTGCTTGAGCGCGGCCTGGTCCACGTCGTGCTGGTACTGCCCCACACCGATGGACTTGGCGTCGATCTTGACCAACTCGGCCAGAGGGTCCATGAGACGGCGGCCGATGGAGACCGACCCGCGAACGGTAACGTCCTGGTCGGGAAACTCCTCGCGGGCCACATCCGAGGCCGAGTAGACCGAGGCGCCACTCTCATTGACCATGACCAGGTGCGGCTTGCCGGGAAGGTCGAGTTGGCGCACGAAGGCCTCTGTCTCGCGACTGGCGGTACCATTGCCGATGGCCACGGCCTCGATCCCGTAGCGTTGGCACATGTCCAGGAGCTTCTCGGCCGCCTCTCGTGTCCGGCGCTCACCCTGGCTGGGGTAGATGGTGTCGGTGTGCAGTAGCTCCCCCTGCTCGTCGAGGCAGACCACCTTGCACCCGGTGCGGAAGCCCGGGTCGATGGCCAGCACGCGCTTGGAGCCCAGAGGGGAGGCCAAGAGCAACTGACGCAGGTTCTCGGCGAAGACCTTGATGGCCTCCTGATCGGCCCGCTTCTTGCTCTCCATCCGGGCCTCGGTTTCCATCGACAACGCCAGCAGCCGCTTGTAGCCGTCGTGCACCGCGGCGCGCACCTGCTGCGAGGCGGGTCCCTCACCGGTGACGAACTGCTCTTCCAGAAGCCGAATGGCCTCCTCCTCGTCGGGGGCAACGCGAAGTGTCAGGAAGCCTTCGTTCTCCCCGCGGCGGATGGCCAGGATCCGGTGGGACGGGGCCTCGGCGACGGGCTCAACCCAGTCGTAGTAGTCCCGGTACTTGATGCCGTCCTCTTCCTTGTCGGCCACGACGTGAGAGGACAACACGCCCCTGGTGAAGAACATCTCGCGCATCATGGCCCGGGCGTCGGCGTCCTCGTTGACCCACTCGGCGATGATGTCGCGAGCACCGGCGAGTGCCTCTTCCGGGTCGGCGACGCCCTTGTCGGCGTCCACGTACTGGAGCGCTTCGGCCACGGGGTCCAAGTCGTCCTGGTCGAATAGGCGCAGGGCCAGGGGCTCGAGCCCCTTCTCCTTGGCGATGGTTGCGCGAGTGCGGCGCTTGGGCCGGAAGGGCAGGTAGATGTCCTCCAACACCGCCATGGTCTCGGCGGCCAGCACGCTCTCCCGGAGGTCATCGCTCAACAGCTCGCGCTCCTCCAGAGATTTGAGGATCGCGTCCCTCCGCTTGTCCAGCTCGTCGAGCTGGGCGAGCCGGTCGCGAATTGCCGTGATCTGGACCTCGTCCAGGGAGCCGGTGGCTTCCTTGCGGTAGCGGGCGATGAAGGGGACGGTGGCCTCTTCTTCCAGCAGGCCGGCGGTGGCCCGCACCTGCGCAACCTTAAGGCCCAACTCGTCGGCAATCTTCAGCACGTGCTGCTCGTTCATACTCACACACACAGCCTATCTCTTTGAGGGTCATCCCGGCCTTGTCTGGGAACGGTGGGTACGGCACAGGGGGCTTGGGGCGTGGGGACGGCACCCGGTGTCGCAACAAAAGGTTACTATAGGGCACCCCCGGACTGACGTCAATAGATTCTGTGCGATGAAACGCGATTGTTCATCCCGGCGCCCCGCGGCCATGCCGATGGCGGCGAGATCCGACGCGGCCGTCGGGTGGCTGCGGGGTCTCGGGGGACGCGGCGACCGGGAAGAAGCCCCGCCGCATCGGTACTCACTCAGCTGCGTGGACATGTCTGCGGCCTGTCAGGAAGTGACCCGTACTCATGGTATCCGGGCGAAGTGTCTCGTGGTTCATGCTGCTTCTCATCGTCGGCGCTCCCCTGCGGGCACCGGCTCAGTTCTTCCCTGCGGCGGGCGGCAACCTCGCGGCGCCGGCCGCGCCCGGCGGAGGTGACGCGGAGTTCTCCGACCCCATCTTCGGCTTCGCGGTGCGGCTACCGCCGGACTGGGACATGGCCACAGGCCTATCGGGCGAGCGCATGATGGGGATCAACGTGCGCACCGTGGGCTCCCTGCGGGCGCCCCTGGTGGTCTTCTTCCGGATTCCGGGGACCATTGACGCCGCGGCGCAGGCGCTGGTGGGGTACGTCAGAGCGCAGGACGGTCGGGTGCAGCCGGAGCTTCGGCGCACCGGCCGGGGCAACGAGCAGGAGATCGTCACCACCATCGGCAGCGACGTCCTGGGCCCGGTGGGGGTCTACGGTGTGGCGCGGGAAGAGGCCGGGGTGGTCTACAACCTCATCGCCATGGCACCCATGAGCGTGGCGGCCCAGTTCAAGCAGGAGATCGACGGCGTGATGGGGAGCTTCCGCATCGTCGCCCGGCCGATCCTGAGGGCCTTCAAGGAGCCCGCTGAGAACGCCTTCCTCCTCAGCCTGCCCCGTGACTGGGGCTGGGAGGGCGGGATCTACCGGGACGCCATGTGCCCGGGAGCCTTCGTCTGGACGGCCCGGGCCGCCGACGGCTCAGCCGGCGCCTTTGAGATCGAGCCCGGCTACTGGCAGAGCCCCTGGCGCGACTCGGCGTCGCTGGCGGGCGATGTCATCCCCCAGAAGCTCGCCATCCGCATCAAGGGGCTCCAGGACCTGCAGTTGGTTCATGTCGAGAGCCTGCCGCGCGCTGCGGAGCACCTTTCCGCCTGGTTCCAGTCGATGCTGGCCGGCACCACGGCAATTCCGGCCGACCGCGCGCGTGTGCACTACCGCGCCCGTGTCGGCAACAGAGCCGTTCGCATCCGCGTAGACACCTATCTGAACTACTATCC
>CAZXDD010000279.1:6096-9868 GCA_964639415.1 uncultured Armatimonadia bacterium
TCCGCTCCAGGTGGCCACCGGATGGGAGGCCTCCCAGATGTCGGGGGCCTGGGCGCCGGAGGAGCGCTTCGATGAGGTGTTCCCGGTGGCCCGAGGCGTGAGGGATTCGCTGCAGGTTGACCGCAAGTGGCACAAGCTGCAGATGGATACGGTGGCGGAGGTGCTCAGGCACAGGAAGCAGGTGTTCGACGCGGCGCATGACGAGTGGCTGACCACCATCCGGGGCGAGCGCACGGTGACCGATCCGGACACCCAGCAGCCCGTTCCGGTGCCCGACGGCCCGGGGACCGTCTACAAGGACCCCGACACGGGAGCCATCTTCCGCGTGCCCTACGAGCGGCGCCAGGAGGTGCCCTCCAAGTGGAGGGAGCTGACATAGAGGCCCGGCCGCAGGCATACAGGCCCGGCCGAGAAGTCCGGCTGGTCCGTTTCATGTCATTCTGAGCGTCCATCTCGCGCGGCGAGATAGCGAAGAATCTCGCTGAATGCCGGGAGATTCTACGAGCTGCCCTTACCGGGAGCGGACGCTCTAAGAAGGACACTCCCATGCGGACATGGGCTTTCCGGCCGCATCTCCAGACGGCCGGCGGTCCCGGCCAGGTTCCGGCCCTGCTCGGAGCCGGCAGGGCACGCAACTGCGACGCAGGCACGGCCCTGACCATCAAGGCGCCCAGCGCGCCCCGCACAGGGGGCGGACACGCCAAAGGCCGGACTGCCCTCAGCGCAGCCCGGCCCTATGCGTGCACGCCATAGAGGACGGCCGTCTACTGATCCTGCAGCGTGGACAGCAGGTCGGCGATGATATCGGAGACCGTCCGGGACGAGGGATGCCCGCCTCGCGCCAGCGGCCGCGAGAACTCCCCTTCCACCAGCGGCAGGCCGCCCGCGCCGGACTGGATGTCGGCGACCGCCTCCCCCACATAGCGGCGCACGTCGTGAGCGACCTCCTTCACCGAGCGGTTTGCGTTCACCACGACGAAGGCGTACTCTTCCACCATCTGGCTGAAGATCCCCAACAGGGCATCCTGGTGTTGCACGAAGCAGTCATAGCGACTGTCGCCGTGGATGTAGTCGGCCCCCGACTCCCAGTAGTCGAATCCCCCGCTGGACAGCACTCTGGGAATCAGAGTCTGCAGGTCTGCCTGCAGGTAGAGCACGAGATCGGGAACCACGGCGAAACCGTACACATGCCGGATCCACCTGGGGTCGGCGCCGCGCACGATGGCCCTGGCCATCAGCGAGTAGATGTACCGGTCCGTCAGAACCACATACCCCGCGCGGAGGGCGGGAATCATCTCATTGAGCAGACGGTCGGCGAAGTCCGTGGCATAGTAGAGGGCCTGAGTGATGGCCCCCATGGTGTGGCCCTCTTTGGCCTGCTGCAGGTCGCGTCCGGCGAGGTTCGAGCGCGTCAGCCCCGTGTCGTACACGGCCAGGCCGGAACTCTCCAACGAGTTCTTGAGTAGCTCGATCTGTGTCGAGCGGCCCACCCCGTCGGTGCCTTCCAGCACGATCAGCTTGCCGATCACGTCCTCGGCGGGCATCGCCGGCATCGGGTGCCAGTAGGTCTGTAGCATAACTAGCCCTCCTTGCCCTCGAGGTCTGCCACGATGCGGCGCATGCCCTCGGGGCGCTTGAGGCAGCCATCCAGGTGCTTGGAGACGATCTCCCTCACCTGGGCCTGCTGATCGGCGATGGGCTGCGTGGCGTCGATCACCTCAAACCCGAACTCGTCCACCATCTTGTCGTACTCCTGCAGGATGCGGCCCTGGAACAGCTCGAAGGACTTGTACGGATCGTCGCTGAGCCCGAGGTCCATCCCGGCCTCGTACCACTTGAGCTCCGGGCGACCGGAGAGGATGCGGTCGAGGGCGACCTCCAGGGGGACGCGAAAGTAGAACGCCACCGTGGGCTTGACCGCGAAGGTGTACAGCTCGCGCACCCACTGCGGATGGCAGCCGCGGGCCACATCGCGGGCGAAAGCGGTGAAGGCGTAGCGGTCGGCCATCACCACCGCACCGGCCTTGAGCGGAGGCATGATGTTCTGCTCGCAGCGGTCGGCGAAGTCCGTGGCGTGGATGAGGCTGAAGGTCGTGGGGGTCAGGAGCCGCTTGCGCTTGCCGCGCGAGGTGGTGCGTTTGACCAGTTCCGAGGAGTTCCACTCGGAGTAGAACACCGAGTACATCTGAGACAGCAGCCACTTGTACAGAAGCGATATCTGAGTGCTCTTTCCGGAGCCATCGATGCCCTCGACGACGAAGAGCTTCCCGGGCATTCCCGTGATCGGCCGCATGCCGATCCCCCTTTCGGTACGCCTGAAGCTTGGGGTATCTTATCGCATTTCGCCGGGCGCAACAAGAGCGGCTCGGGTGACGGCGGAAGTGACGGCAACGTCGCCGGCAAAGACCGCTACGACGGGGGGGGCAGGTTCCCGCGCTCGGGCCGGCGAAGCGCCACACACGCGCTTGGGTACCGCCCGGCGACTGCCGCGACCTACGGAGGACCACTCATGACACAGTACAAGGGCCCCCGGCCCCGGGCCAGGGACATCGGCATAGCGGTCGGCAGCGGATCTCCCGGCCCTCTCAACGCCATCACCGACGTGCCCGGCGTCCGCGTGGGCCACATCTCGCTCATTCGTGGCGAGGGTGAGCTGCGCGTGGGCGAAGGTCCCGTGCGTACGGGAGTGACGGCCGTCCTCCCCCACGGTGGCAATCTGTTTGCAGCGAAGGTGCGTGCGGCCGGCTTCATACTCAACGGTTTCGGCAAGTCCGTAGGGCTCCCGCAACTGGCCGAACTGGGCTGTATCGAGACCCCGATCCTGCTCACCGGCACCCTTAGCACATGGCGGGTAGCCGATGCGCTGGTGGACTATGCGGCCCGGAGTAACCCCGGTGTGTACTCCTTCAACCCCGTCGTCTGCGAGTGCAATGACAGTCGGCTGAGCGATGCGTTGGGAAGGCACGTGACGGCCGCCGACGTGCTGGCGGCCATCGAGTGCGCGCAGGAGGGTCCGGTGGCCGAGGGCAACGTGGGCGCGGGAGTGGGGATGACGGCCTTCGGCTGGAAGGCCGGCATCGGGACGGCCTCGCGAACCGGTCGGGTTCAGGCCGGCCCGTTCACTGTGGGCGCGCTGGTTCTGGCCAATACCGGCGAGCCCGGGGAGCTGCGAGTAGGCGGCATCCCCGTCGGCGACGCCCTCCGGCCCGATGCGGTGGAGCAGGAGTGTGGGGACGGCTCGATCATCATGCTCGTGGCCACGGACGCCTCCCTGAGCCACCGACAGCTCTCGCGGATGGCCAAGAGGGCGGCGCTGGGGTTGGGGCGCACCGGGGCCACGGCCTCCCACGGCAGCGGCGACTTCGCCATCGCCTTCTCCACGACGGCCCGGATCGACACCGAGGGCCGCGAAGTCCACGAGGGCGGGGCGCCGGTCCGAGAGCCGGAGCTCTCGAGGCTGTTCGGGGCCACCGTGGAGGCGGTGGAGGAGGCGATCCTCAACTCGCTACTGCGGGCCGAGAACATGACCGGCCGCGATGGGGCAGTCTCTCGCGCCATCCCGGTACAGCGGCTACTGCAGGTTCTCGAGCGGCGTGGGGGGCCGCCGACGCAGGGTCCGCGTCACTAGAGGCCCGGTCGAGAAGTCCGGCTGGTCCGTTTCGTGTCATTCTGAGCGCTGATCTCGCGCAGCGAGGTAGCGATGAATCCCGCTGAACACCAGGAGATTCTTCGAGCTGCTCCCTCCGGGAGCGGACGCTCTCAGAATGACATT
>CAZXDD010000280.1:0-9852 GCA_964639415.1 uncultured Armatimonadia bacterium
CGCCGTCACCCCCGCCGTCACTCCCGCCGTCACCCCCGCCGTCACCCCCGCCGTCACCCCCGCCGTCACCCCCGCCGTCCTTGACAGCCCCTCCGGGCGAAGCGTATCATTAAAATACGGTCAATAGTGGGGACTCTCGGTGTATCGGGCCCCGATCCTTTCTCCGGGGCATTTCAGGTAAGCATGCTCGCAGAAGATTTCCTTGCGCACGTTCAACAGCCCGCACGCTATGTGGGCTCAGAGTTCAACATGGTCCGCAAGGACCCGACGGCGGTGGATCTGCGGGTCGCCATGTGCTACCCGGATGCCTACGAGGTAGGGATGTCCCATCTGGGGCTGCAGATCCTGTATCACTGCATCAACCAGCGCCCAGATACGTATTGTGAGCGGTGCTTCCACCCTCAGACCGATGCCTCGGCACTGCTCCGCGAGCGCGGCCTACCTTTGTGGGCCCTGGAATCCGGCGATCCTTTGTCCGAGTTCGATGTCGTCGGCATTACCCTGCAGTACGAGCTGACCTTCACGGGAGTGCTGGGCCTGCTGGACCTGGGCGGCATCCCGCTTCAGAGCGCAGATAGAGGTGACGCCGACCCGATCGTGTTGGGGGGCGGGCCGTGTGCCCTGAACCCCGAGCCGATGGCTCCGTTCTTCGATGCCCTCGTGATGGGCGATGGGGAAGAGGCCATCCATGAGGTGCTCGATGCGCTCAAGCCCCTTGTCCGGGAGCCGCGGGGCCGGCGGCTGGAGGCAATGGCGGGCATAGCGGGCGTGTACGTGCCCTCCTTGCACGATCCTGAGCGTTGCCGCATTGCGCGCCGGGTGCTGGACGACATTGAGGGCTCAGCCTACCCGACCCGTCCGGTGATGCCCTTCGTCGAGGTGGTCCACGATCGGGCGCAGGTCGAGGTGGCCCGGGGCTGCACCAGGGGTTGTCGTTTCTGCCAGGCGGGTATGGTGTACCGCCCGGTGCGCGAGCGCAGCCTGCAGACCGCCCGGCGCCTGGCAGGTGAGATCGTGGCCAGTACGGGCTACGACGAGGTGTCATTGGTGTCGCTCAACTGCCCCGATTACACCCACATCGGTGGGCTCATCGACGCTTTGCATGAGGATCTCGCGGACAAGCGAGTCTCGGTGGGGCTGCCCTCGCTGCGAATCGACACCTTCAGCGTGGAGCTCGCGCAGAAGGTGCAGAGGGTGCGCAAGTCCGGGCTGACCTTTGCTCCCGAGGCCGGGTCGCAAAGGCTGCGTGATGCCATCAACAAGGGCGTCACCGAGCAGGACCTGCTGGACACCGTGCAGGCCGCGTTCGCCGCGGGGTGGCACACGATCAAGCTGTACTTCATGATCGGGCTGCCTACCGAGACCGACGAGGACGTCCTTGCCATCGCCGATCTGGTCCGGGCCGTGGCCAAGAGCGGGCGCGAGGCGCTGGGCAAGCGCGCGGGGCGCATGAAGCTCCACGTGTCGGTATCGACCCTTGTCCCCAAGGCGCATACGCCCCTACAATGGGACGGTCAGATCTCCGGGGAGGAGATCCGGCGGCGCCAGGACCTGTTGCGCCAGCAGATCCGCGACAAGCAGGTGGCTGTGAGCTTCCATCACGCCGGGCAGAGCGTGGTCGAGGCGGCCCTGGCCCGAGGCGGGCGGGAGACGGCGGCGGCGATCCTGTCCGCGTACCGTCAGGCTCCGACGTTGGATGCCTGGAGTGAGAACTTCGACTATCGCCGTTGGCAGGTGGCTTTCGCCGAGGCCGGGTTGTGCCTGGAAGATGAGGCGCAACGGAGATTCTCGTGTGATGAGCCCCTGCCGTGGGCGCACATCGACACCGGGGTCTGCGGCGAGTTCCTGCTGGCCGAGCGCGCCGCGGTGGAAAGCGAGACCCCGACCCCCGACTGCCGCTTCGCCCCTTGCTCCGGCTGCGGTGTGTCGGATTTGATTGGACATCCGTGCCGCCCCGAGGGGGAGAGCGAGTAGTGAGCGATCGCCTGCGGCTGTGCGCGGTGATGCGGTTCTCCAAGACGGGGCCATTGCGCTTCGTCGGCCATCTGGACCTGGCACGAGCGGTGGACCGGATGGTCCGGCGCGCCGGTATTCCCGTGGCCTACACCGAGGGGTTCAACCCTCGGGCGAAGATCGCCTTCGCCGCTCCCCTGCCTGTGGGAGCCGCAAGCACTTCCGAGCTCTGTGTGCTGGACCTGTCCCGGGCCGCGGAAGCGGCGGAGCTGGCCAGGGCGCTTTGCAGGGAGTTGCCGGCGGGCATGGAGCTTGTCGAGCTGGCCGTCCGGCGTCGCGGGCGACGATCGCCCATCGCCGACCTGTCACGCGCCGGCTATGAGCTCATGTTGTCTCGACATGGCGTGTCGGAGCAAGACGTGGCCGGTGCGGTGGCGCGGGTCTTGGCTGCTGCGGACGTGCAGGTCCTTCGACGCACCAAACGCGGCGAGCAGTGGGTCAACGTTCGGCCCGGGATCCTCTCGCTGGACTACCCGGCCGGGGACGGCGACGCACTGCACGCAGTGCTTCACCTGGGTGATGGGGACATCGCCAAGGTGGACGAAGTCATCGCGGCGCTGAACGCGGAGCTTGGCTTTGAGGCGGCCCTGACGATCACCGGGATCACCAGGACGTCTTTGCAGTGAGGGGCGGGCCCGAACGCGGCGTCGGGCACCCCGGATGTTGAGTCTGTGACGCACCGGCGCTCCGGCGCGGCGTTGTGTCCGCGGCCCGGGGCCTTTCGGGGGGCGACTGATCCCCCGGTCCCCTTCGCGTCTCGGCGAGGGTGGACAAGGATTCCTGCAGGGAGCGCAATCGGTCACCCGGGGACAGGTTCCGGCGGGTGGATCGCGGCGCCACGTCGGCGTTCCTTGTCACACGAGGTACTGGACTATCCAATGGCATCAGAGATCATCGTAAACGTCAACTCGCGGGAGACACGTGTCGCGATTCTGGATGACGGCCGTCTGGCGGAGTTGATGTACGAGCGGGGCGAGAGTGTGGTGGGCAACATCTACCTGGGGAAGGTGGAAAACACCGTCCCGGGGCTGGACGCCGCTTTCGTCGACTGCGGTATCGAGCGCAATGTCTTCATCCACGTCTCCGACGCCGTGGAGGAAGAGCCCAGCCGTCATCAGATGCGCCACAAGATGAACGGCTTTCCTCCCATCGACCAGGTCATCAAGCAGGGCCAGCAGATACTGGTTCAGGTAGTCAAGGGGCCGGTGGAGCTCAAGGGGGCCCGGGCGACGCGGCGTATCTCCCTCCCCGGCCGGTTCATCGTGCTCACCTGCGATGGCCGGGGCGGGGCGGGGGTGTCGAAGAAGATCGCCGACGAGCAGGAGCGGGCCAGGCTCCGCGAGCTGGCCCAGGCTGTGAAGCCCGAGGGCTTCGGCATCATCGTGCGCACTCGAGCCGAGGGCGTGCAGCGCAAGGAGCTCGAGGACGATGTCAAGTTCCTCACCAAGCTCTGGCGATCGATCCAGGGCAAGGCCAAACAGCAGAAGGCCCCCGCGCTCATCCACGAGGACCTCAGTCTGGTCTTCGAAGTCGTCCGCGACGTACTGGCCGTCAGCACCGCGCGGTTCGTGATCGACGACAAGATCACCTACGACAAGGTCCTCAACGTGGTGGACAATGTCGAGCAGCGTCTGCGCAAGCGCGTGGAGCTGTACAAGGGTGACGAGCCCATCTTCACCCACTTCGGTATCGAGCAGCAGATCGACCGCGCCCTGCACCCCAAGGTCTGGCTTCCCCACGGCGGCTACATCAACGTCGAGCAGACCGAGGCCCTGACAACCATCGACGTCAACACCGGGCGCTTCACCGGCAGCAGCCTGGAGGAGACCGTCCTACGGACCAATCTCGAGGCCACCGAGGAGATCGCGCGGCAGTTGCGGCTGCGGGACGTGGGCGGCATCATCGTCATCGACTTCATCGACATGGACAAGCGGAAGCACCGCGACCAGGTGACCGCCGCGCTGCGCAATGCCTTCAAGGACGATCGCATGCGCACCCGCATCATGCACATCACCCGCCTGGGCCTGGTGGAGATGACGCGCAAGCGTACCGGGGAGAGTCTGGAGCAGCAGCTCACCACCGTCTGTCCCTGCTGCGACGGCCACGGGTTCGTCCTGTCGGCCACCACGATGGCCGGACGCATCGCGGAGGAGTTGCGCGTACGTGGCAACAGCAAGGAGGCCGAAGCTTTCGCCGTGGTGGCCAATCCGAAGGTCGCTCTCAGCCTCATCGGCCCCGACGGTCACGCCATCGAAGCCCTGGAAGAGGAGGCCTCCGCACTCCTGTACATCCGCAGCGACCCGGGGATGCATCCGGAAAGATACGACATCGTCCCGGGCACGAAGAAGGATGTCGAGAAGCAGTTCCCCGTCCTGCGCAAAGGCCGACGGGTCAACGTCACGCCGGAGGACTTCATCCACGTCCCCGGAGCCTGCCTCGTCGCCGACTACAAGGGGATCATCGTCGAGGTGCCTGAGGTATCCTCAGGGCATGATGGTGAGCTGTCGCTGCGCATCACCCGAGGCGATCGCTCCTTCGTCCGCGCGTCGCCGGTGGCCTCGAAGTAGTCGGGCGGCCCTGCGCGGCGGATCGGTCCAGATGCGTGGCCGGGAAGCCCACACGCGCGTGGGGGTGTCATCCCCAGAGCCTCCGCTCCCGGCGAGCAGATCGAGGAGCTCCCTGGGACACAGTGAGATCCTTCGCTATCTCGCCGGCGCGAGGTAGACCATGATGGCATCCTCACGCCAGAACCGGCTTCTCGGCCGCGCTTCCTGGACCGGAGGCAACCGCCCGGCTCTGCTGACCTGTCCGCAGGAATGCGGTCGCGACGCCGATCCCTCGACGGCCGCTGTCCGGGGCCGTCTCGCCCCCTGCACACCGCCTCTACACCGCCGCCTGACCGGTAACCAGGTGACGCCGTGGACTTCGCTGCCTTCATCCAGGAACTTGACGACAGGCGTGGTTCCGCGGCACGGCTGGCGCATCTGTGCACCCTGCCCGCTCAGGAGGCCTCCTTCGCCGAGCTTGCCCACACACTCGACCCCACCGTTCAGGGCATTGTCGACCGCCTCGGCATCAAGCGCCTGTGGTCGCATCAGGCCGAGGCCGTCGATCTCGCCCTGGATGGGCACAATGTCGTGGTCGTCTCCGGCACCGCCAGCGGCAAGACCCTCTGCTACACGCTCCCCATCGCGCAACGTATCTACCAGCGCCCGGCCAGCCGCGCGCTGCTGATCTACCCCACCAAAGCGTTGGCCCAGGACCAGCTCCGCAGGCTGGCCGACTTCGGCGCCGGCGACGCCTTCATCGCCGCCACCTATGACGGCGACACACCCAGGGCCCAGCGGCGGAAGGTGAAGCGAGAGGCGCAGGTCGTTCTGACCAATCCGGACATGCTGCATGTGGGCATCTTGCCGTACCACCACACCTGGGCCGACTTCTTCCGCAGCCTCACCTACGTGGTCCTGGACGAGGTCCACACCTACCGCGGGGTCTTCGGGAGCAATGCGGCCAACATCATCCGCCGGCTGCGGCGCATCGCCGCCCACTACGGCTCGCGGCCGCAGTTCATCTGCTGCTCGGCCACCATCGCCAACCCCGCCGAGCTCTGCCGCGCGCTGACCGGCCTGGAGCACAGACTGGTGGATCACGATGGCGCCCCCCACGGCGCGAAGGTCTTCGCGCTGTGGAACCCACCGGTGATCGAGGCCAAGACGGGCAAGCGGCGCAGCGCCAACCTCGAGGCCTCGGACCTCATGGCGGCGCTGGCCCGGAGCCACGTGCGCCACATCTGCTTCGCCATCGCTCGTACGCAGGCGGAGCTGATGCTCACTTACGCGAAGAAGGCGTTGGAGGGCAGCGGGCTGGAGCACAAGCTCATGGCCTACAGGGGCGGGTATCTGCCCGCCGAACGCCGGGAGATCGAGCGAAAGCTGTTCGAGGGCGAGCTTCTGGGGGTGACTTCCACCTCGGCCCTGGAGGTCGGCGTGGACATCGGTGGCCTGGATGCGGTCGTGATGGCGGGCTACCCGGGGAGCGTGGCCTCCACCTGGCAGCAGGCGGGCCGGGCGGGAAGGGGCAAGCAGGAGGCCCTGGCCGTCCTCGTCGCAATGGCCGGAGGCATCAACCAGTACCTGCTGGAGCATCCCGAGTACCTCCTGGGCAGCACCTCGGAGCGGGCGGTGATCGATCCGTACAACCGCTTCATCCTCGGCGGTCACCTACTGTGTGCCGCCTACGAACTGGCAATCCGCGACGCCGACAGCGCGCTGTTCGGGGAGCAGATGGAGGAGATACTGGAGGTACTCGCGGAGCACCGCTATGTCACCAAGCGCAGCGCCTGGTACTGGATCGATCCCGACACCTACCCGGCGGCCTGTATCAGCATCCGCAGCGCCTCCGGCGCGGGCTACGAGATCGTCTGCGCCCGCGGCCCGGATGGCGACAGGTTGCTGGGGACGATGGACGACGCCTCGGCCTTCCGCATGATCCACCAGGGCGCCGTGTACCTCCACGGCGGCGAGACGTACCTCGTCGAGCGCCTGGACCTGGAGCGTCGTGTGGCCCACGTGGTCCGCAAGGACGTGGATTACTATACGGTGCCGATGGTCGCCGCCGAGGTGCGGCTGGGCCGGGCCGATGAGACGCGGCCCCTGCCCGCAGGCGGCGGGCTGTCACTGGGGCCGGTCTCCGTCAAGTCGGCGGTGATCGGCTACGCCCGACGCAAGCAGGTCACCGAGCAGGACCTGGGCCAGTACGACCTGCAACTGCCGCCCTCCGCCTACGAGACGATGGGTCTGTGGTTCGCCGTGCCCCCACAGGACGTGGACGAACTTGTCATCCACGGCCACGACGTCCTGGGCTCCCTCCACGCCCTGGAGCATGCCCTGATCCAGCTTCTGCCGCTGTTTGCCCTGTGCGATGCCCATGACGTGGGCGGGGCCTCGAGCCCGAGCCACCCGGACCTTGCCGGCCCGGGTCTATTCCTCCACGACGGCTATCCGGGGGGAGTGGGGATCTGCGAGGCGGCCTTCGACCGTATCGACGGACTGCTGGCCGCGGTGGCCGACCGCATCGCCGCATGCCCCTGTGCGGACGGATGCCCCTCCTGCGTGCAGACCCACGACTGCGGCAGTTTCAACCGCCCTCTGGACAAGGGGGGCGCGTTGCTCCTGGCCCGGCGCTGGCTGGCCGCGGAACCGGAGGCCTAGAGGTGCGGCCGAGAAGTCCGGCCGGTCCGTTTCCTGTCATTCTGAGCGTCTATCTCGCGCAGCGAGATAGCGAAGAATCTCGCTGAACGCCGGGAGATTCCTCGAGCTGCTCTTGCCGGGAGCGGACGCTCTGGCAATGACATTCCCGGCCAGTGTGGGGTTTCCGGCCGGACCCCTGGACTCCCCCGATGGGAGCTCCGCCTACGGCGCCCGACCTGCCCGGACGGCGAACGCCTCACTCCCCTCTCCGCTCCATGCTGAGCTTGGCCCGCTCCACCTCCGCAGGCACCGGCCGCATCCTGGCCACTTCCATCGGCCCATCCATCGTGAACCCAAACAGCGTGCCCCCGCAGACGGCGTCGCACGAACCGATGCGGCCCATGACGTCGGATCCGCGACTGCTGCAGCGTGCCGTCGCCGGGCCGAGGGTCCGACACGGGCGCGGGCATGGGGAGCGATCCGGACCCGGACACACGCCGAAGGGCCCATCGGCGGGCGACGACGTTGCCACCAAATGTCAACGGTTTGTTGCACCGGGCGATGGCGGCGGCGCTTGAACCGGTGTTGAGCCCCGGAGCCCAGGGGGTGCGGGGTGTCGCGGTCGGCGGGGCCGGGCAACTGGGGCCGGCGCGCGGGCGGTGCGCAGGGGCGTGCGGCCCTCAAGGTGTCCGTCATCAAGGCCGATGGAAGTGGTGATGGCTCACGCGGCGAGCACGGAAGCTGTGCGAGCACCAGGAGGGTGATCGGGAATGAGCAGTCAGCTTTGGGGGGCGGGCCGAACGGCCGTCGTTGCCGACGACGAGCCGTACCTGCGGGAGATCATGAGGGACGCTCTGGTACGCCAGGGCTTTAGCGTCGCGGAGGCCAGCGACGGGGAGAGCGTACTGAGTCTGCTGCGCGAGGGGCACGTGGATGTGCTCATCAGCGACATCCTCATGCCCGGCCTCAGCGGCCTGGATGTCGTGGACCGCGCCCGCGAGATCTCGCCGCAGACCAGCTCCATTGTCGTGACCGGCCAGGCCTCGGTGGACGCGGCCCGCGGAGCGGCCAGGCGCGGTGCGTACGATTGCCTTCCGAAGCCCTTCACCGAGCAGGACCTGGTGCAGGCCGTCAGCTCCGCTCTCGAGCGGAAGGCAAGAGAGAAGGACCTGTCTCGCCAGCGGGAGCTGGAGGAGTTGTTCCGGCTCAGCCAACAGGTTCGGCAGACGGAATGCCCCTGGAAGATGCTGGGCCTGACGCTGACCACGATCAAGCTGCAGACGGGTAGCGATGTGGCTGCGGTGGCCACGGTGCGCGACGGCAAGCTCTGGCCGCTGCTGGACGGAGAGATGGCCATCCCCGCCGACCGCGCTCCCCTGGCCGATCGCGATCTGCTGGCCGTCGGCGCGGCTCTGGAGGCCGCCACGCTGTACACCCGTCGCGCCAATCACCCGCTGGCAGAGCACGTCCAGATCATCCGCGAGGCTCCCGTCTCCGTGCTGGGGCCCGTTTCGGAGGCCGTCGTCTGCCCGGTCTACACCGGCAGGCACCGCGGCGGCGCCATCGCCGTCGGGCGCCGAGACGCGGATGCCCCCTACAACCGGGGCGATCTGCAGCTTCTTGAGGTCATGGCGGCCCAGTGCGGACTGCTGGTACGCAACGCCGACTTGATCGATGACCTGCAGCGGGCCTATGTCGGCACCGTGCACTCCATGGCACGGATGGTTGAGGCCAGGGACAAGTACACCCATGGCCATTCGCGGCGTGTGGCGGACATCTGCCGGCGCCTCGGTCAGGCCATGCAGGTTCATCCGGACCACGAGCGCACTCTGGAGACCGCGGCCGGCCTGCACGATATCGGCAAACTGGCGGTGCCCGATTCCGTGCTCAATAAGCCCGGCAGGTTGAACGACCGCGAATGGGCGTCCATCAGGATGCACCCCTCTGTGGGGGCGCAGGTGTTGGCGCCCGCCGCGTTCCTGGCAGACTGCATCCCTCTGGTGCTCCACCACCACGAGCGCTATGACGGCAGTGGTTACCCCGACCGGGTCTCAGATGGCGAGATCCCGCTGCTGGCGCACATCATCATCGCCGCAGACGCCTGGGATGCCATGACTTCCGATCGCCCGTACCGCCCGGCGCTCAGCGTGGACCAGGCCGTGCGGGAGATCTCCGCCGGCCGTGGGAGCCAGTTCCACCCCGACGTTGCCGACGCTGTGGTCGAGTTGTTTGCCCGAGGCGTGGACCTCAACTACGGCCTGGCGGCCTAGCCTGGCCGGTGCGGATTCCCAAGGGTGGCGTCATCGCCCCTGGTGAGAGAGCCTCGCGAGCCCGGCTACGCCGGACGTCCGGAGCGCCGAAACAACCTGGATACACAGGCTCCCGGGCGCCCCTCTGCGGGCGCCCGGACTGCTCAGCAGGACAACCGCACCTGTGGGCTGCGTCCGGCGGAGACCGTCCGACGGCCGGCCCGGGTCGTGTGAGAAGGCTGACGCCGGCCTTCGGGGCGGGCTTGGCGGGCCGGAAGGCCCGCCCCACCGACGGCCGTTGAGTCGCCTCAACCCGTGTTCGGCTATGGTGTTGGTAGCCGGGCAGCCCCCGTACCCACGCCGGTTGACCATCGCCCTGATCCCGTCTATACTGCGCCCGA
>CAZXDD010000281.1:0-9829 GCA_964639415.1 uncultured Armatimonadia bacterium
CCGTTTCATGTCATTCTGAGCGTCCATCTCGCGCAGCGAGATAGCGAAGAATCTCACCGAAGGCCGGGACATTCCCCGAGCTGCTCTTGCCCGGATTGAACGCTCTCAGAGTGACGCTCCCGCGAACATCGGCTGCCGGGCCGCGCTCCTAGAACGGGGGCGGCGGTGGACCATCATTGGCGGCACTCATCTTGATGGCGCCCACGGTCGTCGTCTGCCCGGCAGTCACCGTGACCGCGACGGAGGAGCCGTAGTACGTGTAGGTGGTGTGGCTCACCGTGAGCGCGTAGCTGCCGGGGTTGACGCCGCTGAAGGTGTACGAGCCATCGGCACCGGTGGTGGCCGTGTAGGCGGTGCCGAGCTTGACCGTCACCGCCGCGATCCCCGCATTGGTAACGAGGTTGACCACAGAGCCGGTGACCGTACCCTTGGTGGCGTCGGCGGTGGTCGCGGTCTGAAGCACCGACGTGTAGGCGGAGTTGCCGTGGCTGTTGACCGCGCGCACCCGGTAGCTATAGGCCGTGGATGCCGTCAGGCCCGAGTCCGTGTAGGTACGGACATTGGCGCCCGTGGTGGTGACGGCAGTCCATGTGGAGCCGTTGAGGCGCTCGACGGCGAACCCCGTCTCGTTGTTGGAGTTGTCGTCCCAGGCCAAGGTGATGGAGTTGTGGGTCTGGGCGGTGGAGCGCAGGTTGCTGGGTGCCGCAGGGGCGCTGCCTCCGCCGCCTCCGCCGCCTCCGCAGCCGGTCAGGATGCAGAGGGATGTGATGGTGATCGTCGCCATGACCAGGTGAAGCGCTGCTTTCATCTGCTACTCCTCTTGTCCCCGAACATGGGATAAGTGAGGCCGAGACAGCCCGGATTCGCAGAGCCAAAAGCCTGTGCTCCGGGCCGCCATCGGATACTCCTGCCGAGGGAACGGCGTTGGGCGACTGGTCTCGCGCGCCGTGACCACAGGAATTGTACCCACCAAGCCCCCCTGATGCAAACTTCATAGCGATGAGACGGGTGGCGGGGAGGAAAAGTTCCGGCCCGCGAACCGCATGCCGCGCGGTTCCGTTCCAGACACTGAGTCACTGGGCCCCCGGTCCGAGACTGGCGGGGAACGCCGGAACTGGTATAATGGGGGAAACACGCCAGGGGAACACTCGGAGGTGCATCGACATTCCAGACAGACAGAAGGTCAAAGTGGGCGTCGTCGGCTCGGCCGGCGGCGATCTGCCCGAGGAGATCATGGACACCTGCCGTGAGCTGGGACGGGAGATCGGCCGCCGGGGATGTGTGATCGTCACCGGTGCCTGCCCGGGCATGCCGCACGCCGCCGTGCTCGGGGCCCGGGAGGAGGGAGGCATGACCATCGGCATCTCCCCCGCCCTGTGCCTCGAGGAGCACCGCACCCGCTACAAATCGCCGTACCTGGAGTACGACGCCCTCATCTTCACCGGCAGCGGCCTGATGGGGCGTGAGGTGGTAGTCGTCAGGACCTCCGACATCATCATCACGGTGGGAGGACGCTCCGGCACCCTGGGCGAATTCGCCATTGCCTACGACGACGGCAACGTGGTCGGAGCCCTGCTGGGCACGGGTGGCATCACCGACCACCTGGAGCATATCGTCGGCCTGATCGAGAAGGACACCGGGACGGAGATGTTCTACTCCCGCGATCCGGTGGAGCTGATGGACCTGACCTTGGCTTCCCACGAGCGCCGTGTCCACGAGGGGCGGGCCTATCTGATCAACGAGGCCGGGACATTCTGGAGGTAACGCCCGTGCGCATCAGCTTCCTGGGCGCCGCAAGGACGGTCACGGGGTCCCAGTACCTGCTCCAGTTGCCCGGCACCTCGGCGTTGGTGGACTGCGGCATGTACCAGGGGCGAGATGAGGCCCTCATGCACAAGGGCCACGGCTTCGCCTTCGATCCCGCGGCCCTGGATTGCGTCTTGCTCACTCACGCCCACATCGACCACTCAGGGCTTCTGCCTCGCCTGTGGAAGGAGGGCTTCCGCGGCCGGGTGTTCGCGACCTCGGCCACCGTGGACCTGTGCCGGGTCATGCTCCTGGACAGCGCCAAGATCCAGGAAGAGGACGCCAACTGGGAGCTGCGCAAGTGGCGCAAGGGGCAGCAGGCCACGCCGCCGCCGGTGCCGCTGTACACGATGGAAGACGCCGAAGCCGTGCTGGAGCATTTCGTCCCTGTGGACTACGGGGATGAGGTCGCGGTGTCGCCGGGGCTCACGGTCCGGTGGGTGGATGCCGGACACATCCTGGGCGCGGCCTCCCTCGAGGTCTGGGCCGAGCGAGACGGTCGGGCAAGGAAGATCGTGTTCTCGGGTGATATCGGCAGCCCGGACCGCCCGATCCTCCGCGACCCGACCTACATCAGTGGCGCCGACTTCGTCATCATGGAATCGACGTACGGCAACCGCTCTCACCCGCCGGAGGAGGAGGTCGCCACGGCGCTGGTGGAGGTCGTTGGGCGAGCGGTGAGGGTCAAGGGACACGTCATCGTGCCCAGCTTCGCCGTCGGACGTACCCAGGACCTGCTGTACAGGCTGGACCGCCTCCTGAGCGCCCGGCGCATTCCCGCTGTACCGGTGTTCGTCGACAGCCCCATGGCCGCCCGGGCCACGGGGGTGTTCGAAAAGCACCGTGAGTGCTATGACCAGGAGGCCCTGCAACTGCTGGGGCGAGGCGACAACCCGATCCGCTTCTCGTCGCTGCAGTTCACCCAGTCCACCGAGCAGTCGCGGGCCCTGAACTCCCTGGACGGTCCGCTCATCATCATCTCGGCCAGCGGCATGTGCACGGCCGGCCGCATCCGCCACCACCTGCACCACCACCTGGGCCACGGCAATGACACCATCCTATTCGTGGGCTTCCAGGCCGAAGGCACGTTGGGCAGAATACTCGTGCAGGGCACCAAGAGCGTGAAGCTCTTCGGGCGCCCTCACCGCGTGCGCGCTACCGTACAGTCGATCCAGGGCCTCTCGGCCCATGCCGATCAGACCGGACTGCTGCACTGGGTCAGGGCCATCGGCGGGGCCAGGAACGTCTTCATCACGCACGGTGAGGTGGAGGCCTCGCTGACCTTCTCCGGCCTGCTTGCCGGCGAGGGGATCGACAACAGCGTGCCACGCCGCGGTGAGACGGTGGACCTGCTGGACGAGGCCCAGCTCGACCGCCTGCGCGCCGAGACCGAACGAGATCGGCAGCGCGTCCGGCCTCGATAGAGCGCATTCCTCCGGCGGAGCCGAGCCGGTTCGCGCCGCAGACGTGGCGCGCAGCCTCCGGGCTCCGGGAGTGATGCCGTCGCAGGCATTCGGTGCCCGGAGACGGCAGGGACCGAAGCCGTCGAGGCCTCCCATTGCAGGCAACCAAACGCTTGCCCGTAGATCACGGACGGGCCGCTCGACAGCCCCAAGCAGAGAGGGTGCGTAGCCTAACATGCCCGGCGCGCAGGATTTCACGGCCGCACTATCAGAACGTAGCCGGTGGGTGGACGAGCTACTGCTCGACCCCAACACCCTCGGTCGCATCCGACCGGAGCATCTGCGCCGGCTGGTGGCCTCCTATCTGGAACGGGGCGGCAAGCGCCTGCGGCCCGCCGTGCTCATGCTCTCCTGCGGCGCTGTGGGCGGCAACGAGCGCGATGTGATCCCGGCCGCGGCCGCCCTCGAGCTGTTCCACACCTGGACCCTGATGCACGACGACATCATCGACCACGACAGCCTCCGCCGCGGAGGTCCCACCGGCCACATTCTCGGCGCCGAGCTGGCGGCCCGCGACTGGGAGCTCAAGTACCCCGAGGCCGCCGACTACGGCATCAGCCTCTCCATCCTCGCCGGTGACGTGCAGCACGGCCTCTGTGTCGCCATGTTCCTCGGCGCCCGCAATGTGCCGCCCGAGCTTCTGGTGCACCTGGTTGACGACCTCGAGCGCAATGTCGTGGCCGACCTCGTGGAGGGCGAGACACTGGACATCCAGTTCGGCAAACAGCCCATCAGCGAGGTCTCCATCCAGGACGTACTGCGCATGATGTACCTCAAGACCGGGGTGCTGTACCAGTTCGCCGGCAAGGCCGGAGCCATGCTCGGCCTGCAGACGACCGACGAGCAGGACCCGCTGGTGCAGGCCATCGCCACCTTCTGCGCCGAATGTGGTACCGCGTTCCAGCTCCAGGACGACCTGCTCGGTGTGGTCGGAGATCAGGAGAAGCTCGGCAAACCCGTGGGGAGCGATATCCTCGAGGGCAAGCGGACGCCTGTCCTGCTGGAGGCCTTCCGAGTCGCCGACACACAGACGCGACGCAGGCTGGAGACCATCGTCGGCAACCCCCGGGCCACGCCCGAGCAGGTGCGCCAGGCCGTGGACCTGCTTGCAGACCTCGGGGCGCTGGACGCCGTGGCCCGGATGGCGAAACAGCACATCGACAAGGCCTTCGCCAGCCTTGAGAAGGTCGCGCCCTCTCAGTACACCCGGTGGCTGGCCGGATGGGCCAACTTCATGGTTGAGCGCGAGTTCTAACCACACTCCGCCACAGGCCGACCGGGAGTCCGCGGTCGCCGGTTGGCGTCCCGGGGGCGTCTCGCCCCGACCCCCTTCGTGCCGGCGCCAGGTCCGCGCAGTCATGCAGGCAACGGCAACCCGGCCGTACCGGGGTGTCCCGCCGTTGCCGCCACAGTCCTGCACCACGCATGGAAGGTTCCCGGAGGGTCTTCGGATGGCAGTCAGCCGCATCGAGAACGCGATTGTCCTGACGATGGTCGACGGCATGGGGCGGATCGATGATGGCGCGGTGCAGTGGGAGGGCAACCGCCTTACCTACGCCGGGCCGACGGCCGGGGCTCCGCGGCAGCCGTGCGACCGGACCATTGACGGCACCGGCTGCGTGGTCCTACCGGGTCTGGTCAATGCACACACACACCTGGCGATGACGCTGTTCCGGGGCTTTGGCGACGACATGCCCCTGAAGCCATGGCTGGAGGAGCGCATCTGGCCCACCGAAGCCAGACTCGTGGAGCAGGACGTCTACTGGGGCACCCGTCTCGGCGTCTTGGAGCTTCTCCGGAGCGGAGTGACGTGCTTCAATGACATGTACCACTTCTACCGCCCCGCCACCCAGGCGGCACAGGACGGCATGATTCGCGTCTGCCCATCCGGCGTTCTGTTGGGCTTCTCCAACGACCCCTATGGCATGCTGGCGGAGGCCGTGGAGTTCACGGCCGAGATGAAAGCCGACGAGCAGGGGCGCGTCCACCCCATGCTGGGCCCCCACGCGCCGTACACCTGTCCCGATGAGCTGCTGCAGCGGGTCAGGGAGGCCGCTTTGGCGCAGGATATCCCCGTGCACATCCACATTTCGGAAACGCTCCAGGAGGTGCAGGACTCCCTTGCGGCCAGGGGCGCCAGCCCCGTGCAGCATCTGGAGCGCCTGGGCCTCTTCGACTGCAGGGTCGTGGCCGCGCACTGCGTGCATCTGGACGACGCCGACATGGCGACCCTCATCGACAGGCAAGTGGGAATCGCCCACTGCCCCGGCAGCAACCTGAAGCTGGGCAACGGCTTTGCCCGTATCCCCGATCTGCTCAGGGGTGGCGCGGTAGTGGGCCTGGGCACCGACGGTGCGGCCTCCAACAACAACCTCGACGTTCTGGAGGAGGCCTTTCTCAGTGCCGTGGTGCACAAGGGCAACTCCGGCGACCCCACCGTCGTGAAGGCCGATGAAGCCCTGAGGATGGCCACGATCGGTGGCGCCAGGGCGCTGGGGCTTTCCCAGATCACGGGCAGTCTCGAGCCCGGCAAGAGGGCCGACATCGCGGTGGTGAGCCTGCGGGCCCCGCACCTGCGGCCCCTGCATGACGTGGAATCCGCTCTTGTCTACTCCGCTCGCGGCAGTGATGTGAGGATGACCGTCGTGGACGGGGAGATCGCCATGCAGGACGGTGAGTTCCCGGGCCAGGACGAGGAGGAGATCTACCGGGAGTGTGAGCAGCGGGCGCGGCGGCTGTGCGAGGGGTAGAGGCCGGCCGACCGGGCTCGCCGGACGCCAGAAGCCACAGCCATCCCACAGGCTGTGGCTTCTCGGGTTTCCGAGGGTATGGCCCAGGGTCCGTTACTTAACTGCGCGGATGTTCTTGGCCACCTCGCGCAGCACCGTCTGGGCGGTCCTGGGGTCCGCCACCTGCCAGGCGATGGCCACGTAGCGGGCCTGGCGCATGGCGAAGACCTGCCCGTACCGCGGGTGGCGCCCCGCCACCGCCTGCTCGCCCAGCGCCGTCACCGGGTTGGTGGGGCCACTGCCGGACAGCTCGGCCTGCAGCGCGATGAAGGCCGCCTCCGCGCCCGCGGCCTGGCCGGCATCCATCAGTACGAGCTGCATGCTCGCCTCCACCCCTCCTGCAGCCGTGCGGGTGCCGTAGGTACCGGTGAGGGCGTTGGACAGGAAGCTCAGCCCCATGACGTTCTTCGTCTGGTACTTGACGCTCTCGATGAGCAGGTCTCTCACCGGCGGCAGCCGGAGTATGCCGGGATCCTCGGCCATCTTGGGCAGCTTGCCCAGGATCGCCGTCGCCAGCGCCAGCACCGGCGCTCTGGCGCCCTGCTCGTCCGAGGCCGGCACGATTCGCACGTACAGAGGCCCCCGCCACACGTGCAACTGCGTGCCCGCCCAGTAGGCCGCCAGTGCCGAGGCCTGTCCCGGCAGAGCAATGATGTCGGGCGGAACGGGGCCTGCCTTGCGATCGATGCTGAAGGCTCCGAAGGCATCCATCTGCGAGCCGAAGCAGTAGACGTCGGCGGCGATGGTCACCGCGGGGCTCTCGGCCTTCCACACGGAGGCCACCGTCCACCGATAGTCATACAGAAAGACGCGCTCCGGGTCCGCGCCCCCGTACTGCGCCAGATTGGCGCGAGTGTACACCGCCGGGGTGCCCTGGGCGCTCAGGCCCTGGAGTGGCCCCAGGTTCGCCAGCACGGAGGCGACGCCCGCGGAATCGGGCCAGGTCTGGGCTCCGGCCAGCGCACAGAGAAGAAGAAGAAACACGATGGGGAAGAAACGGTTGGGCGGTAGCACGATAGCCCTCCCATTGCGACGACATACAACACGGTTCGCCACACCGGCCCGCCACCGCCCGGCGACTGCGGTGGCACCCGGCCATTCACCGGGCCGGCGGATGCCGGTAGGTGACGATGCGTCGATGAGGATGGGGTCTGCCGCGCCTGTCGGTGTGGCCTTGCCGCACTTTCAGATACGCGCGGCCGCGTGCCGTCCCGTGGTTCACGGTGTCCTAAATGCGGAGTAGACACGACCACAGGACCGTGACGACACGGTTCCTACGCGTCTCGAGCCATGGCAACGAGGCACGTAGAGGGCCCAATTGCCCTGGCCGACAGGCGCTGCCGACTACGGCTGCGTGGGACGCGTGCGCGCCGGACCCCACGGCTGCGCCCCGGTCTGCTCCTGGCTCCACAGAAGCAGCCTGTACACGGCGACGGCCACCTGCCACCGCGGCATGGCATGGTCCAGGTGCATCAGGCCGTCCGGATAGCCCACCAGGATTCCGCGCTGCCTGAGAAGCTCCCCGGCCTGCTCGCGGATGTCCCGGCTCTCCAGCAGCGTCGCCGGCGGCGTCTCGCCCTCCATCAGGCGCATCAGGTTCAGCATCGTGAAGGCGAACTCACCCCGGCTCAGGGCACGCTCGCCGCGGAAGTTCATCGTCGGCGCGGTGGGGTACAGCCGCGAAGCGACCCATACCTGACAGGCGTCGGTGCACCAGTGATCCCACGGGACGTCGGGCGGCAGGTACTCATAGCCGGGCAGGGGCACCTCGAAGTAGTGCACTAGCCGGCTGACCACGGCGGCCCACTCGTAGCGAGTGGTGACGCGCTCGGCCTGAACGGTGAAGTCCGGGTAACCCACCAGCATCCGCCGCGCCAGGTTGTGCTCCATGGCCCGCTGGTACAGCGGGCGCCACTGCGTCTGGGGCCAGTCGGTGTCCACAACGGGCCAGCCAAACTCAGAGCCCGCAAGCACAGGGACGGCCACGACGACGGCCAGAAGAACCGCGCAGATGCGCATGATCATACCTCCGCTGGTTTGGTGTGACGATAGCTACGGTGTCCGGAGAAGCCCCCGGCGTCGCCCCCACCGGGGGCGCGACGCAACCTACATGGGCTGATCCTGCTGCGACCGAGGAGGTACGGCCCCGGTTGGTACGCATGCTCCCAGGGGTGGTATCGCAGGCCCCGAGCATCCCCCTAAGAAGCCTGCCACACTCCCCTTAGTATTACGTATAGCACAAATGCCCACGCTTGTCAGGTTCTGATTCCGTTCGGCTCGGCGCCACCGGCACCGGTTTTGCGCCCCTACGGCGCCACTTTGATCGCAAACCCCTGGGTCGCGGCCCGGCCCCCTGCGGTCTCCGCCCGCACCTGCACCTCCACATCACCGGCCGTCGGCGGCGTCCCGAAGAGCACACCGGTAGCCGCGTCGATCCGGAGCCACCCCGGCCCCACGGGCAGTGAGAACACCGGGTGCTCCACATCCCAGAAGCTGGAGTTGTACGACGACTCCTTGGTCGGGCGGCAGCGCAGGTCGCCCAGAGACCGGGTGACCCCGACCGCATAGCTGTAGGGCCGCCCCACCTTCGCCTCCGTCACAGGCCGCGTGTATACATGCGGTCTTGGGGCCGCCACATAGTCCGACGGGCCGCCGGGATTGCCCTGCTCGTCCACAGCGACCACGCGGTAGTAGGCCCGGTTGGCATTGGGCAGTTCCAGGTCGGGGCCGATCACAGCCAGCCGCGAGCTCTCCGTCTCGCAGATGAAGTTGGCCGGGAATGGTAGCGGGAGCTTCTCCTTCTGGTTCCCCACGTTCACCTTGTACGGCTCGTCGCTGATGGAGAAGCCCTTCTCATCGCTCCCGTATACCCGATAGCGCACCGGCCGTCGACCGCCGGGGCTCGGCTCCCACTCAAGCACCATTGCCCCGCGCTTGGGCTGCGCCGTCAAAGCCAGGTTCACCGGCACCGCGGGGCCGCGCAACACAAACCGCCACGTCTCGCTCCACGGTCCCCAGACACCCCCGGCGCTTTGGGCCCGCACGCGCCAGTAGTAGTATCGGTCCGGTTCCAGCAATCCTGTATAGGGCAGGCAGTACCGTGCCTGGCCCTGATCCGCCGTGAGCGAAATGAGCTTCTCGAAGCTGGGGGATAGCGGCCACTTCATGTCTGGGCGCTCGGACAGCTCGAAGTGGTAGTCGGCCACGGCCTCCCCGCCGGGGTCTTCAGGGGCTTCCCAGCGGAAGGTGATCCGGCTGCCCTCCACCTCACTCTCCGCCACCGGGTAGGTTGGTGCGGGTGGCGCACTCGGCGGCTGGCTGGCCGAGCGCTCCACCCAGTCGTGGGTGATCCGCACCCGGCGCCCCTCGGGGCTCTCGTCGGTGTAGGTGAACCGGTTGTCCCCCACGACCATTCCGGGCAACGCCAGAGGGGCCATCTGGATGTCATTGGCGATGCGGAGGCTCCTGAGTACCGATCCGGGCGGCAGGCGGCACTCCAGATAGTAGCCATAGCGCGCCGGACCGGCCGGGGGGAAAAGCCGGTCCAGATCGGCCTCGACGGGCTCGAAGGCCTCCCCATCCCACGACAGCGCAAACCCGACGCCCTCCCCTTCGGCCTGCAGGCTCCCGCCAATGAACACATAGGGAGCCGCCATACGCCACACCACGCGGCCTTCGCCGTCGTCCGCCGGGCGCAGACCGTCCGGGCCCGCTACCACCTTTTCAGATCGGAAGAGCGTCGTGTAGGGAAAGAGTGTAGGATAGGGTGTA
>CAZXDD010000282.1:0-9802 GCA_964639415.1 uncultured Armatimonadia bacterium
GACGGCGACCTCCTTGGCCGCCACGGCGCCGAGATTGCGCAATGGAGCCGTGACGAGGACCTCGTCGCCGGCGGTGGGCTGCGCGGCGCCGCTGAGCCGCAATTCGTCGGAGTTCACGCTCAGATCGGGAGCACCCACCGAGAGGCCGGGAGTGCTCTGCAGCTTCTCGCGGGCCTCCTGCTCCGAGGTCGCCACCACCCAGGCCCGGGTGCCGGTGAGCCCCAGCTTCATGCGGAAGTCGCTGGTCACCACGTAGTGCCCGCCCCGCACGTGGCGGGAGGCGATACCCAGTTGGTTGCCCTCAGGGCTGCCCTGGGTGTTGAAGGCGAAGGCCGAAGGGGGGATGCGGAAGCGGAAGTTGCCCTGAGGCAGGGTGTCGGTGAGGCTCCCCACCAGGCGGTCGTTGAGGACCACGTCCACATCGTGGGGCTGGTAGCCCGAGAGGGCGCCGGGGAGCTTGAAGCCCATCTCCAGCCAGGCGGAGGCGAGGTTGGTCTCCTCCCAGCCGGTGTCGCCCTTGATGCCGGAGTAGTCGTACTGACCGTCGAAGCCGATGTCGGCGTGGGCGAAGTCCACTTGGCCATCGCCGTTGGTGTCCTCACCGATCCACAGGATGCGCTCCACATTGTCCATCACGACCCAGCGGTCCGGGCGGCCGTCGCCGTCGGTGTCCTGGGGGCTGTAGCCCTTCGACCAGTCCACATACTCGGGGCTGAGGTACGCTCCGGACATGAGCCGGGCTTCCAGGAGCTCCGCCTGCTGCTCGTCGATGCCCTCGCCGCCGGGGCGCACCCACAGGCCGTGCACCTGCTCGCCGTCCTTGAGCGCGACGGTGACGGGGAAGGGCACCGTCTTGTCCACCGCGGAGGCCGCAAGCTGCGCCTGGGCCGAGCGGAAGCCTTCATACAGCCGGGGCAGGGCGCGAACCTCCATGCTCGCCCCCGCCGGGAAGATGCCGTGCTCCACCCGGGGCGAGACGGACATGTCCGGGCTGTCGCTGCTCAGGGCCAGGTCGGTGAGGCCGTCGCCCCTATTGCTCAGGCGCAGCAGGCGCCCGTAGCCCTCGGCGGTGGGCCCCAGGTCCTCCCATTCCAGCTTGACCTCGGGGAGCTTCACATGCACCGCCATCTCGGCCTCATCGGAGTAGCCGTCGGCCGACACGATCCGCAGGGGGATGGTGAACTGGGGGTGCACGGCGTCCTGGGCGCTGAAGATGAGGGTGAACTGCCGCTCCTCGCCGGGCCCCAACTCCACCGGCTTGTCCTCGGAGCCCTCGCCCACGAAGCTCAGGAGCAGGTCCTCCGTCCGGGGCCTGCCACAGACGAGGCTCACCGTCAGCGGCTCCTCGCCGTGGTTGCGCACGGAGATGGGCACCCGCTGGTCGTAGTCACGGTTGATGTTGGCGCCGTAGCGGCTGCTGCCGAAGGCGAGGCCCTTGACGCGGGTCACGGTACGCACCGGCCCGGGCTCCGCGCCCCCCAGGGGCTGGAACTCGTAGGGCACCGAGGCCTCGAGGTCGGAAAGCAGGACCACGCGCTCGCGGCCACTCTCCCCCACCGCCTCCTGCCACTGCTCGGCGTCTTTGGCCCTGTAGCGCACGGCGGCGGGGCCGAAGCTCCCGCCGGACCAGCTCACGCGCACGGCGGTGCCCGACATCGTGGCGCCGTCGCGGGGCAAGAGCCCGAAGTAATCGGAGACGGAGAAGCGTCTGTGGAGCGTGGCCTCCACGCCGGTGGTGTCCGTGGCGGTCACGGTCAGGACGTGCTCGCCGCCCCGCAGCGTCGACCACGGGACCTGGAAGGTGTAGGGGGCGGTGTAGGCCGTGGGGAGAGCGCTGCCGTCGATGCTCGCGCTCACTCTGGCGATCTTCGCGCCGGTATAGCTGATGGCGCGCACCTGTACGGGGAGGTCTTCCTCCACGATCTGGCCCTCACCGGGCCGGTCGACGATGAGCTGCACGCCGGTGCGCTCCGCCGGCCCGATGGCTTCGACCCACAGGTCCGTCCGGGTGAGCATTCCACTGTCGGCCCGCAGGTGCGCCACGGCGCGGTAGAGCCCCTCGGCCGGGTAGCGGAACTGCCCGGTGCCGCCCAGAGGTATCGAGGTATCGATGTTCCCGTTACCGTCGGCATCGATCTCCACCGCGGCGGCTCGGGGCATGTCCGGCTCCTCCTCGCGGGAGAAGATCACCAGGGTCGGGTCGAGCGGATCGGCCAGGGCCGTCAGGCGCTCGGAGGTCATCGCCCGGTCGCCGTCATCCACGGCGATCGTCCCGTTCCAGGGCGAGGAGCCGTTGTCGTTCCACTCGCGCACCTCCAGGCGGTAGCGCGTGGGGCCCTGGGTCTCAAACTCGCTGACCGACTGGCCGGTTGAGGTATAGCGGAACTCCTGCACCCGCTCGCCGGTGCGGTCGTCGAACATCTCGGCGACCATCCAGATGCCCACGGGGTGGTGCATGCGGAGCTTGTACTTGCCCGCCGCGGGGGTGTCGAAGACGAAGCGGTCGCGGTCGCCGGCCTGGTCGATGCGGAAGCTCTGGGCCTCACCGAGCTTCAGCGGGCGCACGGGGTCGGCGGCCATCGGCTCGGTCTCCGCCGGCTCGGCGCGAACGAGGGTCGCTTTCAGCGAGTACGGGCCCACGTAGCCGGCGTTGTCGTTCCAGTCCCTGACGCGGATCAGGTACTCGCCGGCCACCACCGGCCGCTCCCACCGGTAGTCCGCCCCCTTGGAGGTCAGGCCCTCCCGGCCGATCTGGTTGCCCTGCTTGTCCCACAACTCCTGGACGATCCAGATGCCGTCCTGATTGCGGCCGCTCAGGTGCAGGACGCCGGGGAAATCCACGGTCACGGCGTACCAGTCGTTATCGCCGTTGGGGTAGATGGTGGCCTCGACGGTCTCGCCCAGGGCCAGCGGGGACGCGGTGTGCTCCGTGTCATTGCGGCCCAGGGCCTCCAGCTCGTCGCAGGGCTCGAAGAAGGTGCGGAGTGTGTAGGGGTTGGTGGAGGCGGCGGTGTTATTCCACTCCCGAACCTGCAGGTAGACGGTGGCCGGCCCCGGGGCGTCCCAGGTCAGCGTGCCGGCCCCTCCGGTGGCGCCCACCGCGGCCAGCTCGGCTCCACCGCCGTCGCGCAGGGACAGGTGGGCCCAGACCTCCGGAGGCTTGAGCAGCGAGGCATGTAGCCGTCCCGCCTGCGGCACGGCCACGCGGTAATAGTCGTGGTCGCCGGCGGGGAAGATCGTGCCCGCCACCTGAGCGTCCACGGCAAGGTCGCGCAGGACCGCCACGCTCCCCGCGGGCTGCTCGGTGTCGTCGATGCCGTCGTCTTCCTGCAGCTCCATACGGACCACGTAGGGCTCGAGGGATACGTCATTGTCGTTCCACTGGCGCACCCGCAGCACGTAGTGCCCGGGTGACAATTGGCCGACCAGCTCGCCGGCTCCGCCCGCGATGCCTCTGTCGGCCACCTGCTCGCCGGCGCTGTCGAGGATGGCCACGTTCCGCCATAGCGGGTGGGCGGGGGAGGTGAACCGGACGATACTGGGTCGCTTCACCTCGAAGCGGAAGTGGTCCCTGTCGCCCGCGGGGAAGATGAAGCCGCGCAGCTCCTGCCCCGGCCGGATGGTGCGCACGGTGCCGAGGTCATCATTGGGCTCGTACGGGTCGGGAGCCCAGCGGCAGGTTACTCGGATGAAGTACGGCTCGGCCGAGGCGGCGTTGTCCCCATGCTGGCGGCACAGGAGCACGTATTCCCCGGCCGCCAGCGCCCGGGTGTCGGTGACCATCGGGCCGCCGGTGACGCTGAAGTCGGCCACCACGTCGCCGTTGGGGCGGTGGAGGATCGCGCGCATCCACTGGTCACTCGGGCGCTTGATCTCCAGGCGTACCAGGGCCGGATGGGGCAGGCGGAAGCGGAAGCAGTCGTGGTCGCCGGCGGTGTTGATCTTGGCCTCCACCGTGGCTCCCGGGGCGATGATCTGCGCCGAGGCCAATTCGTCATTGGGCTCCTGCTCGGCGATCTCGTCCAGAGCGTCCAGCGGCACCACCACGGAGCCGGAACCCGCGGCCAGCGGCACGGCGGTGTCCTGATGCCCTGCGGCGGCCACGTACACGGTGAGCCCGCCGGCAAAGCCGGGGCTCTCGGAGCTGCCCAGCCGCGTCCAGTTCCAGCCGCCCTTCGTGCCCGCCTCACCGTCCACCGTGTAGGAGCCCTGCAGCAGGTTGGGGTCGTCGCCGAGGTTCACGGCGAAGGTCCCGGCCGGGGCGTAGTCGCCCAGCGACTGGGTCCAGCGGCCTGTGGCGGACTTGCCGTCGCTCTGGCCTTCCATGTGACTTTGGAAGGCGCCGTAGCGTCCCCGCAGCGCGCCGCCATCCAGGGCCAGGTGCATCAGATGGCCGGCCTGCTCCCAGAGCCCGGCCACGGAATCGGCGGCCACCATGCTCTCCCAGTTCAGCGCCGTGGTGGGCACGGCGGCGAAGGCGATCCGGCCCTGAGCGTCGGTGAGCCCGCGGGCCACGATGCCCCGCGGCCAGGCCTCGGCCACCGTCACCTCCGCGTTGGCAACGGGCCCGCCGGTCCGGGCGTCCTGGACGGTGATACTGAGGTCCTCGGCTGCGGCGACCCGGGGCAGCTCCCAGGTCACGGGCTCCATATCGGCGGCCACCTGCAGCTCCGCGCGCAGGGGCGCACAGCCGGGAGCCTGAACCTGGACCGAGTACCTCCCTGGCGGAAGCTCCGGCACGGTGAACGTGCCGTCCCAGGCGCAGATGCAGTGGCACGGCCCCTGCACGGCGGCGGCGACGGCCGCAGGCGCGATCTCCACGCGGGCACCGGGCATGGGTCTGCCATCACCGGCCAGCACCACTCGGCCGGTCACCGCAACCGGAGGCGTCGGAACGAGCCTGAGAGAGATCGGCTCGCGAGCACCGGCGGCCAAAGTGGCCTCCGTGGTGAGACGCTCGTAGCCCGGATGACCGACCTCCAGGGGGTACGTACCCGCCGGGACGCCGTGGAAGGTGGCGATCCCCGCGGCTGTGGTGATAGCGTAGCGGCCTCCCAGATGCACGGTCACGCCCGGGATGGGGGTATCGTCGGCGGCGGAGAGAACGCCGACCGCCAGCGGTCCGGGCGCGATGCGCTGCTGGGCCGAGGCGGAAAGGGAACCAAGGGTAGCCAGCGAGATGGCGAGCAGGAGGCAGCGGGGAGTGGCGAGGCGGAACATGGGCGGCACCTTCTTGAGACGGGGTCATCACCGGGTGGCGGTTACGACGGTGCTTCCGCAAAGACTATAGCATACCCAACGCACAGACCCCAAGGTGGGTTCACTCAAGTTCGAGACAAGCAAAGGGACGAAGCGGCAGCGGCGCATGTCGAGCAATAATGCGTCAATTGCCAGCGACGGCACTCCATCTGTATAATGATTCTGGCACATATCGCACCCATGCGCCGTCGCGCCTGACCCTATGGCCCTGATGTCTCAATTGCTGATCCATGCGGCATGACTTGGAGGGATGGAGATGGGAGCAAGGTTGGGTCGTCCGCGGGTCACGGTTGTCTGCGCCGTCTTCGCTATCGCGTTGTCGTCCACGGCCGCGCCGCCCGCGGCTGCAGACCAGGCCACGGGCGGGGGGCTGCTGGGCGCGTCCGTGTTGGTCTGGGACATCGGCAACCGCCTTTCTGTCGCCACGTTGACGGACTTCGTCACCCGGGCGGGGCTCAAGCTGGTGGTCATCGATTGGGCGTGGGCGAGCGAGCTATGGGGGGCCACGGACTTCGACGCCGTGAATGACCTCATCGCATCTCTGTCTTCCCGTGACGTGCGCGTCGCGGCCATGTACCGCCCGCGCTTCCCTGCCAGAGCCACCGTGGCCACCCAGGTAACGGCCGCGGGCAAGCCGGCTGTGAGCTCTGGAGCCGAGATCTGCTACTCCGACGCCCGGGCCCGCGAGTGGGGGAGCGCCTGGGGAACGAAGATACTGGGCAAATGCCCGGGGTTTGAGGAGACCATCGTCTACAACCCCCGCAGCCTCTGCCGCTGCCCCGCCTGCACCCGGGCCGCCGCGGGACCGGCAGGGCCCTACGGACCGGTGTGGGAGTTCCTTGCCGAGGCCAAGAGCGCGTGGCGAGCCTGCAAGGCGGACATCAAGCTCGGGGTCGTCGGCATAACCGACCGCGCCTTCTGGGAGGCCGGCAAGGGCATCGTGGACACCGCCTACCCGTTCTTCCGTGTGCGGGACGACACCGACATTGCCAGGGAAGCCGAGGCCGCGGTCTCCGCCTGCGATGCCATCGGCGCCGGCCCGCGGGTCTGCCTGGCCAGGATCACCTGGAGTGTGGGGGACAACCCCTCGCCCCTGGTGCTGGCGGCCGTCGACGCCGCAGCCAAAGAGCGGCGTCTGCAGTACGTGCTGTGGACGATGGACAGCGCCTTCCTCTCCAGCATCTACGACCCGGAAGTCGTCGCACAGGCGACGGGGCTGGACTGGGGCCGCCTGGAGGCGACCATACTGGCCCTGCGGGACCAGCGCAATGCTCCCCAGGACATTGCGGGCCTACCCCTGCTGGCCACGATGGACCCCGATCGCCAGGACCGTCGGCCGGTGGCCGGCAGGTATGCCGTGGTCACCGACCTGGCGCCGGAGGACCCGTACTACGCGGCGGCCGAGCTCCTCGCCGAGCACCGCAAGGTGGCCGTCACTCGCGTTCCGTCCGAGCCCGCTGAGGACCTCATCGCGGCCCTGCAGAGCCTGGAGGCCGAACAGGTTGCCTTTGTCACCAGGCCGGACCACATTGAGCCCAATCTCGCAGCGACGGTCTTTTTGGCCTCCGCCACGATGGACCATGACGTCGAGCTGGAGTTCTCCTACGGTTTCATCACCGGCGAGGACGCTCAGGACGCCGTGGCCCTGGTGCAGCGCACCATCGAGGCCGAAAGAGAGCCACCCTCACCGCGTAGGGCCGTCTGCATCGGCCACGTCTTCGCCAAGGCGGAGCACTGCTACCGGGACATGGAAGCGGAAGCCAGGGGCTATGCCGGCGTGGGCTTTGCCACCGACACGATCCGCTTTGACGAGGATGACAGGCACTGGGAGGACAGGAAGAGCGCGGAACTCGCCAAGCTGGACGGAGCCACCGCCCTGGCATTCTGCGGCCACGGCAGCGGCGACGTCGCCTGCGGCCTGAACGGAGAGGACCTCGCCCGCGCCCAACTGAACCACGCCGTGGTGTACAACGGCGCGTGCTTCTCCAACGCCACGTCGGTACGATGGGGCACGGTCGGTCGAGGCCAGGCGAACTGGCAGGAACTGCCCGCGGGGACCAGTATCGTGCTGGGCCTGATCCACGCGGGAGCCGTGGCCTCGGTAGGCAGCGTCGTCACAAGCAGCTACGCGTACGTAGCGCCCGCGATGGCCGCGAGCGAAAGCGGAGCCTGCATGGGTGAAGCGGCTCTGGCGGCACAGAACGGGGCCCTGCAGCGAGGGAGTGTCGGCAAGCTGGACCTCCGGCGCGGCAGCCCCGGGGCGCTCTCCCCGCTCTGCGTCACGACCGGAGAGAGCGGCGCCGCCATTACGGCGGCGGGCATCGTACTCATCGGCGACCCCGCCTATGTGCCCTATCCCGGCGGCATTCCGGGGGCCGCCACGAGAACTCACGCCGGCGAGGGGTTCGCGCCCACTACCCCTCCGCTTGCCCCCGACGCCCTCCTGCTCACAGCAGGCAGCCATGAGCTCGTGCTCGCGCCCCGAAACGGCCGCGCCACTGTGGTGATCGAGTACCTCCCGACGGAGCCGTTTGGGGCGATGGTCTCCCAGCCTGTCGCCGACAACGCCCCCGTTCGTCCGCTGTGGCATTTCGACCTGTCCGGGGCTTCCCTCGCCGAGGGGGCCGGCTTACGCAAGGCAACGCTGCGCCTGTACTGCGAGAAGTCGAGCTGCAGCGGGCCCGTGGGGCAGCGCAGCATCGGCCTGCACCTCGTCCGGGAGGCCTGGCATGCCACCGTCACGTGGCGGAATGCTCCCCGGTTCGATGAGAAGGCCTTTGCCACGATACCGTTTGCGGACAAGACCGGATGGGTGGAGGTCGATGTCACTCAGCAGGCCCTGGACTGGCTCTCCGCGCCGCAGGACAACTTCGGGTTCCTGGCGAAGTTCTCCACGGAGGGGGAGCAGGCGCCGGCCACGTGGACCCTGACAGGGCCGATGTCCTCGGACGAGGCGAAGCGCCCCAGGATCGTCTTTGATTGCGAGTAGCACTTACCCGACACCTCCGTCGCTCACCGAGGCCTGCCATGACACACACCGACGGCGCTCCTCTGAAGACCTGCAGCAAGTGCGGCCTGGTGTGGGTGACACTGCGGGACCTCGTGCTGGATGGCTCGATAGAGGTGAACGGCTATCAGGCGGGTTTCGACGATCCGGACTGCGGCCTGGTCCTCGTCACTGACAAAGTGACACACTGCCGGACCACGCTGGGTATCGAGGTCGGGCAGTTGCGCCCGCTGTACGATGGGCCCGGGTACACGCAGCGCCGTACCGGCACGGAGCAGTGTCACGGGTACTGCCTGCACCACGAGCAACTCGAGCTTTGTGATGCCGACTGCGAGCTGGCCTGGGCCCGGCAAGCTCTGCAGTGGCTGCGCCTGCACAAGTTGCCCCCCCACATGGAGTGACGCTTCCTGTCCAGGCCACCCTCGCAGCCACGCGTCTTGGGCCGCAGAAGGGCACTGTGGGCCGCTGCGTGCGCGGTCGTCATGCTGCTGTGCCTCGACTACGCCCTGTACCCCGGCCTGGCCCGCATCGGCGGCGACAGCCCCAACACGGGCGACAACGGCCTGTGGCTCCGGTACTGGTGGTACTTCGGGCAACGTACGGGTGCCGAGATCGTCGCCCTCGCCCGGCAGCTCCAGCGCGACCAGATCCGCGACGCCTACTTCCACGTGCGCCACATCAAGGCCGACGGCACGCTGGCCTATCACTACCCCGGGCAGGCCCGCCACCTGCTACGCCTGCTGCGCCGGCACGCCCCGCAGGTGCGCGCGATCGCCTGGGTCTACGCAGGGAACCGCCGCGGTGAGGGGGAGGTGGACCTCACCGGGGACGCGGTGCGGCGGGCCATGGTCGATGAAGCATTGTGGCTCTGCCGAGACTGCGGCTTTGACGGGGTGCAGTGGGACTACGAGGTCTGCCCCGATGGCGACGCGGGCTTCCTGCGCCTGATGCAACAGACCGCGGCGGCGCTTCCGAAGGGCAAGCTGCTCTCCACGGCCGTTCCCGTCTGGGCTCCGGCGCCGATTTCCCGCAGATGGGGCTGGTCGGAGCGGTACTTCTCGCAGATCGCGGCTACCTGCGACCAGCTCGCCGTGATGTGCTACGACACCGGCCTGGCCTATCCCCGGGCCTATGTGGGCTTCCTGCGCCTGCAGCCGCGGCACATCCTGCCGGCGGTGCAGAGGGGCAATCCGGACTGCCGGGTTCTGTTCGGACTGCCCACGTACAAAGATGGTCCCCCGTGCCACTCGCCCCACGCCGAGAGGCTCTCTCTGGCGATCAAGGGCGTGAGGGAGGGTCTGGACGCGATGGGAGCTCAAGCCGGCAACTGCGAGGGCATCGCCCTGTTCGCCGACTACACCACCACGCCGGATGACTGGGAGGTGTACCGCAGGGGCTGGCTGAGGTAAGGCGTGTGCGGCGCTACGCGCCGCCGCCGTTGGCCGCTGTAGGGCGGCGACCTGTGCGCCGCCGCCGTTCGTCGTTCACCCCCTCCTCCCGTCGCCCGCGCTGTTTGCGGGCGTAAGGGAGAGGGGG
>CAZXDD010000283.1:0-8518 GCA_964639415.1 uncultured Armatimonadia bacterium
CGCTGGTGCCAACCGATGTCGGTGTGGAAAGGGTACTTCACCGAGTGGATTCGTCGCGCCGAGGCTCAGGAGATCCTGCAGTTCAGTATCTTCTTCGACTTCCGCCCGGTGTTCGGCGACGGCGAGCTGGCCGACGAGCTGCGACGTCACGTGCATGAGACTATCGCCGCCCATCCACTGTTTCTCACTCACCTCTCGCAGCAGGTGCTGCAGTTCCGGGGTCCGCTGCGTCTGTTCGGCAGGATCCTGGGCGCGGCCTCGCCGGGTGATCGTCCGGGTCAGGTGAACCTGAAGGACGCCATGGCACCCATCGTCGCCCATGCACGACTATATGCGCTTCGCCACGGGCTGCAGCAGACCAACACCCTGGAGCGTCTGAATGCACTGGAGGAGGCGGGCGCCATCGTCGCCTCCAGCAGGGATGACACCGTTGCCGCGTACGAACTGCTGACGCGGCTGCGCCTGGAACACCAGGCGGCCCTGCTTGACTCCGGCCATCCTCCGGGGAACGTGGTGGACTACCGCCGCCTCAGACCACCGGACCAGGCACTGCTCAACCAGGCCTTCGCGCAGATCGCGGCGCTTCAGCAACGCATCGGCCATGAGTTCGGAGCCGCCACGTGAGGGCGGTCTCTCCGAACCGCCGGGTCCATGCTCTCTGGGCACGGGCCGAGGCGATAGAGGGACAGCCCGCCCCTCTGGCGAAGGGCCCGGCCTGCACCGCGGAGTCGGTTGGCGCGCGGCGCGGCACCGGCAGCAGGAGCGGCCAGCACCCGTCAAGAGCCACCGCGCCGCGCCTGCGGCTCCCTGCAGTCGTGATGTGGTCGGTCCAGTGAAGCCCATGGAGGTAGACCATGCCAGTTGCCATCGTGATCCTGGGCGTGCTGCTGGCGGCGGGTCCCACCTACTGCCGGCAGGAGATCATGGTGTTCGAGGCCGAGGACTGCTCCTCTCCCGAGAGCGCCTGGGGCAAGGACATCACCCCGGTAGACAAGTGGAACCTGTGGAGCAAGGACAAGGACGCCGAGACCAAGTGGTCCGGCGGCGTGGTGCTGCAGTCGCCACCGGTGATGGCGGACCGGGAGACGGAGGAGGAGGGGGCTCCTGTCTTGCACACCGTGCTTACCGGCATCCCCGACGGGGCCTGGGTGGTGACCATCAAGTACGGCCGCGACCTGGGTGTCTCGCTGGATGGGAAGGAGTGGAAGCGGCTCTCGAGCCTGGGCGGCCGCCTGGGGCGGTTCGAGATCACCGGCGGCCAGTTCGAGTTCTGGGTGGACGACCGCTATGCCCAGGAGAGCGGGCCGGGCTTCTCGTACTACGACACCATCACGCTGACGCCCTCGATGCCCGAGGCCAACGGAGTGTCCAATGGGGGCTTTGAGTTCGGCCCGGACTTCGCCGGCAGCGGCTGGGTGTGGTGGTCGCGGGAGGGCGTCGGGGGGGCGGAGCTGGTGGAGGAGGCCCACAGCGGCGGGCGGGCGGTGAAGTTCACCCACGAGGGCGAGCGGGACTACGCCCTCACCAATTCCGGCCGGCTGGCCGTGCGGCCCGGTCAGGCGTGGGAGGCCACGGCCTGGATGAAGTGCGAGGATACCGCCGGCGCGGACCTGGCGGTGGTTGCGATGGGCCAGGGGAAGCTGATCTCCTGGAACATCGCCTCGGACGGCGTCTGGGCGACGGAGGACTGGAAGCAGGTGAAGGCACGGGCCGACATCCCCCAGGGCTGCGACCAGATCTACGTGCGCGTCGTGGGCAGTGGGAAGGCTACGGTGTGGGTGGATGACGTGGCGTTGACCGAGGCCGAGCCGCTCCCGCCCCCCAGGCCAAAGGTGAAGGTGGAGGGCTGGGCGACGGAGCGCGTGTGGGAGAAGGTGGACCGGGGCCTGATCGCGGTGCCGCTGGGAGAGGGCAAGGTCTACCTGGGCTGGCGGCTGCTGGCGGATGACCCGGCGGACGTGGGCTTCAATGTCTATCGCGGCACCGGCCGGATGCGTCCGGTGAAGATCAATGAGCAGCCCATCACGAAGACGACGGACTTCACCGACACCGAGGCCCCGGCCGGTATGGATAACACGTACTTCATACGCGCGGTTCAAAACGGGCAAGAGCAGACGCCCTCACAGACCGCCCATATCGAGGCCAACTCCGAGCCGCAGGCGTACCTGTCCATCAAGCTGCAAGGCGACTACACCTTCCAGAAGCTGGGCGTGGGTGACCTCGACGGCGACGGGCGACTGGACTACGTCATCAAGCAGCCTCAGGACAACATCGACCCCTACTCGCTGTACTGGCAGCCCAGCCCGGACACCTACAAGCTCGAGGCCTACAGCGCCGATGGCGCCTTCCTGTGGCGCTACGACATGGGCTGGGCCATCGAGCGAGGCATCTGGTACTCGCCGTACGTGGTGTGGGATTTCGACGGCGACGGGAAGGCGGAGGTGGCCGTGAAGAGCGGGGAGGGTGATCCGCGCGGGCCGGACGGGCGCGTGATGAGTGCTCCCGAGTACGTCTCGATTCTGGACGGCGAGACCGGTCAGGTCAAAGACCGCGTTGAGTGGCCTCACCGCGACCTGATCGGCCGCGGACCCAACGGCTACAACGTGGCCTCCCGCAACCAAATCGGGGTCGCGTACCTCGACGGCAAGACCCCCTGTCTCCTGGTGGCCCGGGGCACATACGGCGTCATGGTCCTGGTGGCCTACCAGTTCCATGAGGGCAAGTTGCAGGAGCTGTGGACGTGGAAGAACACCGAGGAGACCGAGGGCAACTGGCGCGGTCAGGGCGCTCACTGGATGCACAGCGGGGACGTGGACGGCGACGGCCGCGATGAGGTCATCCTGGGCTCGTGCGTCATCGACGACGACGGCAAGGGCCTGTGGACCACCGGTCTGGGTCATCCGGACCGCTGCTTCCTGACCGATGTCGACCCGGCCCGTCCGGGAATGGAGATCTTCTACGTCATCGAGCCCCCCCGACAGGACGACGGCGTGTGCCTCGTCGACGCCCGTACAGGCGAGATCATCTGGAAGATCGGCGAGCGCACCTACCACGTGGGGATGGGCATGTGCGCGGACGTGGACCCCATGTACCCGGGGAGCGAGTGCTGGGCCGGGGAGGACCCCAAGGGCGACCCTGCGGGCGAGAGGTACCACGGTGCCGCACCGCGCTGGCTGTTCACGGCCCAGGGGGAGATGCTGGCCCGTGACGAGAAGTCCTACGGTAGCTACAACGCCGTGTACTGGGACGGCGACACGCTGCGAGAGATCTGTCAGGGCGGGAGGCTCACCAAGTACAACGGGCAAGTGGTGACCGAGGGCCTCCAGGGCGGGCAGCAGTTCTGGGGCGATATCCTCGGCGACTGGCGCGAGGAGATCGTGACCACCGTCCCCGGTGAGATACGGATCTATACCACCACCATCCCGGCGTCCGACCGGCGCGTGACACTGCTGCAGGACCCCGTCTACCGCTACGACGTGGCCCACGAGGCCATGGGCTACACACAGCCGCCGGTGACGAGCTATGCCATCACCCAGACGGGTCCGGCGACCTGGCTGGGCAGCTCAGACACGGCCCTGCGGGCCGGCGAGACGACGGCGGTCACGGCCTATCTGTCTGCACCGCCGGAGGAGGCGGTCGCCGGCACCTTCACCCTCACCGTGCCCGAGGGCCTGAGCGTCACTCCGCAGAGCGTCGAGGTGCAGGCAGCGGCCGGCGGGATAGCTCAGGCGGAGTTCCGGGTAACCCTCAACCAGGGGCCTCCCCTGCTGAGCGGCGGGAGGATCTACACACTGCAGGCCGTGTTCGACGGCCCCGAGGGACTGTCGGCCTCGGCAACCATCAAGGCGCAGGAGGAGCTGATCAGCGCAGGGCCGATTGTCCAGGCGGAGGACTTCAGCGGCCAGGAGGGCGGGGAGGTACAGATAAGGCAGGACAAGGCCGGGGTGGTGGGTGAGTGCTTCTCGCACTGGGACAACCAGGGCCACCGGCTGAGCTGGAAGGTGCAGGTGGACGAAGCCGCCAGGTACCGGGTGGTCCTGCGTTACTGCACCCCGGGTCGTGTGAAGCGCGAGGCCCGGATCAACGACGGCCCTGCGATCGAGCAGACCTTCCACGGCACAGGAGGTTTCGGCGGCGACGCGGGCGACTGGGCCCACGCGGCGCTCAAGGCGGCCGACGGCCAGGACCTCGTGCTCGATCTGGCCGCGGGCACGCTCCTTATCGAGCTCACCAATGTCGACGGTGTGGGGATGAACGTGGACTACATCGCGCTGGTGGAGGTGGCGAGATAGCACGGCGGTGCCGCCGGGCGGCGGTGGAGGACGGGGGCGGTCTCTGTGTGCGGCGCCGGGGCGGGCGCGGGGCGCAAGCCGCGCGCCGCGCGCCCGCTCCGGCTCAGCCCACCAGCTCCAGAGCGCGCTGGAAAACGGCCAGGCGCCGGGTGGCGTAGACGTCATCGGCATTGCTGCGGCGACTGAGGCGTTGCTCCAGCGCCGGACGGGCGTAGGTGAGTTCGGCCCGGGCCGGTTCCAGCTCCGAGTCGATGAGGGCGGCGACGGTATAGTTGAAGGGAAACCCGTGCCAGGCGCCGTCGCCCGTGCGGCGATCCCGCAGGCCGCTTAGGCCACCCAGCAGCGAGTCATCACGCCCCTCGTAGGCTCCCACGGCCAGGGCCCGCCACAGCGCCACGCTGCAGGTGTGGCAGCAGTAGAACCCGGGGCGCTCCGTGCTCTCGGGCTGCAGTTGCTTGAGCAGCCGGCGCCCCATCTCCTCGGTACCACGCGCAAGGGCTTCGCGCATGAGGACCACTCCCGCCTCGGTCCCACCAGTGCGCTCCAGGAGCACCAATGCCCGGAGGGCTTCCTCCCCCAGGATGTGCCTGGCGCCGCCGCCGCTGCGCATGCGCTCGCCGGTGAAGGTGCGGTAGCCCTCGGCCAGCTCCTCGCCCACCGCGGCGAACAGCCCGGCATAGCTGCCCGGCAGCCCCTGGCGTCCGGCGAGGAAGCGCCCCAGACGCTCCGACCGCGTGGGCGACAGTGCGGGCCCGAACAGCAGGGCATCGTTCAGCTCGTCGATGGCGGCACTCACGCTGAGGCCGTGGGTCTCGGGCTCCGGCGTCCCTTCGGGCATGCCGATCAGCACCCTCTGCCCGACGGTGACGCCGGCGCTGTCGGGGAGGCTCAGGAAGCGGTGCACATGCCAGCCCGTTCCCTGGCAGTTGCAGCGCTCGCCCTGCACCGTCACTTCCAGGGGCCTGCCATCCACCAGCACAGTGCCCCTCTCCCCCGGCCCGCCCAGATGCTTCCAGTGGGTCTTGGGCCAGGCGATGCAAACGCCGAAATCCCCACGCTGTAACACCTTGCGACTGACTTCCGAAGCGGCCATCGCCGTCGGCCTCCGATCTTTGCCAGTGCCCGCCGTATGTGCCCGGCCGCGTCCAAGTCCCGGTCGCGGCAGCGCAGGATCATGCGCGCAATGGTCTCCGGCGTCTTCTGCTCTGAGAGCTTCGGCAGCGCCCCACCAAGACACACCGCGCCGGCTCTGCAGTTGGTATCCCGTATCATAGCACGTTTTCCCAGGCAGGAAGTAGTCCGCGGTGGCCGTCAGTTGCCGGGCGGCTTCGGAAAGCAACTCGGCGGCCCGGCACAGATCATCTGCTCCACGCGCGGTTGTGCCGGATGTGGAGCCAAGATATGGTGTTGGCAGACGCCATGGCTCATGTCTGCGGACATCCACTTTGGGTCTGTCGACGAAATCGCGTCTGCTTCCTGGTGCAGTGGCGCGTCTGGAGGTGCCATCGTCGAGGGGCACGAACCTAATCCACCGCCGGCGCGAGGGCGAGAGACGGCTGCAGCCGCGGCCAATGGGGGCGACGGACCGCCGGCGGCCAGAGACGACGCAGGCGCACGAGGTGGCGCTATGATCCGGAGGTACCTACCGTCCGCAATCGCGGCACTGCTGGCCCTCGGCGTAGCCGCGTACGCCGATCCCCCGCGGCCCGTGCAGTTCGTCTGGTTCGCCGAGGGCGAGGACTGTCTCGAGCACGACTGGACCGCCCCGGTACGCGGCAACCCCGACTATGCCGAGGCCTACTCCGGTGCCCATCTGATGTGCGCCAAAGACGCCGACCCGGAGAGCGGCGCATACGAGGCGCGGTTCACCGTGGAGCTCGAGCGGAGCGGGACGTACGCCGTCTGGATTGCCGCCACTCGGCCCGGCGTCGCCTCTGCGTTGCAGGTCTCCGTGGATGGATCGGAGCCCGTCGCGGTCTCGCCGGCACTGCATTCGGGCATGTGGGGACCCGGCGGGGTGTTCTCGTGGATGCCTGCGGCCCGGGTGGGCCTGGGTGCAGGCAAGCACACCATTGCCGTCGGCGTAAGCGCCCGCCGGCGACACGACAACCTGTATTACGCCTACCTGGACGCCGTGGCCCTCGAGACCGTCGGTGACGATGCGCAGGCACCTTTCGAGGCCTATCTGACCATGCCGGATATCCAGAACACGAAGATCCGGTTCTACTCGGGGAACCTGAGCGTCGGCTGGTTCATGCAGTACTGGGGCACCGGGCAGGAGGGCAACACCGGCGCGATCGACCAGGACACGATCGATCTTCTCCGGCGCTGCGGCTGCAGCGCCATGTGTGACTATCTGGCCTGGTGCCGGATCGAGGAGCGGCAGGGCGAGTGGGACTTCTCGTTCTACCGCCGGAATGCGGAGAGACTGCACGCCGCCGGCCTGCAGTACAACACCTTCGCCTGGCTGCACTTTGCTCCCCGCTGGTTCATGCAGACAGAGGACTGGGTTCCCTATCGCTGCCTGGAGCATGATGGGGAGCTTCAGCAGCTCTCTTTGTGGGCTCCGGCCACGTTGCCGATCTACGACGAGTTCTACCGGCGCCTGGCCGCGGACATGGGCGATCGGGTGGACTTCGTCCGCCTGGCCATGCCCTCGGAGTACGGCGAGATCGGCTACGCAACGGGGATGACCGACTGGCTGGTGAAGCAGGAACACGTGCACGGTGGCTACTGGTGCGGTGACCGGTTCGCCCGTGCGGACTTCCGAGACAGGATGCGAGAGCGGCTTGGGTCGCTGGAGGAGCTGAACCGACGCTGGGGCACGGACTTCCGGGACTGGGAGGCCGTGGGTCCCCCGGCAGAGCCGGAGGCCGCCGCCCGCAGGGCGGCGGAGAGCGGTAAGCCCACGGACCGCCGGCGCTGGCTGGACTTCGTCGACTGGTACCAGGATTCCTGGGGCGACTTCGCAGTGGCCTCCACCGAGATCGTGCGCCGACATCTCCCCGGCAGGGAGATCATCCTCAGCCTGGGCTATGGCGCCGAGCCGGTCCCGTGGGGCAACGACCAGTCGCGGCACGTCAAACGCATGGCACAGGCCGGTACGGCGGCCCAGACCCCGGGCGATATCGGCTACTTCGCCACCCGGCGGGTCTCCACGGCCTGCCGCGTGTACGGGGTGCCGTACTTCACCGAGCCCCCGGGCGATGTGGACCGCGAGCGTCAGACGCGCCGAATCTTCTACGACATCAGCAACGGCACCCAGACCTGGTTCGACTATCCTCAGAACCTGGACGGTGCCCGAGACATCCTGACCGCGGCCCTGGACCACCTCAATGGCCAACCGGCGGTGTGCGATGTGGCCTTCCTGATGCCCAGCTCATGGTGGTGGTGCCGCCCCCAGATGCACTGGCCGGACCGCACGATCCGCTTCGCCGAGGGCCTCCGCGACCGTATGGACTACGAAGTGCTCGACGAGCTTTGTGTGCGTGATGGCGGCCTGCAGAAGCTGGGGATTCGGGTGCTGGTGCTGTGCGAGGGGGATTTCATGCAGGCCAAGACGCTCCAGGCACTCAGAAGGTGGGTGGAGCAGGGCGGCGTGCTGGCGCTGATGGGCGTCGAGCATCTGGAGGATGTCGACAAGGACGACGGCCTCTTCGCCTCCCTCTTTCCCCGGCAGGCGGAGGGTGTGGAAGATGCCGTGGCCGCCTGGCAGGCCGGCCGCCCGGTGGGCAGGGGGCGAGTCGTAGTCCTGCCGGGTCTTGACGACGAGGCGCTGAAGGGGCAGCAGGCCGTGGTGCTGGAGCTTGCCTATCGGCTATCGGCGCTGGACCCGGAGCGCAAGGACGCCCTGCTGGTGGACGAGCAGGCCGACGGGATCGTGACGACCGTGTTCGCCGACCGGGTGCTTCTGTACAACGGTACCGACGCCCCGGCGCGCAAGAGCATCGCCTTCCGTCCCGGCGACTTCCCACCCGGAGCGCCGCGTCCCGCGCGGCTCGAGATGGTGGTGGAGGTACCGGCCAAGAGCATCGCGGCGGTGAGGTTCGAGCAGTAGCATCCCGCCGTTCTCTGCTGCAATCATGCCCGATCACGTGGAGGAGCAACGCCATGCCCCACCTCGCACTCATCGCCGTGGTTTGCACGGCACTAGGCACACATCCCGCCCTGTGCAAGCAGGGCCGGACCTACTACACGGAGCAACGCATCGAGCACATGAGAGACCA
>CAZXDD010000283.1:8528-9758 GCA_964639415.1 uncultured Armatimonadia bacterium
TCCTACACTCTTTCCCTACACGACGCTCTTCCGATCTATGAGAGACCAGATCAGCCGGCATGAATGGGCGAGACAGGCGGCCGGGGGCGCCGAGGAGGCGGTGCAATGGATCATCGCCAAGTCGGATCAGGAGCTGTGGGACTTCGTGCCTCCTCCGGAGCAGGCGCGGGCGCTGAACGTGAGCTTCGGCAAGGGCTGCCCGGTGCATGGGGCCGAGGTGTTCCGCCGGGGCGGGCATTACCCCTGGCAGATGAGTCGCGAGAAGCCGTTCAAGGTCGTCTGCCCGGTGGGCGGCGAGGAGTACCCGTCCAATGACCTCGAGGGCTGGAACCTGGAGGGCGTGGACGGCGAGCCCGAGCGCGGCGAGGGCTTCGTGGACAGGGGGCTGGGCTGGGTGGACGCCGAGGGGAACCGTTACTGGTTCGTGGCCCACTATGTCTTCTGGCAGCGCTGGCAAAGAGACATCCTCCCCGCCATCAGTTCGCTGGCACAGGCCTATCTGGTGAGTGACGACCCGGTCTATGCTCACAAGTGCGCCGTACTTCTGGCGCGGATCGCCGAGCTCTACGAGCGCTACGACTACCGCACGCAGGCGTACCACAACGGCGCCTGGCCGGCGGGCATCAACGGGCGCATCCTGGACTACATCTGGGAGAACGGGACCATCAGCAACTTCGCGCTGGCCTATGACGCGATCTGGCCGGCCCTGGAGCAGGACCCGGAACTCACCGGCTTTCTGGCCGCCCACGGTGTTGCCGATGTGCGCGGGCATATCGAGACGCGGATGCTGCACGTGATGGCCCGGGACATCATGCGCGGGTTCATCAAGGGCAATACGGGCATGCACCAGAGCGCTCTGGCGCGGCTGGCGATCGTGCTGGCCAATGACGCCCCCGAGGCCGGCCCCACCACCGCCCAGATGCGCGACTGGCTTTTGCTGGGCGACGGCGATGTGGAGTACCTGCTGTGGAACGGCTTCTACCGTGACGGCCACGGGGGCGAGAGCTCGCCCAGCTACTCAACGGGCTGGTGCACGGGCTTCTATGAGGTGGCCCGGCTGCTGCCGGGTCTGGGAGTGGATATCTGGGCCAACCCGAAGCTGAAAAAGATGGCGGACATCGGCCTGGACCTCACGGTGGCCGGCGAGTTCACGCCGGCCATCGGCGACAGCGGCAGCATCCTGGGCTCCAGACGGGTAGGCTGGAGCCCCGTGCTGCAGGGTCCGGCCTT
>CAZXDD010000284.1:0-9755 GCA_964639415.1 uncultured Armatimonadia bacterium
CGTCCTCGGCGAGCCGGCCGCTGAGGGCGAGGTGCAGATCGACCTCGTCCTCCCCGACTGCCGCAGGTGGAGCGCCGAGGACCCCTATCTGTACACTCTGCTGCTGGAGCTGCGGAACTCGGAGGATGAGGACCTGGATATCACCTCGCTGCGGGTGGGCATCCGGCAGGTGGAGATCTCCGGCGATGTGTTCAAGGTCAACGGGGAGCCGGTCAAGCTCAAGGGCGTCAACCGCCACGATCATCACCCGGAGAAGGGCCGGGCTGTGTCGCTGGAGGACATGACCGTCGACGTGCTCTTGATGAAGAAGCACAACATCAACGCGGTGCGCACCTCGCACTACCCCAACGACCCGCGCTTCTACGACCTGTGCGATCGCTTCGGGCTCTATGTCATCGACGAGTGCGACTTCGAGACCCACGGCTTCGGCTACGGCCAGAACCGGGATGCCAACCCCTCGTGGGCGCCACAGTTCACCGCCGCCTGCCTCGACCGCATGGAGCGGATGGTCCGCCGCGACTACAACCACCCCTGCATCGTCATGTGGTCTGCCGGCAATGAGGCCGACCACGGCCCCAACACCCAGGCCATGCTCAACAGAGCCCGGGAGATCGACCCCGGCCGACCGGTGCACTATGAGCGCGATGTGCAGGTGGACACCGCCGACGTGTTCTCCCAGATGTACACCCACCCCGACACGGTGGAGAAGATCGCCCGCAAGGAGTCCTTCGAGGCGTGGGGCGTCACCTCCAACGATCGCCACAAACAGATGCCCTTTGTCCTGTGCGAGTACGCCCACGCCATGGGCAACGGCCCCGGAGGCCTCAAGGAATACTGGGACCTCATCTACAAGTACCCGTGCCTGTGCGGCGGCTTCGTCTGGGAGTTCATCGACCACGGGATCACCATGACCGATGAGGACGGGGAGCAGTGGTACGCCTACGGCGGGGACTTCGGCGAGTACCCCCATGACGGCAACTTCGTCTGCGACGGCCTGGTCTTCCCCTGGCGCGAGCCCTCCCCGGGGATGGTTCAATACAAGAAGATCATCGAGCCGGTGCGGATAGAGGCCGTCGACCTCGCCCGGGGCGTGTTTTCGCTCACCAACCTGTACGACTTCTCCGACCTGTCGCATCTGTCACTGGACTGGAGCGTGGAGCGCGATGGCGAGACCATCGCCTCCGGAAACGCGGCCATCCCGCACACGGCGCCACAGCAGACCACGCATGTCACGATCCCGGAGGCCGTGGTGGGGCCGCAGAGCGCCATTGGGGCGCATGTGAGCATCAGCCTGCGTCTGGCCAACGACGCCCTGTGGGCCCCGGCGGGGCACGAGGTGGCCTGGGGCCAGTTCGCGCTCCCCGTCACCCGGCCACGGGTGGCGGTGCACGGGGTCCGCACCGCGGTGGCTTTCCAGGAAGACCGCGCGGCGATCTTCGTCTTCAGCGACCGGTTCTCTCTTGCCCTGAGCAAGATGGACGGACGGCTGCAGGACTGGATCTGCGAGGACCGCGAGCTGTTCGCCGAGGGACCCGGGCTCAGCTTCTTCCGCGCCCCCACCGACAACGACCGCTCCGCCGGGGTCAAGGGGCAGTGGGAGGGGCCGGACCTGCGGCACTTCACCCCGAAGCTGCTGAGCGTCACCGCCGAGCAGCAGGAAGATGCCGTGCATCTCGTCACCGACGTGCGCCTGCTCCCGCCCAATCAGCGCCGCGGCTATGACTGCCGCACCGAGTACCTCATCCTGCCCACCGGAACCATCGCCGTGTCCGTCGGCGGCGAGCCGATCGGACAGTGGGGCGAGCAGGACATCCTGCTGCGCATCGGTCTGGACCTCACCTTACCCGGCGAGTTCGAGCGCGTCTCCTGGTACGGCCTGGGCCCGGGCGAGAGCTATCCGGACACCCTCGAGGCCCAGCGCATGGGCCTGTGGTACGGCGACCTCGACGATCTGAGCACCCCGTATGTGTACCCGCAGGAGAACGGCACCCGCAGCCACGTGCGCTTCGTGACGCTCGCCGATCACCGCGGCCGGGGACTGATCGCCGTCGGCGCCCCGGAGCTGTGCTTCAGCGCCCGGCGCCACAGCACCGAGGACCTCGATGAGGCCACGCACATGAACGAGCTGCCGACCCGTGATGAGGTGACCCTGTGCCTGGATCACGCCCATCACGGTATCGGCAGTGCCAGTTGTGGTCCGGCCACCTTCGCGCCGTACGTGCTCAAGCCGCGGGCCTTCTCCTTCGCCCTGAGCCTGGCGCCGTGGGACGAGGACACCTGCCGTGCGGCGACGGCGGCGGCAGCAGCACGGCTGGTGAGTGGTGAGTAGTGAGTGCGCGCTGGGGCCTGTAGCCCCGTATGCGCTTCGCGCCCCGCGCCGTTGGCCGTCGCCGTCAGGTCCGTAGGACCGCGCAGCGGCGCCGCCCAGGCCCGGATCCCGCCTCGCGGGGTCCGGGCCTTTGGCCATGCACAGACACCTGCGCCCGTGAGGGCGCCCCATCGTCCTCGTCCGTCTCCTCCCCGCTTGCTCCCTCATCGGTGCCCCCAAGCGACGGCCAGGCTGTGCCTTCGTTGTGATAGGCTCGCTGCCGTAGTACGCATTCCGTCGCCGCGTCGCGGCCGTGGATGCTGAGCGAGAGCCCCCCCCACTGGGCCTGCCGGGCGGACCCGCCATACCCGTCCCGTTGCGTGCCGGCCATCCCGGAGAAGACGCCCTTGAGGTGGCGAGCGAGGTCCGCACGTGCCCGCGTCGCCGGAGCACCCACGACGAGGTGCACGTGGTGGGACATCCCCCCGACTGCCCGACTGCGCGACGGCCCGTCGTCTTGACTCACCACCGCAGTCGCGTATAGACTTTATATGCTGAATGTATTGTCATCAATGATGAAGGCGTGGTCTACTTGCCCGGCGCAGGTCTCGTTCAGTCGCTCACTCGTGGCCTGGAGCTGCTGGAGCTCCTTGCCCGTGCGGATGAGGGCCTCGGTCTGAGGCACCTGGCCGGGGAGCTGGGCGTCAAGCCGCCCACAGCCCACAACCTGCTGCGGACGCTGATGGCCCGGGGGTATGTGGAGAAGACGGAGCGGCCGGTGAGGTACCGCCTCGGGCCGGCATTGCCGCAGCTTGTGGCCCAGCGCTCCCGGCGCGCCTGGGTCGACCGGGCCGCGGAGGCGGTGACCCGGCTGTATGCCGAACTGGGCGGTGCCACGGTGACGGTGGCGGAGTACGGCGGCGGTGAGGTGTCGTTGGCGCTGCGGATGAGCCCGGAGACCGGCGGGGCGCTGGAGCGCCCCGCGGGCCGGCACATGCACGCCTACGGCAGCGCCTCGTCCCTGGTCTTCCAGGCGTTCTTGTGTACCGAGGATCGCGAGCAGTTCCGGCAGAGGTATCCGTTCTGGGAGTTCGGCGCTCAACTGTGGAAGACGCCGGAGGCGTTCGAAGCGGAGCTGGAACGCATCCGGCGCCAGGGCTACGCTTCCCCACCGCCTGGGGGAGCAGGGACCTTCCTGGCCGCGGCCCCGGCGCTCGATGAGGACGGGCACATCATGGCTTCTGTCGGCGTCAATTGGCGGACCGGTGCACAGGACGTGGACAAGCAGGCGTGTCTATCGGGTGTCTTGCGGGCGGCGGCGGAGCTATCCGCCCCGCGAGATGGAAGCGCGAGCACAGTTCATGGAGGGCGACGGCAATGATAACGTCTGACTACGTGAAGGCCTTTGCACGGGAGCAGGGCGCCGATGTGGTGGGGGTGGCGCCCATCGAGCGCTGGGAGGGTGCTCCGGTCCAGATGGATCCGCGCCAGATCATGCCGGATGCCAGGTCCGTGGTGGTCATGGGCTTCCGGGTCATGCGCGGCAGCCTGCGGGGCATCGAGGAGGGCACGTACTTCTCCAACTACTCCTCCATGGGCTACGGCGGCATCACATATCTGTACATGCCCATCGTGGTCATCAACATGTCCAAGATGCTGGAGGACTTCGGCTACGAGAGTGTGCCCATGGGCCATCAGAGCGATTGGCGGGCCATCGACGATGAGGGGCACCTGCGCAACCGCTATAGCCGCCCTGTGGCGCCGGGGAAGGCGGCGCCGGACGTGATGGTTCATATGCGCATCGCCGCCTACCTGGCCGGCCTGGGCGAGATCGGCTACAGCAAGGTGTTCTTGACCCCCGAGTTCGGCCCACGCCAGAGGTTCGGCATCGTCATCACCGAGGCGGAGCTGGAGCCGGACCCGATCTACGACGGGCCCCAACTGTGCAACCGCTGCATGGAGTGTGTGCGCAATTGCCCGGGCCAGGCGATCAGCGCCGAGGAGACGGTGAAGGTGACTCTGGCAGGGCACGAGGTGGAGTGGGGCGAGGTTGACTGCACCGCCTGCGACATCGCCTTCCGCGGTGCCGAGGCCATCGAGGAGGAGGGCATGGAGGGCGACTACATGGCGGCTTCGCGCGGCCGGCAGTACCGGCCCAATCACATCTCCCCGTTCTACAAGAAGCCGCCGAACGTGTACAATACCGGCCAGGCCGTATGTGGGGCCAGGGGCTGCCTGCGGGCGTGCATGGTGAGCCTGGAGAGCCGCGGGCTGATGAAGAACAAGTTCCACAAGCCCTTCCGGCGAACCAAGCCGTGGACGGTGGACTGGTCGCAGGACCCGCCCGCATCCGAGGCGCCGGCGGAGGCCGGTGCAAAGGACGCTGACTGAGCATGAAGTTCGCCGTGGGGTACCAACTGGCCGAGGACGAGGAACAGCCCTTCGTCCATCTGGTCCGGGACTTCGCCGGGCACATCGAGGAGGTGTATTTCCCCTGGGCCGATATGCCCTCGGGAAGGGCGCCGCTCAATACGCGGCGCGGCTACACGGACTGGGGCGCCCAGGAGTACCTGGAGCACGAGCTCGAGGCGCTCAAGGCCATGGGCATCAAGCTGGACCTGCTGTTCAACGCCAACTGCTACGGCCGGCTCGCCGCCAGCCAGTACCTGGAGAACCGGGTGATCTCCCTGCTGGATTACCTGGGGCAGCGGGTGGGCGGCGTCGACATCATCACCACCACCTCGCCCGCCGTCGCCCGCACCGTGACTGTCAACTTCCCCGAAGTGGACGTGCGGGCCTCGGTGAACATGCGCATCGGCACGGTCAAGGGCATGCAGTACGTGGCCGACAGCTTCAATAGCTTCCAGGTCCAGCGCGACTACAACCGCGACCTTGGTTACCTCGCCGAGCTCAAGGAGTGGGCGGACGCGAACGGTAAGGGCCTCAACATGCTGGTCAACAGCGGTTGCATGAGCTTCTGCTCCGGCCAATCGTTCCATGACAACCTCGTCGCCCACGAGGCCGAGGTGGATGAGACGCTCAACATCGAGGGCTGGAACCCGCACACCTGCTGGAACTATCTGCGCGACCGGAGCCACTGGGTGTCGGTGCTGCAGAACACCTGGGTCCGACCGGAGGACCTCCACCACTACGAGAGTCTGTTCCCTGTGGTGAAGCTGGCCACGAGGATGCACGCCCGGCCGCGGATGGTGGTGCGCTCCTATGTGGAGCGCCGCTTCCACGGGAACCTGCTGGACCTCTTCGAGCCGGGATTCGGCCCCGCCTTCGCGCCCTACGTCATCGACAACGACCTCTTCCCCGATGACTGGTTCCAGCGCACCTCCACCTGCGACCGCCGCTGCCACAAGTGCAGCTACTGCCAGGGCGTGATGGAGCAGACGCTGCAGAGGATGGATGTGGGCTAGAAGGCCGGCCGAGAAGTCTGGCCAGCCCGGTTCCTGTCATTCTGAGCGTCTATCTCGCGCAGCGAGATAGCGAGGAATCTCGCTGAACGCCTGGAGATTCCTCGAGCTGCTCTTGCCGGGAGCGGACGCTCTCGGAATGACACTCCCGGCGAAGGCGGGGTTCTGTGCCGCACCTGTCGAGCACGACGGACGCCGGGGCCGGCCGGGCGCAGGAAGCCCGCACACCGGACAAGGCGCGCACGGCACCCCCGTGCGGTAACCGTGCGCTTTGCCTTTCTCCTGCCGCCTGCAGTGCTTCTGCCTCGCCGCGTCGCCGACCCCGGGCTCGGCGGCGCCTACCACACCTCCATCATCACCGTGAGCGTCCCACTGCCGCTCTCCTCGAAGGTCTGCTTGGGGCTATTGGACCTGGGCCCCCTCTTCTCGAAGCTCGCCCTGCCCTGCACCGTCGCCCGGCACTCGGGCTCGTTCTTGATGTCCTCCAAGAAGCCCGGTACCCGCCAGGCGACCTGATCCTGTGACAGCGTCAGGTCGTACGGCACTCCCCGGTCTCTGAGCTCCGCGATGTCCGTCGGCATGGAGGCGGGGACCTCGGCTCCCCACCCGCCGGTGAAACGCCACTGGTAGCTCTCCTCGGTGGGGTACCAGTGGGAGATGATCTTGGCCGGAGGCTGGGGGACGTAGTAGCCCAGGTAGTAAAAGCCCCGCTGCAGGCTGTTGAGCTCCGGGCGGGCCTGTCCGCCGGGGGCAAAGCCCATGAAACGGATGCGCCAGCGGGTCTCCCCCAGGGTGGCGACGCGAATCTGCACCTGATCCATCAGCTTCGCCGGGAGCCAAAGCTCATTGGGGAGGTTCGCTGTGACCTTGTTCCCGGACCTGTCGTCGAGCTCGACACCGAACCCTCGGGGGTACAGGGGCAGCCAGCCCTTGGTGTCCTCCCGGGGCTGAGGGTAGCCGCCCTGGCCATCGCGCTCAGAGATGCGGAAGAAGAAGACCAGGTCGGCCGAGTCATTGGTGAGCAGCAGGCGCAACTGTCGCTCCGGAGTGAGGCGCGGCTTGTAGACCTTCTCCTCCAACTCCTCCTCGACCCGGGCCATCACCTCGCGGTAGGCCAGCAGGGCCTCCACGATCTTGCGCGAGTCCAGCTTCAGTGACGGCCGGCCGTACGAGCCGCTCTGGATACGCCGCCGCACCTCCCCGAACACGGCCAGCACCTCGTCCGCCGCCTGCTCCACCTGAGGCTTGACCTCAGCGACGATGCTCTTGAGCTGCCGGTACTTACTGTAGAGCCGCTCGCGGGCCGTGGTATCCGGGGTGTAGTCGGGCATGGCGAAGGCGGAGTACTCGTTCTCGTACCAGGCGATGTCGGCTTCAAGCTTCTGCACCACATACCGCGCCGCGGCCACGCTCTGGTGCAGGGAGCGTTGCATGTCCACCAGCGTCCAGGTGGTCCATGCGGTGAGCAGGGCGTCGTCGGCCATGATCTGGTAGCTGAACAAGAGGGACTGCCGGAAACTCAACTGCGCCTCGAGGATCGGGAGCATGATGCCGCCGCCGGTGGGGCTGAACTGCAGCGACATGATCAGCCCCGAGATGGCGTTGTCCAGGGCCGGGTCCGTCGGGACGTTCGGCTGGGCCCGGCAGGAGACACACACAGCGAGAAGCAAGGGAACAACCAGCGACAGGTGCCGGCCAGGTCTGGTCACGCGCGCGTGCATACCCATTCCTCCTGGTCCGCGACGGCGACTATTGGGCAATCTACCGTGTATATAGTTCTTCTTGGCCGACAATCACACCTGCACATTCCTAAAAGCACTGCTTTCAGCGATTATCGACACATTCGGCCAATCGCGCTACCTGCGGCCTGGCGGTGCGGCCCGGGGGTGCGGCTCTGCGCTGTTTCCCCCCGCTTCCCGACGCCGGATAACCGCACGTGCGCACGGCGGGTCCCGCGCCTCAGGATGCTTCTGTCTGCCCCGGATGGCCATGGAGGAGCATGCCCACGGCGGCGCGAATAGCCGTCACGTCTTGCGACACGAGCTCGAGGGGAGAGTGCCATGCTGAAAGCAGCGATTACCGGCCCCAGACAGGCGACAGTGGTGGAGAGCGAGGACCCGCGCGCCATGGAGGACTGGGCGCTGGTGAAGATCACCGTCGCACCGATGTGCACCGAGTACAAGGGCTGGATGACGGGCCACGGAGGTGACAATCTCGGCCATGAGGCCGTGGGAGAAGTGGTCGAGATCGCCCAGCCCGGCCGGGTGAACGTCGGCGACCGCGTGGTTGTCCAGCCACAGTACGCCTGCGGCAAGTGCCACCTGTGTCTCTGTGGGGAGTACATCCACTGCGAGCACCAGATAGACGCCAAGACCTTCCTGGGCACTCGAAACGGCACCGCCACCATGGCCCAGTACGTCCTGAAGCCCTCCTGGCTGCTGTCGCCCATCCCCGACGACATCAGCGATGAGCACGCCTCCCTCGCGCTCTGCGGCCTGGGGCCCACGTTCAACGCCTGCCAGCTCACGAGGCTGGAGGCCGCCGACACCGTACTCATCACCGGCCTTGGCCCCGTCGGGCTCGGGGGCGTGGTCAATGCGCGCTTCCGCAACGCACGCGTCATCGCCGTGGACCTCATCGCCTGGCGCCGGGAGCGCGCCATGGAGATGGGGGCCTTCGCCGCCTTCTCCCCGGACGAGGACGACCTCGTCCCGCGCATCCGCGCTCTCACCACTCGCGAGGGCGTGGACGTGGCCATCGACACCTCCGGCGCCACCGCGGCCCACAAGCTCTGCCTCGACTGCCTGCGCCGCAAGGGGCGCTTCAGCCTCGTGCAGGGCTTCGGCGAGTCTCCCGTCGGTCTGAGCCACTTCGTCTGGAGCGGCCATCAGCTCTTCGGCGCCTGGCACTACAACCTCGGCGACTACCCCAGGATCATGGAGGTCGTCCGCCGCTCCGAGGTGATAGAGTTGCTCATCAGCCATCGCTTCCCCATGACCCGCACTCAGGAGGCCTTCGCGCTGCAGGAGACAGGGCAGTGCGCCAAGGTGCTGCTGAACCCGTGGCAGTGATCGACAACGGGCGGCAGGGGACGGCAACGGGCGAAGACCAGAAACCGCTAGGCGCCGCCCAAGAGGCCAACTCATGCTCACTTATCTGCTCATCATCGCTTGCACGTCCGGAGGCTTTGCCTGGCAGGATTCCGAGAGCCCCTCGGCTGTGACCCGCGATGCCGTCATGGCTTCACAGGAAGAGATTGCCCAGATGCACGACTGGGTTCGCTCCGTCTTTGGTGGGGAGAAGACCGCCTCACCCGCCATCGAGCTGGAGGTCAGACGCCAGGACTACAACGTGCTGCGCTTCGGCCGCTCGTGCATGGAGACGCCGATCCGTATCGGCTCGCAGAGTTTCGCCCACGGTCTGGGCACCCACGCCAATAGCGAGATCGCCGTCGCCGTGCCCGCCGCCGCCCGCCAGTTCCGGGCCATGGTGGGTATCGACAACAATGAAGATACCGCCGGGACGCGGGGCACCGTGCAGTTCAGCGTGGAGATCGGCGGTGCGGAGGTCTTGCGCACCGCGACTTTGCAGGGCGGCGGGGAGCCGGTGCCCGTGGCGGTGGACATCCCCGAGGGCGCGAGAGAGATCGTGCTGAAGGTGGACACGACCCCCGACGGCCCGGCCTACGACCAGGCCGACTGGGCCGACGCGCAGTTCGCAATGGCCGACGGTACTGCCCTGTATCTGGACGAGGGCCAGCGGGACCGGCTCCTGGCCCCCGGGCAACCGCCGTTCTCATTCACCTACGACGGGAAGCCATCGGCCGAACTGCTGCCGGCATGGGAGCACAGCGTGCACTCACGGGAGCTGGAGGACAAGACGGAGGTCGAGGCCGTCTGGCAGGACCCGACAACGGGTCTGAAGGTGATCGCAACGGCCACCGTTTTCGAGCTGTATCCCGCCGTGGACTGGGTGGTAGATCGGAAGAGCACACGTCTGAACTCCAGTCACGAGATTCCATCGCG
>CAZXDD010000285.1:0-9743 GCA_964639415.1 uncultured Armatimonadia bacterium
ACGTCTGGAGCCGGAAACAATCCGGGGCAATGGTTCACCAATCGCACGTCTACACACAGCCCGTCGGCTTTCGGCCGGCAAGACACAGCAAACAACTCAGCCACCCATCGCACCTGTCGCACTAGGAGGAACCGCCTATGCCTCGATCCGTTTTCGCAAGGGCGCTCGACATGCTCGGACTGGGGATCCTGGACGACGACAATCTAGACTCCCACGAACCTCTTGACGATGACGACGGGCTGTACCGAATTCGTGAGGAGCCACGGCAGTCAACGGCAACGGCCGTCTGCCCTCTCGTCCGCGCCGAACCCCGCGACCTCGAAGAGGCCCAGCACGTGGCGGACGAGATCAAGCGCGAGCTACCCGTCATCCTCAATCTCGAGGAGTGCAACCCCGACGAGGCCCGCCGAATCAGGGACTTTCTGTCCGGTGTCACATACGGGGTCAACGGGCACATGCGCAAGCTGGCCAGTTGGGTATACGCCTGCTCCCCGTTTGACATGCCTATCGAGAAGCTCATCGTCGACGGCAGCGGCCTGGGACAGGAGCGCTACGAGCGTGAGGATGATCTGACGGAGCAGTACTGAATCTTCCCGTCCGTACGGACCGTCTGCCGCCAAACCGCTTGGCGCGGGGCCCACGCCAGAGGGTCCTCGTATCTGCGCGCAATCCACCTTGCGGCCACTACCGTGCGCGGTCGGCTTCGCCGGCTCGGACGGGTTTTTGCGTCCATGGATTCCCGCGAACGGAACCCGGATGAACGGAGATGAACGGAGATGGCCACAGGCCAGTTCGAGCTGGGGGTCGCGGGGGCGGGCAAGATGGGCGCGGCTCTCATCCGCGGCCTCATCGCTCAGGGATGTCTGACCGCCGAGCGGATCATCGCAGCTGAGGTTCACGAGCCTACCCGCGTCCGCCTGACACAGAGCTGCCCCGGCGTGACCGTCGTGGAGACCGTGGAGCAGGCCGCCGCGGCCGCCGGCACCCTCCTCATCGCCGTCAAGCCACAGGACTTCGAGAAGGCGCTCCAGCCCGCCGTCGCGGTCCGCCTTCCCGAGCAACTGGTGATTTCCATCATGGCCGGGGTCCCCATCCGCCGACTGGAGGCGCTCCTGGGCGAGGACACGCCCATCGTCCGGGCCATGCCCAATGTGGCCTGTGAAGTGGGGCAGGGCGCCTTCGGCTACTGCGGCAACCGGCACGTGAACGCGGACCGGCTGGCCATGGTGGGGCGTTGGTTCAATGCCATCGGTGCGGCGGAGCAGGTCAAGGAAGAGCTGATGGACGCCGTAACGGGCCTCTCCGGCAGCGGCCCGGCCTTCGTCGCCCTGTTCATCGAGGCCCTCGCCGACGGCGGTGTCGCCGCGGGACTGCCCAGACCGGTGGCCCTGCGCCTGGCGGCTCAGACGGCCATGGGGGCGGCCAAGTGGGTTCTGGAGATCGGTGGGCCCGCGGCACTCAAGGACGCCGTCTGCTCGCCGGCGGGAACCACCATCGCCGGCGTCCGCGAGCTGGAGAGCGCCGCCTTCCGCTCCGCAGCCGTGGAGGCCGTGGTGGCGGCCGCCGAGAAGGCGGAAGAGCTGGGCTCATAGGGCGTGATGGGCCCCACCGCCGAAGCGCCCGGAGGTGCCTCCGGGACCGATCGGGCATGGCCCGGAAGCGCGTCTGCGCCGGGAGTGTCATCCCGGCGGCCACGGCGCCCGCGGGGCGCGGTCTGATCGCCCCGGCGCTCAGCGAGATTCCTCGCCAAAGCGCCGCATGGGGCGGCCTGCCCTCCGGCGCGGTCGGCGGCCTCATCGATTGCGGCACCCGCTGAAACTTGGTTCCCTATGGTTCTTGGCGATTTCCCCCCTCCTCCGCAGCCCCGGAACGCCCGACGCAGAGCCATCCTGCGGCTGGCCGTCGTTGTCGGCCTCGTGAGCATGTCGCTGGCGCTTCTGTCCGGCACCACAGGGGTGCTTCCGGGCCTGCGGCGACAGGCCCAGACCGACAGCCTGCCGCTGCGGGCAGACCTCATCTATCGGGCGGGGCTGGCCCTGCAGGCCGCCGAGAGCACTTACAACCGGCCCCTGGGGTCGGCTCCCGAGAACCTGATCCAGTCCGGCATCGCGGCCTACGAGCGGGCCGCCCTCTCCGAGACCCGCAACACCCAAGCCACATTTCGCCTCGCCGTGATCTACGCCCGCCGGGGGTTCCCCGAGCAGGGCGTCGAGCTGCTGGGCAGTCTCGTCTTCCTCGATGAGGCCAATGCGCCCCTGTACATGGCCGTGTCCGGCGTGTACGACCCCAAGACCGTGGAGACCGCGCAGTTGCGCGAGGCCGCGAGGGTCATCTCCGACCACCCGGGCTGGCTGACGCGATTGTCGCTGCTGGATCTGTACCGCCGCCTGGGCGACCGGGAGCGGGTGGAGATCATCGAGCGGCAGATCGCCCGCGGCGACGCGCTCTTCGCCGGCATCCTGGGCACCGTGGCCGGGGCCTACTGTCTGCTCGTGATCCTGGGGCTGGTCGTGCTGGGAGTGTATCTGTGGCGGTGGCTGTTTCACCTCCCACGTCCATCTCGCCCATCCCAAAGCACGGCATCGTGGGGCGTGTTCGAGGCGCTGGAGGCCGCGGCGGCTCTGCTGTGTGCCATGACGATCCTGGGCAGTGTCGCGGGCCTCGCGGCCGGCCGCCTGACCCGCACCGCGATTCCCACGTGGGCCGAGGCGCTGCTGACGGCAGGCACGTATCTTCTGGCCTTCGGTGTCGCTCTGCTTGTGATGCGGCACCGCATGGCGGCGGGGCGCAGAGGTCCACTGTCCGCGCTGGGACTGTCTCGTCCGCCGTTGATGGCGGATGCGCGGGCAGGCGTCCTGGGCTACGGGGTCTTCGTGGCGCTGGCCGTGCTGGCCGGAGCCCTGGGCGGCGGGCTCCTGGGCGACCTCTATCTCCCTCCGGCCCAGCAGTCCGCCCTGGACATGCTCTACCACTCACAGGGAGCGGCCACCTACGCCATCTATCTGCTCTTGATGTGCGTCATCGCCCCGGTCCTGGAGGAGACGGTCTTCCGCGGGTTCATCCACTCCGGTCTGCGGTCGAAGCTGCGTCCGCTGCCGGCCATCGTGGCCGGCTCCGCGCTCTTCGGGGCCTACCACATGACCCTGGCCCTCCCGGCGATGGCGGCCGTCGCCCTCGTGGGAGCACTGCTGGCCGTCCTGTATGAGCGCACGGGGAGTTTGTGGCCCGGCATACTCACCCACTCACTGCACAATCTCCTGGCCTTCCTCGTCGTCCTCGCCGTGACCAGGTAGGCCCCCGACGTCCCAGGCGGGAGTGAACCGCATGGCCGAGCAGGGTGTGCGAGTAAAGGTCCGGGTGATCCCGCGCGCCAGGCGCGACGAGATCGCCGAGAGACGCGGGGATGCGGTGCTGGTCCGCCTCCAGGCCCCCCCGGTGGAGGGAGCCGCCAACAAGGCGCTGGTGAAGGTACTCGCCCGCCATCTGGGAGTGCACGGGTCGGATATCGAGATCCTCTCGGGCGACAAGTCCAGGGACAAGGTGGTGCTGGTGCGGGGCCTCACGGCTCAGGAGGTTCAGGCGAAGCTGCCCGGGTGATGGGGGTGTCGGGGAGTCGCACGACGGCGCGACTGCGGCCGTGGCAACGTGCGGGGGGTGAGGGTTCGGGGCCCGGCTCAGCCCCGCCCGGTCACGAGGCCTGAAAGAGCATCGAAGTTCCGCTCCGCGGCCGCTTTGAGCTCCACCGCCGTGGCGCGGCGCTTCTCACTGCCCACCCCGGCCTCCGCCAGGATCCCGTCCACCAGCGCCGTCAGCCTCTCCTGAGTGCAGCCCCCGAGCTTGACCACAGGCTGCCTGGCCCGGCCGCCGAAGGCATTGAGCTTCGGATCGTAGGAGATGCCCACGGCCGGAACCGCCTGAGCCGCGGCGAAGATGATGCCGTGCAGACGCATGGACACCACGGCACGGGTCTGGGCCACGACCCCCATGAGCTGTGCCGGACCGTCGGGGCAGCGCACCAGGCGCGTGTGACGATCCGTCCGGCAGAGAGCCTCGGCGATCGCCACATCCTCGGGCTCCTGGAACGGGACGGCAATCGCCCGCAGCCCGTACCGGCTCCGGGCGCTCTCGGTAATCGAGGCCAGCATCGGCATCAGGCGGTCCACTCCCGCCCAATCCCGCAGTGACAGCAGCAGGAGCCCGGAGCCGCCGTCCACCTTCGCCTCTTGCAGGGCCGCCGTGGCCGCCTCCATGTCGGGCTGCAGGAGCAGGGCCGGGTCCGCTGTGAGCACCGGCTCCACTCGTCGTACCCCCAACCGCCTCAGCTCGTGGATGGTCTCCTCGTCTCTGGCCGTGATGGCCGCCAGGGCCTCGTACTCCCGCCTGGCCACCAGCCGCAGAGCGGGGTTCCGCAGCGGCCCGAACCCCTGGGCAAACACCATCGCCGGTACCCGCCGCATCCGCGCCATCCGCAGGACCGCCAGATAGTACAGCGCCGACTTGGTCGAGGTGGCGTCCTGTATCAAGCTCCCGCCGCCCTGTATCAGCAGGTCGGCGCCGGCCAGCTCGCGCCACACGTCCCCCAGACACCACCGCTGCACCGCCTCCACGCCGTGCTCCCGCTGCGTGGCCTCCGGGTCGGCGGAGAGCACGCACGGCCGGCAGTCCGGGAAATGGCGCGCCAGTCCCTGCACAATGGCCGCCAGCACCGCCTCGTCGCCGGCGTTGGAGAACCCATAGTAGCCCGAGATCACACAGCGCATGGAGAGTCCTGGGCGGAAGTCGGGAGTCGGCGATTCGCGGGTCGCGCCTCACCGGCGTCTACAGCCACGGCGGGAATGGCTACGGCGTCCACGGCAACGGCGTCTACGGGCACTGCGGCGACGGGTCGACGGCGGCGTCAACGAGGCCGCGGGCCCACACCTACGTCTCGGCGGAAGACTGCCCCGGAGACGACTCCAGGGGCTGCAGCCGCCTGATGAGCGGCCGCAGCACGCAGAAGAGGGCAATCCCCAGCAGAGCGCCTACCCACAGCCCGTTGCAGACCCGCATGACGGTGAGCAGGAGCGGGGTATGGATGTGGCCGAAGGTGTTCACCAGTGAGACCTGCCCGATGGCTCCGGCGACCATGCCGATCCACAGGCCCCGGCGCCATCCGGCCAGGAGCAGAGCAAGGCTCACGATCATCAGCGGATGGCCTACAAGGATCTCCTTGGTCCTGGGGCGCACCAGCAGAAGCTTGTCCAGGAAGGAGCGGACGGCCAGTTCGAGCTCCGAGGGCGGCAGCGCACTCACATTCCCGGAGCGCATGAGCATCACCGCGGCCGCCGCCAGCCCCAGCACAATCAGGCCCACATGCCAGTAGCGCACCAGAGCCTGCCCCACGTCCAGGGCGCCTGCGCGCAGGGCCGGCCATTCCCCGGCGTCCTTGTCCGTCTCGGCTTCCACCTTGCGGTAGGCCTCGGTACCGCGGGCTATGAACACCAGCGCCACCGCCAACAGGGGCACGATCTGCGCCAGCTTCACACCGCGGAAGGCGGCGATCTGCATCATGTGCGGAAGATCGCTGATGCAGGCCGCGGCCAGGAGGCCGCCCAGAGCGCTGACGGCCGACACGCCCAGGAAGAGCGTGATGCCGCGCCACAGGGAGGGCTCGCGGCTCCCGGACGGGATGCGGAGCCTGCTCATCGCCAGTATCGGAAACAGCACTGCCGCGCCAAGAGGGCCGGCGGCGGTGGCCAGGCCGCGGGTGGCCACGGCGGCACCCGCGGCCAACACCACGTCGGCGGCCAGGAGGCCCCAAAACAGCGGAGATGACAGGGGATAGAACAGGCCTACCAGCCAGATGAGGGCCGCCCCAATCCCTGCCAAGAGCATGATGAGGGCCGGCTTCGACACCGAGGTGAGTGGATAGGCCTCGGGCTCTCCCAGAGCAAAGCCCGCCTTCTCCATCTCGCGGCACGCGCTGTTCACGTACTGCTCCGCAGCGGTAATAGGGTTCTCGGCCGCCCGGTCGTACGGGCGCAGATAGCACAGGCGCACGTTGCGCTCGCGCACCGCCTTCAGGAAGCGCTCCACGGCACGCTCGGGGGGCACCTTGATCATCTCCGCCTGTGCCAGAGCATGGCAGCGGACAATCCGACACTTCATGGCGCCCGCCATCTTGGCGTCCCCGAACTGCTTGGCCATCTCGATATAGCCGAACCGGATGCCCCGCTGCTCCATCTGCTTGGCGGCGTACGTCACCAGATCGTGTACCCCGTAGACCTCGATCCCCGAGAACACCACGAGGGTACAGCCAATGTCCGTCAGGGCCTCGAGACTGGCGTTGATGGCTTCCTTGGTCAGCGCCATCTCGGCGATGGGGCGAGCCACAATCTGCAGCCCCGCCGCCCGGGCATCCGCCACGGCGTTCTCGCGGTAGCCGACCCCCATCGGTCGCAGAAGATCGAGAGTACCGATGTTGTCATATACCAGACCCGGCCCTGCGGGGAGCGAAGCGTAGTCGGCCATGTCGACCTTGAGGTTCGCCGAAGGGCCCGAGTAGGGCTGGCCGCGGGGGATGCGGGCCCCAAGCTGGTTCAGCACACGATCGCGCACGCTGGGCGCCGGCACCAGGAGCGCGAAGTCATCGCCCTCGTAGAGCTGCACCTTGTGCTCATCGATCAGGTCGCCCACACACTGCTCGCGGATCATGACATGGGTCGCCCCCGCGCTCTTCATGCGCTTGAGCGCATCCACCGTGTCGATGCCGGACAGCGCGCCCAGCTCGACCAGGAAGGCGTAGTCCACCGTGATCCCGACCGTTCGGTTGTCTCGCTCCACACCAACGCGCCGGACCAGCACTGCAGCGGCCGCCACCACGGCGAGGCCGATCACAACGCAAAGAACTGCTCTGTGTTGCCTGGGCATAGCGGGATATCTCGCTCCTGATGCGGGGAATTGCCGACCCTCATGCGCGCACCGCCGCGGCCCCACGGCATCCCTCCGGACAGCGGCCGGAGACTCGCGGCCGCCGGTAACTCTACTCGAGTGCGAGCACGACCCGGCGGACGAGGATGCGGTCACACAGTACCGGCCCGTCCTGTGGCATCCAAGGCCGTCCTCAAGTGGGCTCAGTTTAGCACACCGACGGGCACAACGTCACGAGGCACAAAGCGCCCCCCGGCGATCCGGCGGTGGGAGCAACTACTGCCTCTCGGGCTGTCCGCAACTGCGGGAAGGGCGAGAGGCCCCATGGAAGGTCCGGAATCAAGGGCGGCCCGGAGCACGGCCCGGGGGCGGCGAGGCGGACCCCTAGCCGGCGCCCGGGGCACCCACCGGCAGACCCCGGTACGGCCGGCCCGCGAAGGTCCCTGTCGGCGGAGGGCGAATAGTGCCGCAACGCTCAACCCGACCACTAAGGAGTGATCGGCTCCATGAAGCGAATGTGCCCATGCCTACTGGTGACAGTCGTGCTCGGCCTCGTGCTGGGCGGATGCTCCCGTCCCAGACCCGCGGACACCCCGGGCCTGCCGCCTCCCACCGCCGATCGGCCCGCCTCGACCGCCGGCGCCACCGGAGAGCTGAACCTGTGGACGATCTGGAACTCCGAGCCGCGGAAGACGGCGCTGGAGCATGTCGTCGCGGGGTTCGAGAAGGAAAACCCCGGGGTCAAGGTCACCGTCAGCAACCTGGAGCCCGATGCCTACAAGACCAAGATCCGCGTGGCGCTCGGCGGCGACAACCCGCCGGACATCTTCTTCGTCTGGAGCGGCGAGAAGATGCTGCACAACTTCGTCCGCGGTGGCAACTGCCTGGACCTCACCCCCTATCTGGACGCCGACGGCGGCAGATGGCGGCAGGCCCTGGTGGCCAACTCGCTGTCCTCCTTCACCCACAATGACGCCACGTGGGGGATACCCTACCTTCTGCAGTGCACCTTCTTTCTCTACAACAAGGACATCTTCAGCAAGGCCGGGGTCGCGGTGCCCAAGACCTGGGCGGAGTTCACCGCGCTGTGCGGCAAGCTCAAGCAGCAGAACATCATCCCCATCGCCCTGGGTAACCTGGAGCGCTGGCCGGCCCACCACATCCCCTGCGTGCTGTTCCAAAGGCTCATGGGCCACGACGCTGTGATGGCCCAATACGCCCCCCTGGGACCCGGCGACTACTCGGATCCCCGCTGGCTGCAGGCCCTGGACATGTTCCAGGAGACGGTACAGGCCGGCTTTTACACCCCCTCGCCCAACGGCGTCAGCCGCGCCGACGCACGGATGATGTTCTACACCGAGAAGGCCGCCATGTTCTACACCGGCACCTGGGACCTCGCCCAGCTCAGCGAGAACGGCGAGGCACCCAGCAGCTTCTGGAACAAGTGGGACTTCTTCAACTTCCCGGCCGTGGAGGACGGCGCCGGCGAGCAGGACGCCCTCGCGGGCTCCGCCGACGGATATGTCGTGTCGGCCAAGTCCAAGCACCCCGAACAGGCCGTGGCCTTCCTCAAGTACATGACTTCCCAGCCGGTGGCGGCGGCCTTCGTCGACGAATGCAAGGAGCTGGTGCAGGTCCACGGAGCCGTGACAGACGACAACTCCAACTGGTACCTGCGGCGCTACGCCAAGATGGTGCAGGACGCTGAGGTGATCTCGGCATGGACGGACACCATGATGGAGCGCTCCGTGGCAGAGACCTTGATGAACGGCATCCAGGGGATGATCGCGGGTGAGAAGGCTCCCGAGCAGGTGATGAAGGAGGTCGCGGCGCGGCAGGCGGAGGTCAAGAAGGAGCTGCAGGCCACTCAGGCCGCCGGCGGCAAGACCGCAAGCGATAGTTAGGCCCGCTCAGGGTGACCCGCTGCGGGAATGGAAGAAGCCCGGCAGCAAGTGCCGGGCTTCTTCGTTACGTTTGGAAGGCTGCTACCCGAAGAAGGTGGGGACCTGTCCCTTTCTGAGATTCTCTCTCCTCAGTTCCAGGCCCGGGTGCAGTCCAGAGAAGTCACGCCAACCGACAGCTATTTCTTCTTGCTCCCGCAACCACAGCCGCACCCTGACTTCTTGGTCTCCTCTTTTTTGGCTCCTTCTTTGGTACAGCCACCCTTTTTGTCAGACATAGCTGGCTACCACCTCCTGTGGGAAATCGCGTGAGAGTACCAACTTACGGTACGACACTCATACTATACAGCACCATAGGCCGAATGTCAAGTTACCTGCTAGTGCGTTCCGGGCAGCCCCGCTCTCCGACGCCTCGCGTCGCCCTGTCCCCTCATCTCTCCGGCCGCAGCATCTGGAGATCCCCGCCGGCCACATCCAGCTCGTCATACTTGGCCAGGCGGAAGGTGTGCCAGTAGCAGGTCCACCTGCAGTCCGCCTGCAGGATCGCGCCCAGCCGCCGGATCATCTCCGACTTCACCGGGGCATACTGCTGCTCCTTGGCGAGGTCTCGGTAGGTGAGGTCCGCCAGGTCGTACAGCTCGTCCAGATCGGAGGTGAGATTGAAGGTGTACATGAACCGGCGACCGTCCTGGAGTTGGGCGACGGTGGACACCGCCGGATTGGGGCACACGTGCCAGCCGCACTCGAACAGCAGCGGCTTGCTCCTCCGGGCCACGGTACCCGTCGGCGGCGGAGGTCCGGAGGGAGGTTTCGCCGTCACCAGCGGCAGCAGCGACTGCCCATCCAGCCGGTCGGTCACGGTGACCCCGCCAAGCTCCAGGATCGTGGGCGCGATGTCCAGCAGGGAGACGGGGGCGTCCACCTGCCTGCCCG
>CAZXDD010000286.1:0-7241 GCA_964639415.1 uncultured Armatimonadia bacterium
TTGGCGGAGTAAGGGAGAGGGGGGCCGGGGGGGTGAGGTGACGTGAATCGGCGCCTGCCCGGAACCTGCATAATCTGAGTTTCCAGCCCGACTCCGTGCCGTTCGTCGTTTGCCGTCTGCCGTCGCCGTTCGCCGTCCGACCTGTTGAGGGGCCGGGTGTGCGCCGTGTGCACACCCGGCCCGGGCGTCCTCTAGAGCACAAACTCCGGCACCTCGATAGGCGCCCCGGATTTCTGGCGCGAGATCTCGGAGAGTAGCCCGGGGGCCGTCATGTTCAGCGCGTCCACCACATCCACCGGCGGACGGGTATCGTCCAGGATGCAGCGGGCGAACTCCTCGAGCATGAGCGGCGAGCCACCGTCGTAGCTGTCGTTGACGGCCTCATCGGGCATGTTCTTCCAGCTCTCCGGGAGGTACTCGGAGTAATCCCACAGACTGTCCCAGGTGCCCGGAGCGGTCTGGCCGTGCACGTAGATGCGGTGCTCTTCGCCCTCGGCCCGAGGCGCCTCGTAGGCGGCCCCGGTGCCCTGCAGGGCGTAATAGGTGAAGTTGTTGGGGCGGTCGGAGAAGAAGTCCAGACGGATCCGGATCAGGCGCCCCCCGACGGTCTCCAGCAAGACGGTGCAGGTGGAGTCGGCGACGGCCCACGACAGGTGGCGCTGGCCGGTGCCCATGCAGACCACGGTCTTGATCCGCTCACCCATGGCCCAGTACAGGGGCCCCAGGTCGTGGGTGATGTAGTGATGGCCCTGGCGCATGGCCAGCTCGGCGGTGCGCCAGTTGTAGCACACCTCCGGTGCCGGTACGGCGCCCTTGAGCTCCTGAATCTGCTCCTTCTCCCCATAGTACACGTCGCCGAACACGCCGGCCTTGACCATACCCATGACCACCGACCACGGCCGCATCCAGCAGTAGTTCTCGGCCAGCATGTACTTGCACCTCGAGGCCCGCACCGCCTCCAGAAGCTCCCAGCACTGGTCCATGGTGGTGGCGGCCGTCACTTCCGACAGCACATGCTTGCCCGCCGCCAGCGCCTGGACCGTATGCTCCACATGCAGCGGCATGGGTGAGGCGACGACGACGGCATCCACATCCGAGTCGAGCAGCGCTTCGTAGCTTGTGAAGGTCTGCTGCACTCCGGTGGCCGCGGCGGCAGTGGCCAGACGGGTCTCGTCCGCGTCGCACAGCGCGGCCAGCTCCGCGCTGGGAGCGTACTTCATGGACTTGGCCAGTCCGGCGCCGCGTCCGGCGCCCAATACACCGATCTTGATGGTGTTCAACGAAGGACCTCCTCGTGTTTGGCCGGCATCCGCCTGCCGCCACGGTTGACGGCGGCATGGCGGTGGTATCGGGAGAGCGGTGGTGTGTGTCTCACGAACCGGCGCCCTCGGCGGCCTCGGGAATCGCCGCCACGGCGGCCGTCTCCAAAGTCTGGTCGGCCATCCGCAGCGCCTCCAGCGCCGGACGCTGCAGGTGCTCCCGGGCCGAGGCCTCGTCTCCGGCCCCCAGAGCACCACGCGCGGCGCCCTCCGCCTGTCGCCGGATGCCATCGGTCTCGCGCTCGAAGACAGCGGCGCTTTCGGGCGTCACGGGCCCCAGACTGTAGCGGTAGACCTTCCCGTCCACGTAGGCCACAGGTGTCTGCTCCTGGCCCATGTAGAGGGGGAAGTACGCGGTGCGGTTGGCAGGGCCCAGGGCCGCCCAGGCGCAGGTGAACAGCTCCGGCCGCTCCGGGTCGATGCTCGCCGTCAGGCAGGAGCAGTTTGACTCCACACACACTCCCGGCAGGCGCGAGGCCTCGTTCATGTCCGCCGGGGTCAGCTTCCCCTGTCGGGAATGCAGCAACTCGGGCAGCCCGGGGCGCTCTACGGTCCACAGCACACCCACCCGAGTGAGCCGCTCGACGCTGACCCGGTCGTGGGCGTTGAGCACCGTCACCGCGGTCCCGGAGGCGTCGGTGAATGTCCAGCGGGTGACGATCTTGCCTCCTGCATACAGCCCGCGGTCGTTCATCATCCGTACGATCTGGATGGCCTCGTCGCAGTTGCCGGCGGTCTCCGCGATCAGGCGCAGGCCGTAGGGGTTCATCAGTCCCCGGTAGCGGGGCCTCGGTTCGGGGCCGGCCTGGTCCGCTGAGCCCGCCAGGCCCGCGGCGTTCACCATCATCATCACGCCGGTGTCGGAGGTGTCGCCGGTGCCGATGAAGGGCCAAAGCTCGCGCCCGGGCACGAGGGTGTGCTTGCGGTAGAAGGCCTGGGGCCGCATGACGTTGTCGCGGTTCTTGTGGAAAAGCGGCCTTCGGTCCGCGCTCGCGACGCCCACCGCCGCGTAGGAAGTGCACTCCTCGGAAAACAGAAGCCCGCGGTACTTGCCCGCGAGGAAGGCGCCGTACAAGGCGACGTCCACCCCCGCGGCCCGGGCGACGGCATGGGCCTCCACCAGCCAGTGGGGCGCCAGCTCCGCCATCATGTCACTGTACGGCTCCGACCTCTGTACGAGGGTCTCCTCGCTGAGCCCGTGCTCCGAGTGGGCCAGCTCGAGAAACTGCTGCAGATGGGCGCGGATGTCGGGGCCATTGATCCGGCCCCAGGTGGTCCCTATCGCCTCGGGCGATCCCGTCAGGTCCACACTGCACGGATTGCAGGCCATGCCGATCCTCTCATCGCGGGCCTCCCGCGAGACGGAATGAGCGCACCGCGGTCCATTCCCCGGCGATCGGCAAAGCCCCTCCATGCTCCCTGAGCCCCGTTTGGCCGGACCAAAGGGCAGAGCGACACAAGAGAAGAAGTAACCCCCGGCACACGGCACCTTCCGAGGAGATACCTCATGCAACCGATCATGATGGCCCATCGCGGCAATTCCGGTCTCGCCCCCGAGAACACCCTGGCCGCCTTCGCCGCCGCCACCGACACCAGGTCGCAATGGGTGGAGCTGGACGTCCACCTCACCGCCGACGGCGAGGTGGTGGTCATGCACGACGCCACGGTGGACCGCACCACCGATGGCAGCGGCGCCATCGCCGACCTGACGCTGGCTCAGATCAAGGCCCTGGATGCGGGGAGCTGGTTCTCGCCCGAGTTCGAGGGCCAGCGCGTCCCGACGCTGGCTGAGGTCGTGGACCTGCTCGGCGACCGCCTGAGGATCAATGTGGAGATCAAGTCCGCCGCCGACCCCGCCAGCGCCGCGAAGGTCGTAGCGGTCCTTCGCGAGGGCGGAGTGCTGCAGCAGAGCATGATCTCCTCCTTCGGCCTCGAGGCGGTCCTGGAGGTGCGCAGGCACTGGGCAGACCCGGTCCTGGCCCTCATCACCGGCAACGCCGCCGATCTGCAGACCACCATCGAAAACGGCCTGCAATACTTCAACATCGAGCATCACGCGGTGGACGCGGAGCTTCTGGAGCGCACCCACGAGGCGGGAGTGCTGGCCAACGTCTGGACCATCGACGACCCCCAACTGTGGCGCCACTTCGCCAGGCTGGGGGCGGACATCATGACCACCAATCAGCCCCACCTGATGCCGGTGTAGAGGCGCGGGAACGGCCGTGGCGCGTGACGGCAACGGCGCACACGGCAACGGCGCGGCCCCACGCGTTGCCTCCCGTGCCCGCGGGTCTCCAGGCCCGCACGGTGGGCGGAGCCGGCAACGCCCAGGCCGCTCACCGACTGGCTCCCCGTGCCCGCGGGCCTCAGCGCCCGTCCCGCGCCATCACGGCCACCTGTCCCTCCTCGAGCTCGATGGGCACCCGGGCCTCCCCCGGGCCCGCGGTGACCGGCGTCTCCTGCTGCAGCTCGCCCTCCTTGTCGAAGATGCGGAGGGTGGCCGGCACCGTCTCGCCGGGCCAGCCGTAGCGCCCGGAGCGCAGGGTGATGATGCGCTCCTCGCCCAGCAGGTAGCCGTGGTGCAGCTCGATGGGCGTGAAGGGAAACAGGTACCGCGAGATCTCGTACGGGTAGTCCAGGCGCGTCCCCACAAGCAACGTCGCCATCTCCAGGGCCCGGGTGACGTTCCCGAAGTCCGCGCGAGAGCTGGCGTAGCCCAACGGCGAGTCCAGGTTCCCCTCGTAGCACCAGGTATCGTTGTGCTGGATCTCCACCATTCGCTGTACCCCGGTCTGCAGCATCTTGCGCGTCGCCGCCGGGCCGTTGCCCATGATGAACCCGCCTGCGGCGCGCACCCTCTCGATCACCGCCAGGCGGTGGCTCTCGCCCAGCAGCGTGGTGATGCCCACAGGCGTCTTGACCTGGTATGTCGCGGTGTCCAGCAGGCACGAGCGGCCGTCTGCGATGGCGTGGGTCAGCAGCGGGTAGCCGTAGGCGACGTTCTCCATCTCATCCCAGTACAGGCCGTCGGCGCCGATCTGCTCCCTGTAGCCGTCCACGGTCTCAAGCAGGCTCCTGCCGAAGCTGTTTGCGAGGCTCGCCACCATCGACCATGTCAGCGAGTACTGCCCGCCCCACTCCGTGGAGCCGTGGACCCCGTTGGCGTCGGTGAGCAGGCTGTCGGGGTACAGTGTGGTGGCGTCGGCATGGGTATCGCGCTGGCTGTCGAAGTAGATCAGGGACCTCACGTCGGGCCCGGCCTCACGGAGCTTGAGCACCGCGCGCCGGAGCCGGTCGCGGTAGTCGGACCAATACTCGCTCATCACCTCGGACCCGAAGCCGATGCGCTTGGGGTCGGCCTTGCGATCCACCCAGCCGCCCCAGGAGCAGGCGTACCGGACGCCCAGACGCTCCAGGTCGCGGCGGAGTTGCTCCAGGGGCATGTCGAGGATCTGGTCGGGAGAGAAGAAGCACCAGGCACCCTCCACCGTGTAGTTCGAGCCCCAGTCCTGCCGAACCAGATTCACGAAATCATAGTAATCCTCGGAGGCCACCGGGTAGATGGACCACTGTAGCGTGTGGCTCTCTCCCGGAGGCAGGTAGAGCATTTCGGTCTTCAGCCCCGCCTCCGTGCTCTTCGCATCGAACCACAGGCGGGCCTGGTTGCGGAACACGTCATCCTCACACAGCATGCCGATCCCCAGACCCGCAAGGCGTACGAATACGCTGGGATTGGCCGGGGCGTGGTAGTCGTTCACGGCGGGGTCGCCATTGCCGGCCAGGCGCACGGTGGCCTCGGGCAAGTCCGCTAGCGCCAGCGAGTGTTTCACCAGCATCCCCAGTGCGCGGTCGGCGTGGGTGTTGGTCAGTGTGTCTGCGACGGTCACGCGGCGGGGGGTGAACTCCACCGTCCGGCGCAGCTCATAGTCCGGCCCCGAGCCCGTGACGGTCCCGCCGTTCGGGGTAGGGGAGAGGCTCACCCTCCAGCCGGGCTGCCCGTCCCGGGGCTCCGCGGCCAGATGGTTCAGGCCGGCACTGGGGTATGAGAAGGCGCTCGCGAAGGTGAGGCTGCTCTCGCCCACGGTAAGCTGCAGCGCCCCTCCGGGCAGGAGCCCGCCGGTGTAGGGGGCCGGCCCCCCACCGGGCTCGCCCCGGTTGATCACGTGCGAGACGGCGTTGGCCGCGACCAGCGTCGGGCTCTTACCCGGCACCGTGCGTATTGTCGCCCGCGCTACCACCAGGTGAAGCTCGGCGCCCAGGCGCCCGGCCAGGTCGTCTGTGGCCGTGTTGGTGATCCGCAACTCGTTGTCCGACAGCGGCCTTATCAGGTCGGTGACGTCCAGCACGATCTCGTACGGATCGCCCTCGTAGAAGCTCGCCTTCGCCGCGGCCTCGAAGTCCGGGGCGTATACCACCCGCCAGCCGCCGCGCCCGTACCACTCCGAGCGGATATCCGGCGTTACCAGCGAGGACAGCGGCCGGTTGAGCAGACGCACCACCGTGCGGCTCTTGGCCGCCTCCACCGGCCTGCCGTTCAGCGCCAGGTCGCAAAAGAACATCGACCCGCCCAGGCCGGGGGAATCCATGCGCATAACCAGGCTCAGTTGCACCGTTGTCTCGTCGGTGGGCACCAGAGGAAACCCGATCGTCACACTCTCTCCCCGCGGCACGCGCACCTCCTCCTCGAGGAGTGCGAGATCCGCGGCCGCCGCGAGGTGGCAAAGCAACAGCGCGATCGTGGGAAGCGCCGTGCGCATGGATAACCACTTCCTTGGTGTACGGGTGCCGGACCGGCGAGCGTCCGGATCAGTCCAGTAGCTCGACGAAGATGCGGGGTGCCGTGCCCTTGTCGAACATGCCCGGGAGACGACGGATCTCGAGGCGGACGCGTCCCACCTGCAGCCAGTCCTCCACGGTCTGGTACACGGCCAACAGTCTCTGACGCATCTGGCCCTCGGGCCACAGGGGATCGGTCTGCGCGCACAGCTCGCCGACACTTTGTGGCCCCCGTCCCAGGGCCTCCATCAGCCTGTCGGCGAGGGCGGCCCGTGGCGGCATCAGGGCCACGGGGCCCGGCGTGCGCGAGAAGGGGTGCAGGGAGAAGGCATCCCGGCCGAACCGGCCGGAGCAGTTGGGGGGCATCACGGTCTGCCAACTCACCCCCTCCGGGAAGGCAATGGCGCTGGACGCCCCATACACCGCTCCGCCGTCGTGGGCGATGACCAGCGGCTGGTTGATCCGCGCCGCCACGAAACAGTCGGGCTCGGCGGAAGACACCGCCAGCCCCACGATCTCGGAGGGCCAATCCTGGTAGGAACTGGCCATGGCCCGGCGGAGGTCGGCGCCGCCCCGCAGCTCCTTCTCAACCAGTAGGCACATGATCTCGGAGAAGTGCACGCAGCTTTGGTCGGCCAGCACCGGGTACGGCCCGATGGCCTCCGGGCAGGCGGACAGGTAACTGTAGCCCTTGTGCAGCAGGCCATTGCCAGCGGCCGCGTAATCCGTCCTGCCGTCGAAGCACCCCATAGACCCGTTCGCCACGTAGGCCACGCGTCCCCCATTTCCCACGAAGGGATGCGACCACTCCCGGTCGCCGCCGCTGGGACTGCGGCTGTGGGCGATGCCCAGGCTGCCGGGCAGTTCCGCCGCCCTCGTCCGGGCGGCCAGCGCGTCCACATCACCCACGACCTTCTCGCAGTGCAGCGTGCCCTCGTGGATCGTGGCGACGCCGGTGTAGTAGCCCCCGGCCAGCCCCTCCTCACGCTTGAGCATCTCCAGCAGGATCGGTGCGGCGGGTTCGTCTCCGAGATAGGCGGCGATGACACACATGGCGTGAACCTCGAGTCGCGAGTCAACGGCAACGGCGTCAACGGCGTCAACGGCGTCAACGGCGTCAACGGCGTCAACGGCGTCAACGGCGTC
>CAZXDD010000286.1:7341-9672 GCA_964639415.1 uncultured Armatimonadia bacterium
AACGGCGACAACGGTCCCGGCTTGCGGGATCAGCGGCGCTCTCTTGCCGTCCAGCCCCGCAAGGGGCGGCATCTCCGTAGCCGAGGGCGTGAGCCCGCGGAAGAGGCCGCCAACCACGGTCGATTGCCGTCCAGCCCCGTAAGGGGCGGCATACCGCCCTGGGAGACCATGGGCGTGAGCCCCGCATGTGTCCAGCGCTCCGCGCCATGGGTCGTTCACCGTCGCCGTCAGGTCCGAAGGACCGTGTGGCGCCGCGCAGCGGCGCCTCCCAGGCCCGGGCTTCAGTCCGGGCAGAGAAGGCCACGGACACGCCTGCGCCGGCGAGGGCGCTCGCTTTGCCGTTGCGGTCCGTCACGATGGCGCGCGCACATCGGGCAAGACCGCCTGGGTCGCCGGGCACGTGCGTCGCGGCATCTTCCCATGCGGCCGTTCCGGAGCTCGAGCGCCCTCGCGGGCGCGCGCCTCGCCTCGCGGCCCTTCGGACCTGTTGGAGACGACCGACAGCCGACGGGGCGCGATCGACACACATTGGGCCCGTGGCAGACTACGGCAGCGCACGGTGCTCCTGCTCCTGAAGCATTCGGCGCTTGGCCAGGAGATGCTCGTAACGCCGGATCTCCTCTTCCGTCCAGATGTTGGCCTCGGTGTAGTCCCCGCAATACGGTACCGCCAGGTCGATCCAGCAGGCGAGCTTGTCGCTCTCCTCCTGCGAGAGCTGCACCCCGCCGTGGCCCTCCTGCAGCATGCGCATGAGCCTGCTGCTCCCCGCGCCCGCCGAGTAGGGGGGCAAGAGCGTGGGCACCGACTGCGCGCTGACCCAGTTGACGACCTCGTCCGGATGGCCGCGCAGGGCGCCCTCACCCTCGCCCACGAAGGCATTGGTGAGCGCCAGGTACGCGTCGCTCCAGGCGCGACCTGCCTGGGGCTCGGGCGTCACCGTGCCCAGGAGGCTGAAGGCCCTACCCTCCGCCTCATTCGGCGCGGGCAAGGTGTGTTCTCCCACGTCCAGCAGCGCCAGGTCGATGCCCTGCCCACCCACGGTCTGGTGGCAGTGCACGGCGATGGTGTTGTCTCCGGGGGCTATCGAGGCGACCGCTTCGGCCCGCAGCGGGATCGTCACATACCGGGTGACATACGACCTGCCCATCCCGGCGAGCTGTCCGTTGATGTAGACCTCGGCATCCTCGTCGTGGCAGATATCGGCCACCAGCAGGCGGCCTACCAGAGCACGCGCAGAGGTGAAGGTCGTGCGGATCCAGATGTCCGGAGTGTGCCATTCGGTCTTGATGTCCAGGCTCGGGGTGCCACGCCGACCGAAGGGGGCCTGCCCGCTGGCCCATCCACTGCTATCGAACCCAGGCTGCTCCCATCCCGGGCCGGGGTCCTCGGTGGTGTACTGCCACGTTGCGGCTCGGGGCAGCGTCACCGCCGCGGCGGCCAGGACCTCTTCAGCGATGCTGATCCGGGGCTCCTGTCCCGGGCGCTGCAGATTGCGGTTGCGATGGCAGTCGATGCAGTGGCGGTCCAGGATGGGCTGCACCTCTTCTATGAAGCTGAACCCCCGGGGCGGTCCGTAGAAGGGCCGCAGGGGCTGAGGTGCGGCCTCGCCGGCGGTGGCCTCGGAGCGCTCGATAGCCGGAGCCTGCGGCCGGGGCTCGTGGCAGCCCACGCACGACAATCGCTCCCCCGGCTGGAGCGTGGACCACGTGCGCATGGTCTGTACCGCATGCCCGCGGGCATCGAGAGCCTGGAAGTACACCGGGGTGCGCGCCGGGGCCTCGAAGTACGCCGAACCGTCCGGGTGTACGTCGGCCTCCCCGTACACCACCTTCACGTCCCAGGCGCCGTTGCCGACCGCCACCGGTGTGCTGGACATCGCCCCGCCGCCGGGGCCACCGTTGCTGTTGGAGCGGATCCCCGCCGCCCGGTACTGGAGCCCCACCACCCGCAGCTTCTTCACCGCTCCCCGCTCGATGCCCGCCATACCGGGGCCGGCGTACACGTTCTGCAGATAGTAGGCGCCCGTGGCCTTGCCCAAGTCCACGGCGCTGGGGATGGCGGGCGGTGCGGGCCTTGGCGCCAGCGGTAATGACTGGTTGCACGACACGCTCGGATGCCACGCCAGCAGCTCGCGGCGGCCGTCGACATCCATCCAGTAGATGGAGAACCGCGTCTGTCGCCAGCCACCGGGCTCGGGGTCCCCGGTGGGGCTGTAGGTCACGAGGTACTCGCTCTCCGACAGGGGATAGGGGTACCCGAACTGCTCGCCCTCCTGCCCGTAGGCGTAGATCGGAAGAGCGTCGTGTAGGGAAAGAGTGTAGGATAGGGTGT
>CAZXDD010000287.1:0-9577 GCA_964639415.1 uncultured Armatimonadia bacterium
AGATAATGAGCGGTGACTGGAGTTCAGACGTGTGCTCTTCCGATCTAGGGAAGACGTGGACCCGGCGCGCGTGGGCTGTGTGGGCTACGGGGAGGGAGCCGTCATCGCCCTCGCGGCCGCGATCTACGACCCGGCCCTGGCGCCCGTCGCGGCCCTGGAGCTGGGGGACACCTACTCCGTCTCCGACCGTCGCCCCAGAGTTCCCAGGCTCCTTACCGTCGGGGATCTTCCGCAGTTGGCCGCGACGCTGGTACCGCGCCCCCTGTGGATCCAGGGCGCCGGTCAGGAGGAGAGCTTCGATTGGACGATGCGGGCCTACGAGCTCCGGGAGGCCCCGGGCTTTCGGCTCACCGCCGACGAGGTGACGGGGCCGGAGTTGGCCGGGTGGCTCGGCGAGTCCCGTTAGTCGCGAGGACCGCTCTCACCGGGAGCGGACGGTAGGATGCCCTGGCGTTCAGTGAGATCCCTCGCTATCTCGCTGCGCGAGATGGGCGCTTAGGATGACATCATCGCGGCAGAGACGACCTTTGGGCCGCACCTCTATGGCCCCAGCAGGCTCTCCCGCGGGTACCATACCACCCAGCCGGTCTCTTCCAGCCCGCAGACCAGGCCGGGCAGGCCGCCGCAGAGGCGCACGGCGTACGAGCACCAGGTGGGTGGAACAAGCGGCAGAGGCGTGCCGGTCACCGTGGTGCGCAACTCCAGCCGGGGGTAGGCCTTGCGCGAGGAGTCCGTGGAGAACAGGTAGGTGCCCAGGCCTGTGGTGAGCATGAAGTCCAGGATCGCGTCCTGGTTCCAGTGCACCGGCTGGACGAAGCTGATGCCGAGCAGGTCGGCGTCGCGCAGCCCGTTTTCGCTGTCGCGGTTGCGGATGAAGGCGTCGATGCGCACCGCCTTGACGAACAGCGGCGGCCGGCGTTTCCCGGTCACCGCGTTCTCCAGGTAGATCACCGTCTCCGGGGCCAGATTGCTGCCCACCACCGAACCCGGGATCAGGCGGTTGCCCACGAAGACATCCACATCGCCGTCCTGATCGTAGTCCAGGGCGCTGACGGTGGCGGCGCCCGAGAGGGAGAAGGCCGAGCCGGCGACGGCGAGCTCCTCAGGGTTCTTGAACCCTCCGTTGTTGGTCCAGATGCGGGTTCTGCCGTCCGCCTGGCCCAGGAGCAGGTCCAGATCGCCGTCCCCGTCGATGTCGGCCAGGCAGGGCCAGGCGTAGCGCAGCTCGTCCGCGACCCCCAGCCGCCCCCGGGCGCGGATCGGGGCGCCTCCGTCGACCAGCAGCTTGCCTGTGGCGTACAGCGGCGGCTGCTGACGGATGCGCTCGTAGTAGGTGACGAGACCGTCCTCACCGCCGACCACCAGGTCGATGTCTCCGTCGCCGTCCCAGTCCACGGGGCACGGCACCGCGCAGCGGCCGGTGTCCAGTGGCGCCTCCGCCCCCAGGAGTCTGCCGCTCTCGGTGGCACCGGTGGCGGACAGCTCCAGCAGGGTCAGCCGCCCGCTACGGTCTCCCACCACCAGCGTTGGACCGCCCGTCCAGCGGCCGAAGGCCGGAGCGGTGTCGGTGAGTGGCGCCGTCACAGGCCTCGTGGCCGGGTGCTCCCCGCCGTACAGCACCGTCGGTAAGCCCGGTCCCTGTGCCGACCCCAGGCAGACGTACACGGTTCCCGCCGCGCACCCCACGAAGACGTCGGGATAGCGGTCGCCGTTCATGTCACCGACGGCGACGCGCGAGCGGCCGCCTACCGTGAGGGCCTGCCCGCCGGCGGACAGCAGTCTTGGCGCCTGCAGTTGCGGGGCGCCGGGCTTGCCCGAGTTCTGCACCCACCAGACCTGCCCATTGTCGTCGCCCACGAGCAGGTCCAGGTCGCCGTCGAGATCGAGGTCGGCCGGGCAGGGCGCCAGATGCCCGACGGTCAGCGATGTCTTGAGCATGTGGTCGGTGAGGGTTTCGCCCTCCGCCGTCAACTCGACGGCGGCCGCGAGCCCCTGAGCCGTGCGCCGGCAGAAGTAGATGCGTCCGTCCAGGCCCAGTAGCAGGTCCTGCAGCCCGTCGCCGTCCCAGTCCACCATGGCCGGAGACACCGGTCGAGGAACCATTGGGGCCGGGGTGAGGCCCTCCTCCTCCGGCAGCATCTGCAGCCCCTCGCCCACGTATCCGTCGGAGCGGCGCTCGAAGAGCATGAGGTCGCCGTAGCCCGAGCCGACGATGAGGTCCTCGTCGCCGTCCCCATCCCAGTCGCCGCAGGTGGGCTGAGACCACGCCCCGACCGTGGCGGGACCCAGGTCCTGGCGCAGGATGTGGCCTTCCAGATGGGGGTAAGGGCCACGCTGGAGGATACTCGCCAACCGGCCGGCGGCTGCAGGGCCGGCAAGTACCAGCAGCAGGGCCGCGCCGAGTAGCGCGACCGGGCGCACGCCGGAGCGCGCCGCCAAGAGGCGATGGGCGCCGACACGCCGGCGCCCATCCCGCATCGCGACCTTTTCAACCCACTCCGCGGGATGCCGATGCCGCCCCCGCTGCGGTCCCGGGAGGCGACCCGCTTGCCCGCGATCCATCAGGCTACCGGGGGATCTCGTCAAGGTTGTCTCGTACCTTCAGGATGGCCTCGGCGATGTCGTCCATGTCTTGGGTCGTGCCCAGCAGGATGCTGTGCCCGGCCCAGAACGACCCGTCCGAGCAGATGAACTCGCAATTGGGACACGAGACCTTGTTGTAGTCCACATCGCCGGAGTACACATTGGGCGAGAAAGGCGGGCGCGACCGATCCCAGCCGCGCTGGAACATGCCCTCCTGGTAAAGAGGGTTGTAGCCCCTGCCCACGGGGATGCCCTCGGCCGCCAGGGCGGCCAGGAAGCGATCCCTGGAGACCCCGCCCATCTGCTCCCGGTCGTAGGTGAAGATGAACAGGTGCCAGGCGCTGCGCGTCGCTCCGTTGGGGAAGGCCTGGTACCCTACCCCCGGAATCTCGTCCAGGCGCCGGCGCAGGTGCATGGCGTTCTCATCGCGCTTGTCCATGTGTCCCGGGAGAATCTCCAGACCGCGCAGGATCAGGGCCGCCTGGAACTCCGTGAGCCGCAGATTGGTGCCGAACACACGGTGATCGTACCAGCCGCCGTCCGGCACGCGGCCGATGTTGTGGAAGCTCCAGGCCTTCTCGAACAGCTCCTGCCGGTTGGTTACCAGCATGCCGCCCTCACCGGCGCAGACGTTCTTGGAGGACTGGAACGAGAAGGCACCGGCGTCGCCGAGGGCCCCCACGTGCTTGTCGCCATACATGGCCCCATGGGCCTGGGCGCAGTCCTCGATGAGCGCCAGACCGTGCTTGGAGGCCAGGGCGCGGAGAGCATTCATGTCACAGGGCATCCCGCCGATGTGCACCGCGATGACGGCCTTCGTCCGTGGGGTGATCTGCGCCTCGACCGCAGCCGGGTCGATGCAGAATGTGTCTGTCTGCACATCGGCGAAGACCGGCACCGCACCCACCGAGATCACGGAGCTGGCGGTGGCGATGAAAGTGTACGGCGGAACGATGACCTCGTCGCCGTAGTCCACGCCCAGGGCGCGGAGGCATAGCTCCAGGGCGGTGGTGCCGCTGGTGCAGGCTACTCCGAACCCGGCGTCGTGGAAGGCCGGGAACTTCTGGCACAGCTCGGAGTTCTTGGGGCCGCCCACGCCCCAGCGACCGTCCTGGAGAACCTCCGCCAGCGCGCTCAGGTATCCGTCGTCCTTCAAAGGCCAGCTCGGAAATGGAGCGGTTCGGAGCTTGGCCCCGCCGTTGATAGCCAAAGTTGCCATGTGTGTCCCTCTCCCATTGGTTCTGCCCGCTTGATAGCGGGCCCTGTGGCTGAGCCAGTTCGCGCAAGGCCGGGGGCTGTCCTTCTCCCAAAGGGTGTCTCAGACCGTGCTCCTCCGCCTACTTCACCCTCAAGTACAATTCCAGCCACGGACGGGGGTAGCGGTTATCCGGTGCCGGCGGGCTCAGTACCCGGGGGGTGGCGAAGGCCACCGGCTCGCTTGCGGCCCGCCGGTAGTCGCCGCCGCTTTGCAGGTAGTGTCGGAGCTGTCGATGTGGCGGGCTGACGCGATCGTACCGCGGGTCCAACTCGAAGTCGCTCACCAGCACCGCGTAGGGTTTGCTCTCTCGGAGCCTGTCCACGTCAAGACCGATGATCTCCAGCGGCCGCACGGGGCGTACGAACCGCGAAAACAGCGGCCCCCGGCGCAGGGCCTGCCCCCCATTGCAGTAGTCCACAGGAGCCACATTGAACCACGGCTCCCAGACTAGAGCGATGCTCTCGCCCTGAGGCACCTCGCGCTCCACCCGGCGCAGCATATCGGCGCGCACGTCAATGCCGTGCAGCACCGTGTTTCGCTGCATGCAGACGCCGGCCAGCGCCAGACACCAGACCGCGACCAGGCCGACCGCCGGCCACCGGGTCGCCCGGGGCCCGCTTTGCAGCACCCAGGCCAGCATGCCGCCGAGGCCCAGAGCGCCCAGCGGTTCCAGGGGCATCGCGTAGCGCGCGTAGCGCACTCGCGCGACGGAGATCATCGCATACCAAAGCAGGCCGAATACGGCAGGAGCCAGCATACCCGTTCTGCGCCGCCCTGTCCACAGCAGCGCCGCCAGCGGCGCCAGGACTACCGCGGGGTGGAGGTGGAAGAGCCGGCCGCTGCCGTAGGCCTCCGCCGCCGGCGGCTCCCCGGCGCGCATGTGCTCCAGCTCGTAGGTGATATCCTTCCAGGCCTCGGGGAAGGCCAGCAGTACGTAGGGAGAAGAGACCATGAAGGCCAGCGCACATGCGGCGACCACGACGGCCACCGCCGCGAGCGGACGGACGTCCTGAGCCCCGCCTTCGCCGGCCTCCCGGCTCCCGTGGTGCGGGTCCTTTCCCCCTCCGTGGTGGGGCCTGCTCATCTCCCCTCCGTGGTAGGGCGGGCTTCCCAGCCCGCCGTTGTGTGGCGAGTCGCTTTCCTTGCCGTGGTGGGGCGGGCTTTCCAGCCCGCCGCCGTTGCCGTCCTCCCGTGTCAGCAGGCAGCACAGGACCGGCACCAGTACCACCAGCCCGCCGTTGTACTTGACTCCGGCCGCCAGGCCTGCGGCGGCGCCGGCCAGCAGGCAGCCTCGCCATGTGCGCCTCTGCGTCAGACCGATGGACACATAGACGCACAGGGCGACAAACAGCGCCAGCGGCACGTCCACCGTGGCGTAGTGCGAGTGCAAGACGTGCAGAGGTGCCACAGCCAGGGACGCCCCGGCCGCCACGCCGCCCCATAGGCCGAAGAGCCTCTTGCCGGCGAGAAACACCACGAGGACGGTGGCCACCGCGCACAGCACGGTCACGATCCGGGCGTCCAGAATCCATGCCGCCATCTCGGCGTGGGCCTCGGTTCCCTTCAGTAGAGCCGAGAGCAGGTCTGCCTGGCCCAGCACGCTGTCGTGCCACAGGCAGGCGATGGCTACCAGGTACAGGTACAGGGAGCCGTAGTTGAAGAAGTGGGGGTTGGGGTCGCCGGCGGCCAGAGCCAGGGCTCCGCGCAGCGAGTGGAACTCATCGGGGTGGTAGGAAAGCAGGTGGGTCGCATCCGGCAGGCCCCAGCGGATGCCCCAGAGCCGCAGAGCGGCCGCCAGGGCCGCCAGAGCCACGAGAACTGCCGCCAGAGCGACGGTCGGCCTTCCGCGGCTGTGCTCCGGCGCCTTCGGTTCCGATGCCATGCTCCCTCAAACACTCTCCCACGCCGGGATGTTTCCATCCACCCGCGTGCCCGGCCGTCCCGTCGCTGCCATGCCCCACGCCTGCGCGCCGTCGCCGTCGGCTCCGGGGCGCGTCTCGAGGTCTGCGTCTCAGGGCACTGCAGGGCCGCCTGGTCTGCCGTTTTCCTTGACCTTCGGTTCGGCTTGGATGATAATGACATCAACCTGCAGATCGTCAGTACAGGCTGAGACGGGGAGGAGTAGGCGGGGAGCCCCGGGTGCAGAGAGCCGGTGACCAGGTGAGAGTGCCGGCCCCGGGAGCCGCCGAACGTCGCCCCTGAGCCGTGAGGTCGAAGCGCGCCGCATCGCGGCACGCTCGAGGCCTCACCGGGTACGCCCGTTAGCGCGTCAGAGAGTCGCCCGCCACGAGCGGGCGGAACTTGGGTGGCACCGCGGGAAGCGCCGATAGCGGCCTCTCGTCCCAAAGGGATGGGGGGCTTTTTGTTGCCCAGGGTGTCCGCAGAAGGAGCAGCAGCATGGCATTTGAGATGGAAAAGGCGTACGAGCCCGCAGATATCGAGGGCCGTATCTACCAGTTCTGGCTGGATAGCGCGGTGTGCAACGCCGAGGTCAGCCCTGATAAGCCCAGTTTCTGCATCGTGATCCCGCCGCCCAATGTCACCGGCATCCTGCACATGGGCCATGCACTGGACAACACCATCCAGGACCTGCTCACGCGCTACAAGCGCATGTCCGGCTTCGAGGCGCTCTGGCTGCCCGGCACGGACCACGCGGGTATCGCCACCCAGAACGTGGTGGAACGGATGCTGGCCAAGGAGGGCAAGAGCCGCCACGATCTGGGACGCGAGGCCTTCGTCGGGCGAGTGTGGGAGGTCAAGCAGGCCCACCACAGCCACATCGTCGAGCAGCTTCGGCGGTTCGGCTCCAGCCTGGACTGGCGCCGCGAGCGCTTCACCATGGATGAGGGCCTCACCCGGGCCGTGCGCGAGGCCTTCGTGCGCCTCTGGGAGCAGGACCTGATCTACCGCGGCGACTACATGGTCAACTGGTGCCCCCGCTGCGCCACGGGGCTTTCGGACCTCGAGGTGGAGAACGTCGAGCGGCCGGGGAAGCTGTGGCATATCCGCTATCCGGAGCCCGACGGCGGCCCCGGCCTCGTGGTGGCCACTACCCGGCCCGAGACCATGCTTGGCGACACCGCCGTGGCCGTGCACCCCGACGACGAGCGGTACAAGCACTTGGTGGGCAAGACCGTGGTGCTGCCCTTGATGAACCGCGAGCTGCCCGTCATCGCCGACGACTATCTGGACATGAGCTTCGGCACCGGGGCGCTCAAGGTCACGCCCTCACACGACCCCAACGACCAGCAGATCGCATTGCGCCACAACCTCAAGAGCTGCGTGGTCATCGGCAGGGACGGTAAGATGACCTCCGAGGCCGGAGCGTACGAGGCCCTGGAACGGTTCGAGTGCCGGGATCGGGTGGTGGCCGATCTTGAGGAGCTGGGGTTGCTGGAAGGGATCGAAGAACACCCGCACACGATCCCCGAGTGCAGTCGCTGCGACACCGTTCTCGAGCCGCTGATGTCCACCCAGTGGTTCGTGCGCATGGAGCCGCTGGCGAAAGAGGGGCTGGCCGCCGTGGATGAGGGACGGGTGAAGTTCGTGCCCGAGCGCTGGACTAGGGTCTACCGCGGCTGGCTGGAGGACATCCGCGACTGGCCCATCTCGCGTCAGCTCTGGTGGGGTCACGCGATCCCCGTGTGGTATTGCGAGGATTGCGGCCAGATGACCTGCACCCGCGAGGACCCCACCGAGTGCGCCCACTGCAAGAGCGCCAACATCCGCCAGGACGAGGATGTGCTGGACACCTGGTTCAGCTCGCAGCTTTGGCCCTTCTCGACCCTGGGCTGGCCGGACAAGACCCCTGAGCTTGGTTACTTCTACCCCACCAGCGTCCTGGTCACCGCCTATGACATCATCTTCTTCTGGGTGGCCCGCATGATCATGGCGGGCGAGCACTTCATGGGCGAAGAACCGTTCAAGGAGGTCTTCATCCACGGCCTGGTGCGCGATGAGAAGGGGCGGAAGATCTCCAAGAGCCTGGGCAACAACATCGATCCCATCGAGCTGATCGACAGTTACGGCGCCGATGCCATGCGCTTCGCGCTGACCCAGCTCATCACCCACGGGCAGGACCTGTCTCTGGCCGAGGACCGCTTCGTGGGCGCCCGGAACTTCTGCAACAAGCTCTGGAACGCCTCGCGCTTCGTGCTGATGAACCTATCCGAGGCGCAGGACGCCGTCGTGGACCCGAGCCTGCTGACCCTGGCCGATCGCTGGGCCCTGAGCCGCCATCACCGCGCGCTTGCCGAAGTGGCATCTCAGTTGGCGGGCTATAACCTCGCCCAGGCCGCGGAGGCGCTGTACGAGCACGTGTGGGCGGAGTTCTGCGACTGGTATGTGGAGCTGGCCAAGCCGGCGCTGTATGGTGAGGACCCGGCGGCCAAGCGGCACACGCAGGGCATGCTGGCCGAGCTGCTGTCGGGGATTCTGCGCGCCTTGCACCCCTTCATGCCGTTCATCACCGAGGAGATCTGGCAACGGTGGCGCCCGCAGGACGGCCCACTGGCCCTGCAGCCGTATCCGGTGGCGGAGGAGGCCCGCATCGATCCCGTTGCGGAGCAGCAGATGGCCGTGGTGCAGGAGGTGCTGGGGGCCGTGCGCTCCCTGCGCGCCGATCTGAACATCGGCCCGGGAGCCAGGGCCGCCGTGACCGTCATCGCTCCGGATGAGCAGATGGCCGCGCTCCTGCGTGAGAACAGGGCCGGTTTCGGCATTCTGGCCTGGGTGCCGGAGCTGACGGTGATCGTGGCCCCGGCGGACAAGCCGGGCGGGACCGTCTCGGCCGTGGCGGCGGGGGCCGAGGTCTACCTGTACCCGGGAGACGCGGTGGATGTGCCGGCCGAGCTCAAGCGCCTGGACGGACAGATCGGGAAGCTGCAGAAGACCGCGGACAAGGCCCAGAGCAAGCTGGCGAATGAGGGCTTTCTGGCCAAGGCACCGGCCGAGGTGATCGACAAGGAGCGGGCGCAACTGGCTGAGATCCAGCAGTCCATCGCCAAGCTGCGTGCGCAGGCCGAGGCGCTCTCGGCCCTGGGCGGGAGCTGACCGTGGACCGCAAGGAGCAGGTGCGCAGTACCCTTCGTGAGGGGGACAGATCTGCAGGGCGGTCGCGCGGCAAGGGCCGCCGGGCCTTTGGCGCTTTCCCGCCGGCACGGTACATCACCATTGCGGCGGCGGCCATCGCTCTGGGGCAACTGGATGCGGTGGCGGCCGTCTACACCCGCGAGATCGGTGGCGCGATCCCGACTTCGGGGAGCCTTACCGCCGACGTCATCGAGGCCCTGCCGGGTTGGATCCTGGCTATCGAGCAGACGCGACAGGCGGCGGCGCTGCTAGTGGTCCTGGCCGTCGCTGTCCTGGCCGGACGCACCGCCCTGGAGGGCATAGGCGCCTTCCTTTTCGGGATAGGGCTGTGGACCGTGGCGCGGTACGCCGGCCTGAAGCTGATGATCGAGTGGCCGCCATCCTCGGCGGCCCAGGATGTCCTGACGATGATCCCCCGAGCGGTCTTCGCGCCGGTGTGGGCCATCGTGCTGGGCGCCTGCGCGGCGGTGGCCGTGGGGGTGCTCTGCCTGCGCGGGGGCAGGAGGGGGTAGGAGGCCGTGGCGCGTGGTGCGGAACGACCGACGGCGCGGCACCGCCTCTCTGCAGGGCGCGGGCCTGTACCGCGCCGGTGGGGTCATCCACCACCAACGACGAACGGCGGCGGCGCACAGGTCGCCGCCCTAC
>CAZXDD010000288.1:0-9564 GCA_964639415.1 uncultured Armatimonadia bacterium
GCCAGCCAGTCGGCCACCGAGCCGATGTTTAGCCCCCAGCTCAGCGCATAGCCGGGGGCGGCCTCGGCCCCCACGCCGTCTCTATCGATACCGCCCACGATCACTCCCGGCAGTCCCCCGCCCTCGGGCTCAAACAGCCAGTCCAGCCACTGCTCGGTCTCCGGGTTCTGGTCCAGCGCCATGGCGCAGGCGGTGATGGCGCGCTGGTGCATGCCCTGATTGCCCCGGGCCGCGCCGCCAAGTACCGCACGGGCCCCCTCGCGCAGGATGCCGTCATCGATGTTCTGAACGAGCAGCTCCCGGGTGCCCTTGTCGCCGGGCAGCTCAAACTCCAGGCCCTTTTGCGCCAGGAACCGGTACAGCTCGGGATCATCCCGTGTGCCGGAGAGCAGCATGTCCGCCGCCCGGGCGAAACCGGTCACCACTCCGGTCTCCCAGATGTTCCCCTCCACCTTCCCATTGGCGCCCCCGGAGTGGTAGTAGTTCATCTTCTGATACGGGCGGATGTCGTAGTCGGGGTACAAGTCGGCGATGCGATCCAGCAGGATCAGGCCCTTGTGGGCATAGACCTGCTCGCCGGTGAAGACGTAGGCGTTGGCCAGAGCGGTCAGCATGCTCCGGATGTAACTCCACTGCTTCCAGTTGAAGTAGGCGATGAACAGGTACCGGTTGCCGTCCTTGTCAAAGTACCCGTAGCCGTCGTCCACGCCGTAGTCGTGGAGGGGATCATCCGGCTCCGGGTGCTCGGCGTTGAAAAGCAGGCTCCTGTCCGCCTTCTCGGGGTCGAAGACGCCGGTCTCGTCGATGCCGCTTTTGTAGTAGGCACCAAAATCGTTGGTGGGGAACACGCTCTGGCATGACGGGCAGGTGAGCTTCCACGGCTTGCCCAGGATATCGGGGTTGTACGGGTAGTTCCCGTGCTTGTCGATGTCGTGTCCGCACACGGGACATCCGGGACGCATCCGCACCCCGTCGACCACGTTCATGCTCACATCGATCGCCCGGGGGAGCTTCTGCCCCGGGACCAGACTCCAGATCTGCTCGTCGCTGAGAGCAATGTACGCCCCGGCCGCATTGACCGCCGCGGCCCGCTGTTGCCGGGCCCAGTCGAACTCATCGCAGTTGGCGCGCAGGTTCTCGATGCGCTCCTTGGTATACCAGCCGCCGTAGTCGCGGACGGCGGCGGCGGCACAGGAGCACAGCAGGGCCCCGGCGAGGGCAAGCAGCATCATCACCGGCCGGAGCAGGGAGGTTGTCTCTGAAAGCGCGATGGGCATGCGGATGTTCTCCTTGGTTGTGTCCACAGCGGGCTCGGTCCGGGCGGCAAAGCCCCGGGCCGACGGGCTATCCGAGGGTTTCCACCGCCCCCACCGCCACCGGGACCTCTCGACTCAGTTCGGCGGCCAGCGCCTCCAGACGCTCCTGCCACTGCGCGATACCCGGGGCCGTCGCGTACACTCGGCTCCGCATCCAGTCGCCCAGGATGTGGTAGCGCAGGACACCGTCGCTCAGTGGGCAGGGGACACGGTGGTCACCGTCGGCCTCAATCGGGTCGAGAGCCAAGCCCGGAGGCAGTAGCAGGGCCATGCCGATGGGCCCGATCTCGATGTTCTGCTGCCCCCAGTTGCCGAAGTAGCCCTTCTCCCTGTCGAAGCAGGTCTCCTCGGTGGGCAGCTTCGTCAGTCCCGGCGCCGGCAGGGCCCCCTCCGGCGCTCCCATGACAGAAACCCGGATCTCGCTCTCCTGGTGGCCGCCGTAGATCAGGCAGGTGATGCGGGCGGTCACATCCCGATTGCCCGGCACGAAATCGCCGACCGTGACCTCCACCGCCGCCCGCACGGCCCCCACCGCCAGGACCTCCTTGTCGAACCGCACGCTGCCTTGTCCCTCCGGGTTCTGCAGCCGGTAGCCCTGCTCCCCCAGGTACAGCGTCAGCCCACCGATCCCGGAGCTTCTCCCCACCAGGAGCGGGTCCATGCCCCATTCGGCCTCCTTGTGGTAGTCCTTGTCGCCGATCGTGGGCAGGATGTAGGTCTCGGCCGCGGGCCCCGGGCCGCCGGTCATCTTCTTGGCGAAGAAGTCGAACTGGCCGTGGTAGGTGCGGTATGCAATCAGAGCCGACTCCCAGCCGATGTTCGGAGGCACCCAGTCCTGGGCCGTCCGGGTCTTGAGCATGAACACGCTGCTCCGCCGCCCCTCGGGATTGTAGTACAGATAGTAGGTGCCCTGAGCCTCCGCCGGTACCGAGGCCAGGAAGGACAGCTCGCGCCCCACGGCCTCGTCGATCTCGTCCACCTGGTAGGGTATCGCGTTCCACTGCCCGTCGGCGTCCTGCGCCGCCAGGGCGCAGTTGGCCAGGTTGAGGTCCGTGGCCACGGCCTCCAGCGAGGTGGCCGGCAGGACCACGGGCCAGTTGCTCAGCGCCGCCCCTGCACTGTTGTCGAGGGTGATCGGGATGCGTCGCGTAAACGTCGAGAGCACCTCCGGGACCGCGGGCTCCTGCCCGAGCGCCGGGCCCGCCGGACCGACGATCATCAGGGATAGCACGATCAGTACCGTTCCGCGGAACGCGCCGACTGGCATGTCACGCACCTCCTGTCCCTGCAATGGGAGCACCTGCCTGGGGGGCAGTCATGGCGACTATCTTCGCTGCACAGGGCACGGCGGCCTCCCCGGCGGGGAGCAGGCGGCGATCGGGGGTCGGCACGGCAGGCGCGGGGCCTCGGGCCTCAGCGCCGCCGGGACGCGGGGGAGGTCTGGGCGCTCTCGGCGGTGAACTGCCGCCGGCCGCCCGCACAGCATCGAGGGGAAAGAGCACGGATGTCGCTGCAGCTCGGGCCATGGGACGCGGCGCTGCTCATCATCGTCACGGCGCAGTCCACCCTGATGGCCTATCTGCACGCCCCGCGGCTGAAGGCTCTCATCTACGTTCTACCTTTACCCTTCACCCTCGCCACCCTGGCTCTCGGACAGCCCCTGGACAGCACCCACGTGCTGGGCATCTGCCTGGTCCCGCTGTATGCCAATACCGTGCGTTGGCTGCACTACGGCGCCCGGCTCGCGATCTCCGCGGCCATCGCCCTCGGGGCCACCTGTCAGGCGCTGCTCTCGGTGGCCCTGGCACGCGTCGTTCCGGTGACCTCGGCCGCCTTCTGGCTGTCGATGGGCCTGCTTCTCGCGGGCGGCCTGGCCATGTACCTGCTGACCCCGGCGGCGCACGAGCCCGGCTACCGCAGCCCTCTGCCGGTACCGATCAAGACGTTCCTCGTGGCGGCGGTGATCTCGGGCCTGATCCTGGCCAAGAGCTATCTGGGTGGCTTCATGTCGGCCTTCCCGATGGTGGGGATCGTCGGGGCGTACGAGGCCCGGCACAGCCTGCGCACCCTCTGCCGGGCGGTGCCGGTGCTCATGATCTCATTCGTGCCCCTGCTCGTCGCCGGCAGGCTCCTGGGGCCCTCGATAGGCCTGGGCTGGGCGCTCCTGGTAGGGTGGGGAGGCTACCTGCTCACCATGTGGCTCCTTTCGCGTCTCGCCACGGGCGGGGAAACACAGGAGCGAGCGAAGAGCAAGCAGGCGGAGTAGGCAAGGCGTTGCCCGTTGCCCTACCCGTCTCCGCCCTTGTTCTCCAGCGCATGGCGCAGCATGGCCTCATACAGCGTGAGCTGGATGTCCAGGATCTGCTCTATGGTGACGGTGCAGAACTTGTCATCCGCAAAGCCGTGGGGGCACTCGAAAGTGAAACTCGAGGCGCCGCTGATGTGGTAGATCGCGCTAGTGAGGTTGAAGGGCGCCGGGTACTCGCCGCCGTCGGCGGAGGCCTGGAACGGATCGGCATCCGGATTGCCCCCCGGCAGGCCGCGCTCCCGCAGCAACGCGTACAGGCGCCGGGCCAGCTCGGCGGCCTCCTGCTGCACCTCGATCGTCACGTAGGCGGGGCGGAGAACAGCCGGGGGGTATGAGTGGCTGTGGAGCGACACCGCCAGGTCGGGGCCCTCTTCCTTGGCCACCTTCAGCACCGCCGGCGCCTCGGGCCCCATCGGGTCCAGGAAGTCGTCGTGCATCGGGTTGACCCCGGCGTCGTTGAAGTAGCAGCCCGGGAAGCCCACATTGTCGCCGACCATCGGATGCTGCAGCTTGGAGTAGGGCCACACGAGCTGGCCGCCGTCGCTGAGCGTCCCCATCCCCCACGGGAAGCGCCCCTCCGACAGCTCGCCGGCGCTACAGCGTGGCGCGAAGCGAGCGATGCCGTCGGGATTGGCCTGAGGGATGATGACCATCCGGCAACGATCGCCCAGGGCCCGCAGCTCCGGCTGGTCCTTGCCGCGCAGGTCCCTGCCGCTCTCCATGACCTCGATGAGGTTCACAAGGCCGGTGAGGTTCTCCACCTCCTGGCCGTGGACAGGGCCCAGGAACAGAACCACCGGCCTGTCTCGCTCCGCCTTGTTCATGTAGGCCGAGGCGTCGCGGCCGCCGATGGCGGAGTTGAAGTTCGCCGCACCCCGGACGTTTTCATAGGCTCCGAAGGTGACCACATGGATCGGTCGCCCCCCGGGCGATATGGCGATCAGCCGCGCTTGACCGCGCTGCAGGGCTTCCCAGCGGGCGGTGAGGCCGCGCACGTCGCCGAACCAGAAGCCAGGAAGCTCCCGGTCCGGGATCTGGGCCAGGCCCTGCTCGTAGGTCATCTTCGGCAGGTCGTTCTCAGGCATCGTGGGCACTCCTTGGCACAGGGCGGTGGTGAGGGTGCACAGGAGAAGGCAGGTCGGTACCGGCAGGGGGCTTTGGCGCCTCATCTGCGTGTCCTCCGGTGGGATACGTTGGATGGCCGGCCCCTGCGAGTCTCGCGCGGGGGCCGGCGGTCGGCCGCAACATCGCCGGTGCCATCCGCCGAGGTGGCGATGCGGCCTCGCCGGACGTCAATGAAATGCAAGAAGCCTGCTACCCGCTGAGCATTCCGCCGGGCTCGCGCGTCTACTCTACACCTCGACGGCGAAAGCGAACCGACGACTCAGGTCGGTTCGCCAAGTCCACGAGGTTTCCTGCCGCCGGTGTGAGAATACAGTCAGTGTCTTCGCCCCCGGCTCACGTCACGTCTCAGGAGGTCTATCGAGCATGCACTGGATCGCCATCGCCCTGTCCCTTCTGGCCCCCCACGCGCAGGCTGCGGAGGCCATAGACAGCGTCTCCATCGACGCCAACCGCGCCTTCGTGGTGAACCGGAAGCCCTTCTTCCCGATCATGATCTGGCTCCAGGACCCGGAGAACTTCCCCAGGGCCCTCGAGGCCGGCTGCAACACCGTCGCCGGCTACTGGCCCAACAGCGGCGGCACGGCCGATGTCGCCGAGTACATGACCCACGTGCAGAGCGCAGGCATGTATGGAGTGATGCCCTTCGACGAGAGACTCAAGGGCAACACGGCTCTGCTGGGCTACATCCACGACGACGAGCCGGACCTCTCCCACCCCGAGAGCGACGCCGAGATCATCCCCGATCCGAACCTGAGGATCAACGAGGACGCCCCGCTGTGGAAGATCTTCGACGGGGTGACGCACACCTGGTCCGTTCTGGACCCGCTGGAGGGGGCCGCGTTCACCGTCAAGCTCAAGACCCCCGTCAAGGTCGAGAAACTGGCGGTCTGGCTCACCGCCTCTCCCCGCCTTTCCGTGGCCAGGGAGGTGGAGTTCCTGGCGGACGGCAGGCCCCTGGTCTCCGGGACGCTGGAGAACGAGCTGGGGGCCCAGGAGCTAAGCTTCGCCCCGACGGAGCTGAAGGAGTTGACGGTGCGGGTCAAGAGCACCTACGAGGGGGAGCAGGTCTGGGGCTCGATCTCCGAGATCGAGGGTTTCGACGCCGAGGGGCAGAGCGTCCTGCTCTGTGCGCCACGCCAGGTGCCCAGGCAGTCGCCGGAGGAGACACTGGCGACGTACCGGGCGATCAAACAGGCCGACGACACCAGGCCCGTGTTCCTGACGGTCACCGCCAACTTCCTGCCCGCCTTCGCCAAGTGGCCGCCGGAGGAGAGAGAACCCCTCTACCGCGCCTATGCCGAGGCCGCCGATGCTATCGGCTTCGACGTCTACCCCCTCTACGGGTGGGGGAGGCCGGACTGGATCGATCGCGTCCGTGACGGCGCCGCCGTGCTGCAGCAACTGGCGGGGAACCGCCCCACCTACCAGTGGATCGAGACTACCAAGGGCAGCGAGTGGGTGAGCGAGGCCAGACAGGTGGATGTCACACCCCGGCATATCCGGGCGGAGGTCTGGATGGCCATCTGCCAGGGCGCCACGGCGATCGGCTACTTCACCCACGTGTGGAAGCCCGTGTACTCTCAGTTCAGGGTCCCCGAGCGCAATGTGGCGGCGATGAAGTGGATCAACGACCAGATCACCCGCCTGACGCCCGTGCTCGCCGCCGCCAACAGCGAGACGGAGGTCGGAATCGCGATCCCCGGGCATGTGAGGGCGGACATCATGGCCAAGGACCACGAGGGCTTCCTGTACTTGTTCGGCGTGGTCTGCGATCCCCGCGAGCGCGGTGGCGATGCCACCGTCTCGGTGGCCGGCCTTCCCGCGGGGACGGAGGTGGAGGTCATCGACGAGGACCGCACGATCGCCGCCGATGAAGGAGGCTTCGTGGACTACTTCGGTCCGCTGGAGGTGCATGCGTACAGAATCAAGCACTGGTGAGGACGGCCTCGGGCCGTTTCAGCTTCGGGCGCCCCGAGTGCGCCCGATCCGTAGCGCACATCAGTAGCCCCGGGAGGGAGCAAGAGCGTGGCATCCGACACGATCACCGAGAAAGACCGAAAGCTGGCCAAACAGTGCATGGAGTGCCCCATGTGCGGCCGGGCCCGAGACAAGCAGCGTGGCCTGGCGTTCCTCTTCGTCAAGTGGCTGGAACGCGGGGTGTGCCCGGCCTGCAAGGCCTATGAGAAGGTCTACGGCAAGAAGGCCCACGAGCCGCTGGGAGAAGGCGCTGGGCAGGACCCCGGTAAGGCGTAGAAGAACCCGCCGACGCCGTGTCAGCCCATCTGATCGTGAGAGTGCCTGCCGGCCATGGAGCGGGCGAGGGCCGTCAGAGCGATGATGAGAAACACCAGCCCCTCCGTGGGCAGGAGGTCTTGCGGGGCCTCCTGCAGGTACATGATGATGGCCAGAGCCGCATGCCTGGCCACCGGGCGCGCCGTCTCGGTGGCCAGCGTGCTCTCGGCCACGATCCGCGACTCGGCCGCGAACTGCCCGTTCTCGTCGCTGTCCAGGGCCCGCGCCGCCATCTTCGCAAGCCCTTTCACCTGCTGACGCATGCCGTCGTCGAAGGACTCGGCTCTCCCCAGCAGGCGCGCGATGCGGCGCATCATGGGCTCGGCCATCTCGGCACGCTGCAGGGGCTCGGCGGTGGCCAGGCGGTAGAAGTGATTCTTCTCGCCCAAAACGCGGCAGACGCCGTTGATCACCTGCATCCTCACGACCGGTTGGCTGAGGCGGGGCAGGTACCGCATGATGGGCTCGACCACCCGCAGGTCCGGGCGGCGGGTAGCGGCGTCGGCGATCGTCGGGAAAAGCTGCCGGTCGAAGGGGCCCTTCAGGGCTCCCAGCAGCGCCTCGGCGGCCTCATGTGCCGGCAGGGCCCCCAGGGCCAGGGCCGCGCTGGTGCGCACGCGCGGGTCGTCGTCGGCCAGGGCTTCCACCAGGCGCTGCGCCACGGCGCTGTCACCGATCTTGCCCAGCGCCTCGGCGGCCTCCGGCCGGATGTCGGATTCGCTGTCATTGAGCGTCTCCACAAGAGACGTCACGGCCTCGGCGAAATGACCGTCCCCCAGACCCCGCGCCGCCTGGGTCCGGACCTCCTTGCTCATGTGCCCCAGACCCCGCAGAAGAGGCCGCACAGCCAGAGGCGTGCCGGAGCGGCCGAGTTGACGCATGGCCCGGGCACGCCCCTCATCCCCCCGAGCAAACTGGTAGGCGGCGAAGTTGTACGCATAGCTCAGCAGATTGCCCCGGAACTGGCCCAGCAGGTATCTGGGAGACGTGGCGTCCGGCTCCTGCACCAGGGGTGCCAGCGCCAGCGGGAGCAGGTACAGGCACCCGGAAATCCCGAAGATCACCTGCAGGGAGGACATCTGCATCCCCAGCAGGTCCATCTCCGCCGGAAGGTAAGTGCGCAGGGCCCCACCGGCGAAGGGACCCAGTCCGGCCGCCACCGCCGAAAGGCCCGTCCAGGCCGCGAAGTACGACGTGTTCCCGATCCCCGATGGGACGATCTTGTAAAGCAGACTGCTCAGGGCCACAGACAGGCCTGAAACCGCAAGTCCGCCCAGGAAGGAGGCAATCGGCACCGTCACCGCGCAGGTCGCCTCTGTCGTGAACAGCCACAGGAACGGCCCCACCATCGCCGGTACCAGCAGGATCTGCAGGATCGGCTTGGACCCAAACCGCTGGGCCAGCGCCCCGAAGGCCAGATAACCCAGGATCATGCAAAACAGCGTGATGTTCGTGTAGATGGCGATGCGGCTGTAGGAAAGCCCCAGGTACTTGAGCATGTAGATGCCGTAGAAGGCGCCCGCCACGTTCATGGCGATGTTCCAGGCACACAAAAACAGCGCCAGCACGAGGAACCGCCTGTCCCGCAGGGGCTCCAGCAGCGAGCTGGTGAACCCCACGGCCGGCGGCGAGTCCAGACGCGGCATGGGCGTGAAAGCCATGATCCAGTACCCAGCCAGGCCCGCCAGCCACCCCGTGGCGAACACCACCGCGAACCCCACGAAACCCTCCACCCGGTCCAGCCAGGCGCTGGCCGCGTACAGATACACCATGGACGTCAGCGTGAGGATGAACATCCGCCGCCCGATGTAGGTGGCCCGCACCTCCTCGGGCACCACATTGCTCATCCACGAGCTATACACCGGACTGACCGTATTGCCCATCAGGTACGCCGAGACCAAAAGCACGGCCACACCCAGGAAGCGATAGTCGGCGGAGACCAAAGACATGAGCACCGCGCAGCTTGCGGCGGTGATCTCGCAGTGCCCCAGGGCGATCATGAACAGCCGCTTGCGGCCGATGGAGCGGGTGACGTAGAAGCTCACCAGTTGGCTGGCGCCCGACAGTGAGGCCAGGCTGACGAGGAAAGCGATCTGCGCCTCGGAAAGGCCGATGTGCAGCGCATAGCCGGAGAAGATCGCCCCGGCCACTGTTGCATTGGGGCCGTACACAGACCACAACGCACCCTGCAGCGTGAAATGCCGCAGGGCCCGGGCGATGCGGGGCTGGGAGAGCTTCTCTTCGGGCAGCATGTGGGACAGTCCCCCGCCGGCCCACGGGCAATCCGGGCCGCGAAATGGCAAAGCCACCCCGTGCAGACGCGAAGTCAGACTCAGCGCGTGTCTCAGGAGGTGGCCTGTCGTCCACGTTAGCGACTGCGGCGGCGGTTGTCAATGGGTTTGGGCGAACAGGCGGATAGGCGGCATGTGCCACCTTGTAGGGCGCGGGCCTGTACCGCGCCGGCCGTTGCCGTTGCCGTTGCCGTTGCCGTTGCCGTTGCCGTTGCCGTTGCCGTTGCCGTTG
>CAZXDD010000289.1:0-9563 GCA_964639415.1 uncultured Armatimonadia bacterium
ACACCGTGGCCCACCTGGACTTCGAGGCCGACATCCAGGGCGCGACGGGGACCTTCGAGGTCTCGGAGGGTCGCTTTGACAGGGGCCTGTACCTGGGGGCACCCGATGGGCGCCTGGTGCTGGAGCTCTCGGACGCAGGCCTCGGCACGGCGGGTACCGTGGAGCTCTGGGTGCGTCCGCGGCCGGCCCAGCGCCTGTGGTGGGACCAGGGCTGGCACTACTTCCTGCACCTGGAGCCCGCCGCGGAGGCGCCGGCGGACGCCGTGAGCATCGGGCTCAGCCGCCATCCCGGCACCCAGTTGCAGCTCAGCGCCAGGGGCGTGCACTCCCCACTCGGGGAGGCCATCTCGATCGCCACGGGCTCGGCGAGCATCGAGGACTGGCACCATCTCCTGGTCTCCTGGGACTTCGGCGCCAAGCCCCAGTACCTCTGGCTGCTTTTGGATGGTGTAGGCAAGCAGGTGCACTTCACTCCCTGGATCAGCGCCGCCTCGTTCAGCCGTATCGAAATCGGCAATTCCCCCCTGTCCGGCGGGCTGCCGTATTTGCAGCTCGATGGGACCGTGGATGAGGTCCTCGTCAGCCGCGGCTCGGTCAAGAGCCGGCTGGGCAGGTGAGCGGCCCTGCCCGCGCGCGGCGGCCAGCGGGCCGTCGCCGGGCTCCGGACCTTGCCCGGAGCGGTCCACGGGTTTCACCCGTGGCTATTGTGCATTGCCCCTATCTTCGGGGCAGACGGCGACGGCACTGCCAACGGCCATATGGCGAACGGCAGACGGCGACGGCACTGCCAACGGCCGTGCGCCGAGCCGCCACCACACACATGCGCACGCCAACCGAATGGAGCCATGACCATGAGCTACTCCGGCATCACCGCGCTTGGTTTGTGCCTCGCTCTGACCCTCCCCGTCGCCGCCCAGGACCTTCCTCAGCAGGCCTCCGCCGCCATGGCCAAGGCGGTACACTATCTGCGGAGCCAGGTGGCGGTGGGTGGCGGCTATCTGGGCAGCTATACCGTGGACCTCAGCGACCAGTGGGGTGAGGGCCATGCCACGAGGAACCAGAACTGGATCCAGCCCCCGGGCTGCCCGAGCGTGGGTTTCGCGTTCCTGCGCGCCTGGGAGGCCACGGGCGAGCCGCAGTACCTGGAGGCCGCCCGGGAGGTGGCCGGAGCCCTGATCTACGGCCAGCTTGAGTGCGGCGGCTGGGACTACATCGTCGACCACAGCCCCGAAGGCGCCAGGGCCTGGTACTATCGGCACAACGCCGGCGGTGAGGATGAGGCCCTCAAGAAGGGCCGCAACCGCGGGACCTTCGATGACAACACGACGCAGCACGCCACCCGGCTGCTCATGGCCGTGGACAGGGCTCTGGAGATGCAGGACGCCGAGGTTCACCACGCGGCTCTGGCGGCCCTGGAGTTTCACCTCGAGGCCCAGGGAGACACCGGGGGCTGGCCGCAGGTGTACCCGCTAACGGGGAGGGGCTATAGCGACTTCTGGACCTTCAACGACAACACCATCGCCGACTGCTGCGATGTGATGATGATCGCGCACAAGACTTACGGTGACGAGAGGTACCGCGAGTCGGTACTCCGTTGCGGTCGGTTCATCATCGAGGCCCAGCTCCCGGAGCCACAGCGGGCCTGGGCCCAGCAGTACGACCACGACATGAAGCCCGCCTGGGCGCGACGGTTCGAGCCCCCCGCGGTGACGGCCGGGGAATCCGGGGGCGTGATGCGCCTGCTTCTGGCCATCGCGCTGTTCACCGGCGACGGGCAGTACCTGCAGCCGATCCCGGCCGCGCTGGACTGGTACAAGCGCTCCGAGCTCCAGGGGGAGGACCGGGGAAAGTGGGCGCGGTTCTACGAGCTTGGTACCAACCGACCGCTGTACATGACGGCGAACACGTACTTCCTGACCTATGACGGCAGTAACTGCCCGGATCACTACAGCTTCAAGGGGGGCTACTTCCCGGCGGCGGTGGAGCAGCAGTACAGCGCCATCACTCAGGTGGGACTGGCCAAGTACATGGCGCAGACGGCTCCTCAGCCGGCATCGGCGGAGGACAAGCTCGCCCGGGCCCGAGGGATGGAGGAGCGTGTGCGGCAGGTGCTGGAGGCTCAGGACGAGCAGGGGCGCTGGATCACCGGGGACAGGATCGTCATGGAGACCTTCGAGCGCAATATCCAGGCTCTTTCCGACTATCTGAGGCTGGTCAGCGACAGGTAGGGCAGTTGCGTGCGGCGGGCCGGCCGCGTTCCCCAAACCTCACCGCCTCATGCCGATCTCATCCCGCGGCCTTGCTGCATGCTTACCTCTTCATGTCTAGAATCGTGCCGGCAAAGCGCCGTTGGGCGAAACGGCCCGCGCGCTTCGGCGACACGGATCAAGACACGAGAGGACGGCACAGGCATGCGGACAACGTGCAGAGGTTTCACCCTCATCGAGCTGCTGGTGGTCATCGCCATCATCGCGATCTTGGCCGCGATCCTGTTTCCGGTCTTCGGCCGGGCCAGGGAACAGGCCCGTCGCAGCGCCTGCCTCAGCAATCTCAAGCAGCTTGCCCTGGCGGCCATGATGTACGGGCAGGACTACGACGAGCTTCTCCCGGTGGCCGCCACCCAGGGCAACCCGATACCCAACGTGGTGCAGGCACTGGAGCCGTACGTCAAGAACCGGCAGATATTCTACTGTCCGTCGATCGCGGTACTGGTTGCCTACAACGCCTCGCTGGCCCCCACCGAGGACAACTGGGCCGCAGGCAACATCGGCTACTACTACTGGTCGATGTACGGCATCCACGCCCACACCGGCCCCTTCCTGGCCAGCCACCCCGCGCGGCAGTTGACTCTGGCCTCGAGCACGAACCTGTGGATGTGGAGCGACGTCTTCGGGGCCTTCTACTGGAACCAGGGCGCCCCCTTCGTGCACAACATGCCCAAGTGGAGCTTCACCAATGTGGCCTTCGTGGATGGGCACGTGAAGTCCATGCCCGGACGCCCGGTGGACATCTTCCCGGACGAGTGACCGCCGAGCTGACCAGTCAGAGGGGCCTGCCCGGAGCGTCGGGCAGGCCCCGTCCGTTCGCGGGCGGCAATCCACGGGGGGCGCATCCCCCGCCGCCTCACTTCACCGCCCCCGCCGTCAGCCCCTTGATGATGTGCTTTTGGAAGACGAAGTACAGGATCAGCACCGGCACCACCGCCATGAACACCCCCGCCAGGACCACTCCCCAGTCTGTGGCGTGCTCGCCCTGGAAGCTCATCAGGCCGATGGTCAGCGTGCGCTGCAAAGGCTCGTCGATGAACACCATTGCCAGCACCAGCTCGTTCCAGATCCACGCCGCCTGGAAGATGGCGACCGTAGCGATGGCGGGCCTGGCCACGGGGAGGAACACGCTCCACAGTGTGCGCAGATGACCACAACCGTCGATCACCGCGGCGTCGCTGAGCTCTCGGGGGATCGACAGGAAGTAACTGCGCAGCAAGAGCACCGTCAGGGGCAGGCCGAAGGCGATGTAGGGGCCAAGGACGGCCACCCAGTCGCCGAACCGCTGCGCCCCCCAGGTCAGCGCCGCCGAGTGCTCGGCCAGCCTGCGCAGAAGCAGGGAGCCCGGGTTGAACTGGTACAGGGGCACCAGGACGGCATGCACCGGGATGAGCAACCCGCTCATAATCAATGCCAGGAGCGCCCCGGAGCCGCGGAACCGCAGGCGGGCGAAGGCGTAGGCCGCCGGGGCCGAGAGCACGAGGATGACCAGCACCGCCAGAGAGGTAACCACCACGCTGTTGAGCAGGTACAGCCCCATGTCGCCCTGCCAGGCCGCGACGAAGTTCTGCCAGACGATGCTCTCGGGCAATGCCCACGGGTACATCCGGATGTCCGTGTGGGACTTGAAGGCGTTCACCAGCGACCACAGGACGGGGGCCATGAACACCACCGCGGCCCCAATCACCAGGCCGTCGCGTACGATGGAGAGCGGGGTGCGCCGGCTCATAGCTCCCCGGCCTCCTCGCCGCTGGTGCCGCGCACGTAGACCAGCGTAGCCAGCAGCGTCAGAAGCAGCATGACCGTGGCGATGGCCGCCGCGTAGCCCATGCGGTCATTCGAAAAGCCGCAGGTGTACATGTACGTCGCCAGGACCTCACTGGCGTGATTGGGACCGCCCTGGGTCATGACCCAGTTGAGATCGAAAATCTTCACCGAGCCCACCGCTATCAGCAGCGCATCCACCGCGATCATGCGCCGCATCAGCGGCAGCGTCACCGACCGGAAGGCCTGCCATGCCCCGGCCCCGTCGATTCTGGCCGCCTCGTACAGCTCGTCGGGAATGGCCTGCAGACCCGCCAGGAGCACCATCATGTGGAAACCGGTGAACCGCCAGCAGGAGACGAAGATGATGGCGTAGATCACGGCCCACGACGGGTCCGACAGCCAGCTTTGGTTCTCGAATACCGGGCTCAGATGGACGAGAACGGCGTTCAAGGCGCCGAAGCTGGGATTGTAGATGGCCTTCCAGATCAGGCCCACGGCCACGATGGGCACGATGAAGGGCGCGAAGAACAGGGTGCGCAAGAAGCGGTGCAGGCGGCTTACGGACCCGACGAGGACGGCCAGCAGCAAAGCCAGCGGGAGCTGGCCGACGATGGACAGCACCACGAACAGGAGGTTGTTCTTCAGGGCCGTGAGGAAGTGCTCGTCTCCGAGCAACCGGGAGTAGTTCTGCAGCCCGACGAACTGCTTGACGGGTTGCACGGTGCTCCACGCGTAGGTGCTCAAGGTGCAGGTGTGCACGATGGGGTACAGCACGTAGATGGCGAAGAACAGCGCCGCGGGAGCAACCAGGAGGTAGGGCGCCAGTCTTGAGTCTCGCATGTTGATGGTGGTAGACTCGCCGCGACACTCCGGCCGGCCGCCGTCGACGATGGGTGGAGGGTATTCCGAAGAGATCGTATTCGCCCGGGTCGCATGGTTCACCTCCGCGCGGCCCGCCACGCACCCATCCCGGGCTCTGCCAAGGCGACGGCACGTCGCAGCGCCCCCTCCCACGACGCGCGGCCGAAGTGGCCCCCGGGGCGCGCGAGCGTCGGTTCAGTCCGGGCGCAGGTGGAGGACTTCCATCCCCCGGAGCCGAATAGCCTCGAGGACTGCGCTATTCCCAAAGAGGTGGCCTGCTCATGACCGGGCGACAGCGGCTACTGGCAATCATCGTCCTGGCACTGCTCTGCGGCCACGGCGCGCAGGCAGATCGTGTGTCCCGCAAGACGATCGAGGCCGTGACGGCCATCGACGTGGGCCTCGGTGTGGAGCAGCTCCAGCGCCGGGCGGCGCTGCCCTGGGCACTGTCCCAGGCCCTGGTGTACTCCGGGGTCAGGGTGGGCTATGCCGACTTGTGTGTCGTCAGCGGCTGGTCGGGCGGCTTCTCCTACGCACCCGAGGCCCCTGCGGGCGATTCGCTGCTGCGCGGCACTCTGTCCCGCGGTGTGGAGATGTACGGCAAGCGGCTGGAGTTCTTCGCCTGGCCCGAGGCCCGGACAGAGGAGGAGCGGATCTACGCGGCCCGAGCCGCCTGGGAGTTCATCCTGAGCAATATCGCCGCGGATCGCCCGGTCATCTCCGACTACGGCGCCGGCGGTCTGTTCTATGGCTACGACACCTCACGCGACGAGCCCGTGGCGTACTTCGACACTCTTGGCCCGAGCTTCGGGGCCGTCCGGCGCACGGCCTTCTCCGATGGCTTCCGCAGGGACTTCCGTGAGCTGGCGGTGATCGTCGACGGCGGCTCGCCGGTGGACGCGCAGGCACTGCTGGTGAGCACCATGGCCGGTCTGCTGGTCAAGGCGCATGAGACGGGGGACGGAGACAGACCCGCGGGGATCCGGGGGATGAGTGCCCTCGCGGCCGACCTGCTGGACAATACCCATGACTGGACGGCCACGGTGATGTGGCTGGCCGATCCACTGGCGCAGATCACGGAGAGCCGGCTCTGCACCGCGGCGTATCTACGCCGGCGTGCCGAGCTTCTGGAGCCTCCCGCCCGCGAACACGTACTGGCCGCCGCCGATCTGTACAACCAGGCCTTCGACTTCTGGTGCCGGCGCTGGGACGCCACCTGGGGCGGTGCCAACGGCGACGAGCGCAACCCCGCCCTGAGGCTCGCCGAGCCCGGCCGCCGCGATTCCATGGCCGGCTACGTACACCAGGCTCTCGGGGCCGAGTTGCTTGCCCTGAGCGAGATCGGCCGCGCCATCGCCGCCCTGGAGGGAAGTGGCGAGACCCCCTGATGCCGGCCTGTGGGAGCATGCCCAGGAGCCGTCCGCGCCGCGGGCCCGATGGCCCGTCGCTCACCGCGCACCTTCGTGATGCGGGGCCCCGCCGCCCATGAGCTTCCTCAATCCGCTCCTGCTTTGGGGCGCCCTGGCGGCGGCCTTCCCTCTTGTCATCCACCTGTGGGGTCGCAGGCGCCCGCGTCGCGTCCAGTTCCCCTCCCTCCGTCTCATCCGTGCCGCACAGCAGCAGCAGCGCAGCTATCTGCGGGTGCGCGACCTGCTTATCCTGCTCCTGCGCATGCTGCTCATCGCCCTGCTCAGCCTGGCCCTGGCCGGTCCGGTGGTGCAGTCCGGCCCGCCGGCCTCCCTGCTGCAACCCGACCGGCGCCTGGCGGTGGTCATCGATGTGTCGGCCTCCATGGCCCGGCTGGATGGGGAGCAGTCGGCGATGGATCGCGCCATCGCTGTGGCCCGATCCTCGGTTCGCAGCCTGCCCGAAAGCACACAGGTTGATCTGTTCGAGGCCGATCGCCACCTGCGCCCCCTGGCGGGCGACACGGATCTGCGGCGGCTGAGGCCCGGCTCATCCCCCGGAGACCTCCCGGGTGCCCTGAACCGCAGCGACGTGCCGCTCCTCGCCGACCCCGAATGCCTGTGGCTCCTGATCACCGACATGCAGGCCACCGGCTTTCTCAGCCCGCTCGACGAGCCCCTCCCCCAGCCGCCGGTGATCGTGGACGTCGGGAGTCTCGCGCCCACCAACCACGCCGTCACCGACCTGCACCCCATCGGCGCCTGCCCTCTTCGGGGCAGCCCGCTGGAGCTGGAGGTCGTCACGCAGGTATGGGGGGAGACCACCGCGGAGGCCGAGACGCTCGACCTCTCGCCGGAGGAGGACGGCCGTGCCCTGCCTGGCCGGGCGACTCCGGCGGCCCCCGGACGGCACGCCACGCCCCTTCGTCTCCGCCCGCGGGGCTCCGGTGAGGTGCAATTGAGCGTCGCCCTGCCACCGGACGGCTTCCCCGCCGACGACGTGTTTCGTGCCGTGGTACACGTTCGCGAGAAGCTGCGCGTGGATATCCTCGCCACGCAGGCCGAGGCGAGGTTCCTGTCCCTGGCGCTCAATCCGGGGCCGCAGGCGGAGACCCACATCCGCCCGCAGTTGGTTTCCGACCTGTCTGACCTGTCGGAGACGGACCTCGTGGTGGTGGCCCGGACGCCTTCGGCGCCGCAGACCGAGCACATCCTGCGCCACCATGCCCGCGGCGGTGGAGTGCTGCTCTTCACCGGACCGGAGACGAGCTACACTCCCGAGATGCTCCGCGGCCTTCTGGGTGCGCCGGTGCGCATGGGGGACGTGGTGGCCGCCCCGGAGCAAGAGCCCTTCTCGCTGTCGGATATCGACACCGCCGGCCCACCCCTGGAGCCCTTCGCCAGCCCCCTTGCCGGCGACCTGCTGGAGCTGCGCTTCACCCGCTACCGGTCACTCCCGGGGGCCGACGACGCCCGGGTGCTGGCCCGGTTCTCCGACGGTGCGCCGGCCATCGTGGGCACCCTCGACCCCGACCGCCACTGTCTGCTCTTCAACAGCTCCATAGGCGAGCGCTGGAGCGACGCTCCGTTCCTGCCCGCCTATGTGCCGCTGATGCACCGTCTGTGCTATGATGCCACGGGGCCGGTACGGCCCGTCTGGCCGGACTGGTTCGTCGGTCATGTGCTCCGGGCCCGCGTCCCCGAGGGCGCCGGGCCGCTGGCCACCGTCACCGGACCCGACGGGGAGGTCCATAGGGTCGGGGCCGCCGGAGGCCGGTGGCACTTCGTGCCCGACAGGCCGGGGGTCTACACCGCCCGCTGGCGCGAACGGCACCGGGAGGCAACCGCACGCTTCGCCGCCAACGTGAGCCCTCTGGAGAGCGACCCGACCCGCATCGCCGGGGCGGAACTGAGGCAGCGACTGAAGGCGCCGCAGGCGCCGATCCTGCGCCCCGAGCAGGTGGAAGAGCACCTGCGCCGGGCCACCCTGACCCGTGTCAATATCACCCTGCCGCTGCTGGTGCTGGTCGTGCTCGGGCTGATTTGCGAGACCGCTCTGAGCGCCCCGCGCCGCAGACGAAGCCCGGAGGAGACTCTCAGGTGAATAGCCGGCCCACAACGTACGTCGCCGTGGACCTGGACGCCGTCGCCCACAATGCGCGGCAGGTACTGGGCGGCCTGAAGCCCGGCGCTCGCCTGTGCGCGGTGGTGAAAGCCAACGCCTACGGCCACGGCATGGTGCCGGTGGCCCGCACCTGTCTAGCGGCCGGAGCGCAGTGGCTGGGCGTCAGCACGGTGGACGAGGGTGTGACTCTGCGGGAGGCCGACATCCGCGCTCCGGTGCTGGTCTTCATGCCCGCAAGCGGCGACGAAGTGCGGGCCGCCGTGGAGCACAGCCTCACCTGCACCGTGGTCTCCTCGGCCCAGGTGATGGCGCTGCAGCGTGAGGCGGAGCGTCAGGGCGCGGTGGCGAGGGCCCACGTGTACCAGGACCTGGGCCTCGGCCGCATGGGTGGCGACGAGCCCCTGGTGGACGTCGTCTCGGCCGCCGAGCCCTGGCCGCAGATCGAAATCGGCGGCACCTACGCCCACTTCGGGCCCCCCGGCTCCGCGGTGGCGCTCCCGGCCATGGAGTGGGCGGGAGCGGGCTCCAGCCTCAAGGCCTATGCCGCGGTGATGTTCGACGCCCTCAAGGAGGCCACCGAGCGCCGCCTGATGTTCCACGCCGCCGCCAGCGGCCTGTACTGCGAGGCCACGGACAACCACCTGGACATGGTGCGTATCGGCACGCTGCTGTACGGCCAGTACCCGGACCATATCCCGCAGCAGCAGCGCACCCTCGACCTGCGCCCGACCTTCGAGCTGCGCAGCCACATCGTGGCGGTGCACACGCTTCAGCAGGGTATGCGCATCGGCTACGGCGGAGAGTTTCGCTGCGGCCGCAGGACGCGGGTGGCCACGGTTCCGGTAGGGTTCGCCCACGGGTTGGGGATGGTTCCCGAGTCGGTGACAGGGCGCCTGCGCACGGTGCTCAAGGGCTTCGTGCGCGAGCAAGACGGTAGGCGGGGCCGCACGGATCGCCTGCCCTACGCCCGCGTGGGAGACCGGCGAGCGCCGCTGCTGGGCCGGATCTCCATGGACCAGTGCTGCCTGGACGTGACGGAGCTGCCCGAGGTGGACGCCGGTGCCGAGGTGGTGCTGCCGGTGAGGAGGGTGACGTGCAATCCGGCGATTGCGAGGGTGTATGAGGAGGGGTGAGGCG